>NZ_JNIR01000001.1:2172187-2475000 GCF_000702605.1 Exiguobacterium acetylicum DSM 20416 | reverse complement strand
ACTGGAGGTCCGAACCCACGCACGTTGAAAAGTGCGGGGATGAGGTGTGGGTAGCGGTGAAATGCCAATCGAACCTGGAGATAGCTGGTTCTCCCCGAAATAGCTTTAGGGCTAGCCTCGAGGTTGAGAGTTCTGGAGGTAGAGCACTGATTGGACTAGGGGCCCCCACAGGGTTACCGAATTCAGTTAAACTCCGAATGCCAGCAACTTATACTCGGGAGTCAGACTGCGAGTGATAAGATCCGTAGTCAAGAGGGAAACAGCCCAGACCGCCAGCTAAGGTCCCAAAGTGTATGTTAAGTGGAAAAGGATGTGGCGCTGCCTAGACAGCTAGGATGTTGGCTTAGAAGCAGCCACCATTCAAAGAGTGCGTAATAGCTCACTAGTCGAGTGGCGCCGCGCCGAAAATGTAACGGGGCTAAACATACCACCGAAGCTGCGGATTCCGTAAGGAATGGTAGGGGAGCGTTCCAAACCGCTGTGAAGCTGTACCGGAAGGAGCAGTGGAGCGTTTGGAAGTGAGAATGCCGGTGTGAGTAGCGAAAAGAGGGGTGAGAATCCCCTCCGTCGAAAGCCCAAGGTTTCCTGAGGAAGGCTCGTCCGCTCAGGGTTAGTCTGGACCTAAGCCGAGGCCGAAAGGCGTAGGCGATGGATAACAGGTTGATATTCCTGTACCGCCGATCCACCGTTTGAACAATGGGGGGACGCAGGAGGATAGTGACGCATGCGGATGGAAGTGCATGTGCAAGTTTCAAGACCGTCTGATTGGCAAATCCGTCAGGCATCAAAGTCAAGGAACGACGCGGAGTCCCGTAGGGACGTAGGTCACGATTTCACACTGCCAAGAAAAGCCTCTAGTGAGGGGGAAGGCGCCAGTACCGTAAACCGACACAGGTAGGCGAGATGAGAATTCTAAGACGCGCGGGATAACTCTCGTTAAGGAACTCGGCAAAATGGTCCCGTAACTTCGGGAGAAGGGACGCTCTACATGAGTAGAGCCGCAGTGAATAGGCCCAAACGACTGTTTAGCAAAAACACAGGTCTCTGCTAAATCGCAAGATGACGTATAGGGGCTGACGCCTGCCCGGTGCTGGAAGGTTAAGGGGATGGGTTAGCGCAAGCGAAGCTTTGAACCGAAGCCCCAGTAAACGGCGGCCGTAACTATAACGGTCCTAAGGTAGCGAAATTCCTTGTCGGGTAAGTTCCGACCCGCACGAAAGGCGTAACGATTTGGGCACTGTCTCAACGAGAGACCCGGTGAAATCATAGTACCTGTGAAGATGCAGGTTACCCGCGACAGGACGGAAAGACCCCATGGAGCTTTACTACAGCCTGATATTGAGGCTTTGTGCATGATGTACAGGATAGGCGGGAGACGTCGAGCCCGGAGCGCCAGCTTCGGAGGAGTCACCCTTGGGATACCGCCCTTCATGCATAGAGTCTCTAACTCGCAGCCGTGATCCGGCTGGAGGACCGTGTCAGGCGGGTAGTTTGACTGGGGCGGTCGCCTCCTAAACAGTAACGGAGGCGCCCAAAGGTTCCCTCAGAATGGTTGGAAATCATTCGTAGAGCGCAAAGGCAGAAGGGAGCTTGACTGCGAGACCTACAAGTCGAGCAGGGACGAAAGTCGGGCTTAGTGATCCGGTGGTTCCGCATGGAAGGGCCATCGCTCAACGGATAAAAGCTACCCTGGGGATAACAGGCTGATCTCCCCCAAGAGTCCACATCGACGGGGAGGTTTGGCACCTCGATGTCGGCTCATCGCATCCTGGGGTTGGAGTAGGTCCCAAGGGTTGGGCTGTTCGCCCATTAAAGCGGTACGCGAGCTGGGTTCAGAACGTCGTGAGACAGTTCGGTCCCTATCCGTCGTGGGCGCAGGAAATTTGAGGAGAGCTGTCCTTAGTACGAGAGGACCGGGATGGACGCACCGCTGGTGTACCAGTTGTTCCGCCAGGAGCATCGCTGGGTAGCTACGTGCGGACGGGATAAATGCTGAAAGCATCTAAGCATGAAGCCCCCTCCAAGATGAGATTTCCCTTTGAGTAATCAAGAAAGACCCCTCAGAGACGATGAGGTAGATAGGTCACGGGTGGAAGCATGGCGACATGTGGAGCTGAGTGATACTAATCGGTCGAGGCCTTGTTCTAGCAGATGCTTGTTGATGACTTCAGTTTTGAGGGCGCGAGCCCGTCGTCTGGTGACGATAGCCAAGTGGTCACACCCGTTCCCATGCCGAACACGGAAGTTAAGCACTTGAACGCCGAAAGTAGTTGGGGGCTTCCCCCTGTGAGGATAGGACGTTGCCAGGCACTTGACTGATCTGCAGATTGCAGGTCAGTTTTTTGTTGTAGAAAAGAAAAAACTGACCAAATGACTAGACTGACCTAGCAATATGAGACAATATAAAACACCTTGATTAGGCTGCCTGTACACCGTATTTTTTCGGTGTCAGGTAGCCTAATTTTTCTTGGATTCGTTCTTCGTTATAGTAATTTAAGTAATTAGTAACGCGTTCAGAGACCTCATGGTCTCTTAGTGAATTAAATTTGACGTACTGGAATTCCTCGGACTTTAAATTAGAGTGGAACGATTCGATAACTGCGTTGTCCCAACAGTTTCCTCTACGAGACATGCTGCTTGTTAGGTGATTCCTTTTAACGAATTCTTGAAAGGCGTATGACGTATAGACACTTCCTTGGTCCGAATGAAGGATGACCCCTTCGGGATAGTTTCGATTCTCAAGCGCTATCTTCAACGTATCAATCACAAGAGACGTTTGTTGATGCTCGTATAACTTGTATGCGACGATTTCGTTATTAAAAAGATCCATGATGGTGGAAAGATATTTCGTCGTGCTGCCGTATTGGATATAGGTGATATCCGTCACCCACTTTTGATTCGGTTTACTTGCTGTGAAATCGCGCTTGATGAGATCCGGTGCCGTTATGATGCGCTCACCTTGAGACTTCCATCTTCGCTTCGGCTTGATCCGACATTGGAGATGGTGTTTTTGCCTGATTTTCTGTACGGTATTCCGATTGGCTTTTAACTGATAGATTTGCTGTAATAATGCCTTTATTTTTCGATGTCCATTCCGATACTTCGTCTGTTTACTTAGTTCAATGACGGTTTTTTCGAGCACCGAAGGTGCTTTCACAGATTCCTTAATCCAACGGTAATAGCTTGCTCTTGGTACATTCAAAGCGCTAAGAATGGCGGTGATTGTATACTTTCTCCGAAGAAACTCTACAATTTTTATGACTACTTCTTTCTCAACTCTCTTTCGATTTCCATGTACTTTTTTAAGATCTCATTTTCCATCTTCAGATGTGACATTTGTCGTTCTCTCTTGTCATCCTCACTCGCAGAATCTGGACCATGTCCATAGGTATATTGTTTACCGATTGGCTGATCAAATCGATAATGTTCGTTAGAGCGATACCATCTCATCCATGTTTTGATTTGAGATTCATTTTTGATTCCGTACTTCTCCATGATTTCTCTCGTCGTTAACTTACCACTCAGCTTATCTTTGACTACTGCCCATTTTACTTCACTTGAATATACGTTTTTGCCCATGCAAAAACACCTCCGATGTTAGTACTTTTTAAAAGTGTACCACTCCGAAGGTGTTTTATATTGTCTCAAAATTTTAGGTTAGCCCATGACAGCCAGTTTTAAAATTCAAGGTGTTGTTTCGACAAGACGAGAGATGACTTGTTTCAAAAGCGCAGCGGCTCGTGCTTCAAGTGGGTCTGGTAGTTGATCAAGTGGAAAATAACGAAGATCGAGGCTCTCTCCGTCCGTCATCTGTAATGTACCCGATATTCCTTTTGCTTGAAAGAGATGAATCACACTATATGTTTGATCGCCATTTGGATAACGGAAGAAGTAATCAGGACCCGAGAAGACGTCTAGTAGTTGAACGCTGCGTGCTTGAAGGCCGGTTTCTTCCTCTAATTCACGCATCGCGACTTCTTCAAGTGTCTCACCTGGTTCCATCGACCCACCGGGAAGTCCCCAACTGTGTGTATCCGAACGATATTGAAATAGCAGTTCATGCTGTGGATTCAGGACGAGTACGGTCGCACCCACGCTGATTAACGGTCGGTTCCCTACGAATTTTCGTAAATCTAATAAGTATCCCATCTGCTCACTCCTTTCGTATCAGTATAGAAGAATATTCATTATGACAGTTAGTAAAAAGAAATAAGGCAAAAAGACTTGCCAATTTAAAAGACACATGTTATATTAATATCTGTCGAAACGTTATATCATCGCGGGGTGGAGCAGTCTGGTAGCTCGTTGGGCTCATAACCCAAAGGTCGTCGGTTCAAATCCGGCCCCCGCAACCAATTTTTAAATAATCAAATCCGAAACGTTTATCGTCGCGGGGTGGAGCAGTCTGGTAGCTCGTTGGGCTCATAACCCAAAGGTCGTCGGTTCAAATCCGGCCCCCGCAACCAATTTTAAACTTAACTTCAACTTTACTACGAAACGTTCAGCGTTTCGTATTTTTTTTTGCCTTTTTCGTCCGGTACAATAGAGAAGGACGAACAGTACGTATTAAAGGAGGAGACATCGTATGATAGAACTGGAAATGAACAGCTTGGAAGAAACGACTGCTTTAGCCCTTGAACTCGGACGACGTGCTGAAGCGGGGATGGTCATTACGCTTGACGGAGACTTAGGTGCTGGGAAAACGACTTTCACCCAAAGCTTTGCGAAAGGATTGGGTGTGACGCGTCACGTCAACAGTCCAACCTTTACGATCATGAAAGTCTATACGGGGCGTCTTCCTCTTTATCATATGGATGTCTATCGCCTGGAAGGTTCCGGTGATGATATTGGACTTGAAGAATATTTGAATGGTGAAGGCGTTGCTGTCGTCGAGTGGTCTGAATTGATTGCGGACAGCCTTCCACCTGATCGATTGGCAATCACGATTACACGAACAGGTGACGATAGCCGACGTTTTGAGCTGAAGCCGATCGGAGAACGATACATTACATTATGTGAGGGATTGAAATCATGAAAATCGTAGCTATTGATACATCGACGAAACAATTATCGGTCGCTCTTTCAGACGGGAAACAGATCGTAGCAGAAGCATCTTACGTCACGTCTTTGAATCATGCGACGAAACTCATGCCGTTACTTGAGCGCTTGATGGCGGAAGCAAAATGGACACCGGCTCAACTGACACGCGTCGTCGTTGCTGACGGTCCTGGTTCTTATACGGGTTTACGGATTGGAGCGACGACAGCAAAGACGCTCGCGTATACACTCGGCATCGAGCTCGTTGCCATCTCGACACTTGAACTGATGGCAGCTTCGACAGGTCATACGGGACGTGTCGCAGCGATTCAAGATGCGCGGCGTGGAGCAGGGTTTGTCGGAGTGTACGACGCCGGGAAACGAATTGGTGAAGAGCAACATGTCGAGATCGCTTCTTTTGTGAAGACGTTACCGGCAGATACGCTCGTCACAGGAGACGTTGATGCGTTCGAAGAGATTCTTCAGCCCTTCGAAAAGGCGGCTCCTGCTTTTCAGACGCCACGTGCCGGCGTACTCGCTTTACTCGGTGCAACGCGTCAGACGGTCGAAGCGCATGCGTTTGAGCCACGTTACCTGCGCTTGGCTGAAGCAGAAGCGAAATGGATCGAGGCACAGCGTCATGAGTAAGGGCATTCGTCGCATGACCGTACAGGATGCTGCAGGTGTTCATGCGGTTGAACTCGAATCATTTGCGACACCGTGGACGCTAGATGCCTTCGAAGCGGAAATGACACAAAATCCGAATGCCTATTATGTCGTTGCCGATCAAGATGGTATCGTTGGGTTTGCTGGTCTGTGGCATATTGCGGATGAAGGACATATTACGAATATTGCCGTCAAGCAGTCACACCGCGGACAAGGACTTGGTGAAGATTTGCTAACGGCATTGATCGCCGTCGGTCGTGCGCTTGGTTTGCGGGCAATGACACTCGAAGTACGTGTCTCGAACACACCGGCGCGGACTTTATACGAAAAACTTGGATTCCAGTATGTCGGTGTTCGAAAACGATATTATCAAGATAACAACGAAGATGCTGCCATCTACTGGCTGGAACTGGAGGAAGAAGACCTATGACACAACCATTGATTCTAGCAATTGAATCGAGTTGCGACGAAACGGCGGCTGCCGTCGTCCGTGGAGGAACCGACGTCTTATCGAACGTCGTCTCGTCTCAAATCGAAAGTCATAAACGATTCGGTGGCGTCGTGCCTGAAGTGGCTTCACGGCATCACGTTGAACGGATCACATACGTCATCGATGATGCCTTGACGGAAGCGAACGTCACGATCGACGATATCGATGCGATCGCCGTCACGGAAGGACCTGGACTCGTTGGAGCACTGCTCGTTGGTGTCAGCGCAGCGAAGGCACTCGCCTTTGCGCACAACAAACCATTAATCGGTGTTCATCATATCGCAGGTCATATCTATGCGAATCGTCTCGTGCAAGAGCTTGAGTTCCCGCTCGTCTGTTTGATTGCATCAGGTGGGCACACGGAACTGATCTACATGCCAGAAGACGGTGTATACGAAGTCATCGGTGAAACACGGGATGATGCCGCGGGGGAAGCATATGATAAAGTTGCTCGGACGTTGAAGTTACCGTATCCAGGTGGTCCACGAATCGACCAATTGGCACAGACCGGTCAGGATACGTTCCATTTTCCACGTGTCTGGCTCGAAAAGGATTCGTATGACTTTAGCTTCAGCGGTTTGAAGTCAGCAGTCATCAATGCCGTGCATAACGCCGAACAACGGGGAGAAACGATTATCCCGGAAGATTTAGCTGCGAGTTTCCAAGCGAGCGTCGTCGAGGTACTCGTGACGAAGGCGGTCCGTGCCGTGAAGGATAAAGGGGGACGTCAATTACTGCTTGCTGGTGGCGTCGCTGCCAACAAAGGATTACGCCAAGGTCTCGAAGCGGCGTGTGCGAAAGAAGGTATTGATCTCGTCATTCCGCCGATGCACCTGTGTGGAGACAATGCGGCGATGATCGGAGCGGCTGCGATTCATCCATATCGCGCGTTACGCCATTCGACACTTGCCATGAATGCAGAACCTGGGCTAGATTTAAAGTAAGGAATCCGAACAACTTGGGGGAAATGGAATGAAAAAAGTCATCATCGCATTGTTAGCGGTACTGGTCATCGTCGCGATCGGACTTCAGGTCCGAGAAATCGTCAACGCATACCAAGTCGCCTATAAGGAAGAACTCGTACCCGATAAAAAAGCGGTCGAGACGAATACGAAACAACGTCCACTTTACGAAATCGGACGAGCAGAAGGGGAAAAGACCCGGATTCAAAAGTTATATGCTTTTGATCAGACAGTCAATGGTAAGCTCAGTAACGTCGTCATCGTCGATCGGAAGTATGGTTTAACGAACAAGGCGAGTGATGATTATTTCATGATTGCTTCCGGAACACCGGTGACGGATCAAGAAAAGAAATCGTTCGAACCAATGATTCAAAAGATGGATGCAGAACAAGTCCAAGCCGAGGTGATCTCAAAGCATGAGGTGACGGCTGTCGAGAACAATAAAAAACGGACGTTGACGTTATTTAAGGTCTTCTATAAGGATACGGATCAAAACGAATACCTCTTCTTCATCGAAAAAGAAGGCGGTCTGAAACTCGATCTATTCAAGAAGGGTTACTCACGTTTGTCTAATTACTAAATCCATGAAAACAGCGGATTCCTAAATAGGAGTCCGCTGTTGTTCGTTCATTGCCATTCAGTGATACCCGTCAAGTCATCATAGATGCGATCGGGATCGAGATTCAATTCCTCGACCGGAAGTCCATTTCGATTGATCCATGCCGTTTTGAAGCCGAAACTCTTCGCCCCGGTGATGTCCCAACCGTTCGAGGACATGAATAAAATCTCCTCGCGTTTTAGACCGAGCGTGTTTAAGGCGTGCATGTAGGATGCAGGAGCTGGTTTATATTGTTTGATGTCATCGACACTGACGAGATGTTCGAACCGATCGGCTAAGCCTGACTGCTCAATCAGTGGATCGAGCATATCATGGGAACCATTCGAGAAGACGACGAGGCGCTTATCTGCCATCGTCTCGAGAACGGAGCTGACTTCGGGATATACATCAAGTGTCAGGTACGTCTCCATTAAGGTCGTGATTTGTTCCTCGGTCACATGGAGCTTCAGTTCGAGTAACGTGTAGCGGAGCGCATCTTGTGTCACTTGGCTGAACGGCACATATTGTCCGTTCAATTGCCGGAGGAAAGAGTACTCCAGTTGTTTCTCCCGCCAGCGTTTACTGATTGCCTCTCCGTGCCCCGGATAAAGCGCTTCGGCTTGTTCTTTGACGGAATGGACATCGAATAATGTACCGTAGACGTCAAAGACGAGTGCTTGAATCGTCATAAAACATTCATCTCACTTTCATAGAGTCTGTTTTAACGATTCCCTTACAGTAAGGATACAAACGAACCTTAGGAACGGACCTGTTGTAAAAAGCGATGAAATGTCTGTGCGAATGCACGACAAGCGGCCTGTTTCTCCGGGGTATTCGGATCAAACTCGATCTTCAAGCCATCCGTGACGATCGTCGCCCCAGCTTCTTTTAATGCGTCTTCGATCAAATCAACGGCTGCGCAGTACTTCGGATAATCAAGATCCCCCGAACCAAAAGCAGCCGCCGGTATTCCCTGTAAGGATTGTTCCCGGAGCTCCTCAACGAAATCTTCTGCTTCATACGGTAAATCACCGTCTCCCCATGTATATGAGCCGAGTAATAGACCATCAAAACGTGATAAGTCCTCCCCGACGAATTGATCTAGTTCCGTGATCGTCACGTTGACATCGTGTTGCTCGAGCTCACGTTGAATGAGCGAGACGATATCTTCCGTATTACCGGACATGCTGACGAATCCAATCGCGATATGCATGCATCTTCCTCCTTTCGGTGTACTTCTCTACTTTAATTGATAATGATTATCAATGTCAAAGAGCATATAAAAAAGCACCTTCCGAAGAAGATGCTTTTTTATATATTAGTCTTGTAGTTCGGCCCATTCCTCAATGGAACGAATGACCGGTTCGAGTTGACGCCCTTTGTCGGTCAAACTGTATTGAATCTTAATCGGACGATCGGGAATGACAGTCCGGATGACGATGCCTTCCGCTTCGAGCTCCTTCATACGTTCCGTGAGCATACGACCTGATAATTCGGGAATGGCATCTTGAATCTCATTGAAACGACATGTCTTCGTCAACAAGTGACGTAAAATCAGACCTGTCCATTTCTTACCTAAGATTTCAAAGGCATGTTCGACTTTGGGACAAAGAGCCGGTTGGATTGCGACTTCTTCCATCAGCACTCATCCTTTCTATAGTTGTAGTATACCCGCTTCTGCTAAAAAAATCGAATCATTTTACTTAATGTAACAAAAAGAACTAAAACAAATCTATTTACTTTTAGTAAGTGATAAGATATAGTCTGTTTATTGAGTTACTTAAAGTAACTAAAAAACATTAGGTAAAAGGAGAAGAGAGAAATGATGGATACAGGACTTTTAATTATTCGTTTAATCATCGGCTTAACGTTCGCTGCACACGGGACACAAAAATTATTTGGTTGGTTCGGTGGACACGGAATCGCTGGAACAGGCGGTTGGTTCGAATCAATCGGCATGAAACCAGGGAAGGCACTCGCGATTACGGCAGGTCTTGCTGAATTGATCGGCGGCTTATTGTTCGCAGGAGGCGTATTCCTCTGGATTGCCGCGCTCCTCATCATCGGATCAATGCTTGTCGCGATCGTTAAAGTACACGGTGCGAATGGTTACTGGGTGACGCAGAACGGGTACGAATACAACATGGCATTGATCGTCATCGCCCTTGGTGTAGCGATGATCGGTGCTGGAGACTATTCACTCGCTGCACTCATCGGGTGAAGAAAAAGGTGGGTCATTCATGAAGTTCGAGGCATCAACGCTTAGTGCAAAAGATAATTACAAATTACTGATCGGAAGCATCATTCCGCGTCCGATTGCTTTCGTGACGACGCAAGGAGAAGACGGGACGGTCAACGCCGCACCATTTTCGTTCTTTACGGTCGCGTCGAGCAGTCCACCACAACTGGTGATTGCCGTACAACGGACGGACAAGGGACAAAAGGATACGGCACGCAACATCCTTGCGAAACAAAGTTATGTCATCCATATCGTCAGCGAAGAAATCGTCGAGGCTGTGAATGAAACAGCTGCGCCACTTGCGTATGGTGAAAGTGAGCTCGAACGGACGGATTTAACACTTGTCGATAGCGACGCGATTGATGTACCCGGAATCGCGGAAGCGAAAATCCGGTTCGAGATGCGCTTGACGCAACACGTTGAGCTGGAAGGTGCCGATCTTTTGATCGGAGAAGTACTGCGTTACCACGTTGCGGATGAACTCGTCGAGTCGTTCCGGATTGATGCGGCAGGTTTGAAGGCTGTCGCTCGTTTAGCGGGGAATGATTATGCGACGATCGGGAAGACGTTTACGATTGCCCGACCTACCAAATGATACAGGCGTGAATGTTTGATTCATTATACGATCCATATTAACGACGAACGTTTCGACTCAAACAAAAAGGAGTGGAGAGACCGGACTAGCTACCGGAATCTCCACTCCATTTTTCATGTTGTTCATATGATTAATCGATCGGACTTCAAGGTTGTGGATCAATTTCGTTTGAAGAGGCTTCAAGACCATGACGTTTACTGTACTGATAGCCATCGAGCAAATAAAAGACGATCGCGAGTGCCCAAATGCCGACACAGCTGATCAAGAAAGCGGTGAGCGGTGAGACACTACCGTAATACGATAAGATCAACGGGTCAGTGAGTTCGACGAATAGCTGTGTCGTCAGGAGCGTACAGCATAATCCCGAAAGTAAACTGACGAAAAGACCGCTCCATGTTTGGATGACGAGACCGATCATACAAGAAATCAGGAGGAACAAAGGAAGCGCGGCATTAAAAGCATCCGGTCGGATGAAGGTGGACACGTAGTCTGCATACATCGGTACGAAATAAAGGATGCCGGATAGCAGTCCTTGAATCAAGTTAATGAAAAAACTTTTCGTCCGCATCAGTGTTGGTTCTCCCATCGTTCCATCAATTCGAGCAGATCGACATCAATCTGATCACGTTCTGCTGAAAGAGCTGTCGCTTTCGGAATATCATTGAAGACTTCCGGTTCACAAAGCAACTGTTCAATTTCTGCCGAACGCTGTTCGAGCCGCTCGATGTCTTGTTCGAGCTGTTCGATTTGCTGACGGCGCTTGCGTTCTTCTTTCTGTGCTTCCTTGTCGATCGTCTTCGACGCCGTGACTTTTGCGGCTTTTGCTTCCTCCGCTTCAAGACGCGCAATCTCTTCTTGCTCCGCCTTCTTCTCCGTGTAGTACGAATAATCACCGAGGTATTCCGTCACGCCCGCTTCACTCATCTCAATAACGCGTGTCGCGATCCGGTCGATGAAGTAACGGTCGTGAGAGACAAATAACAGCGTTCCTTCGTAGTCGACGAGGGCGTTTTCGAGGACCATCTTCGAATCCAAATCCAAGTGGTTCGTCGGCTCATCGAGGACGAGGACGTTCGTCTTCCGGAGTTTCAGTTTTGCGAGTGCGAGACGTCCGCGTTCGCCACCGGATAACTCATGGACGATCTTGAAGACATCGTCACCGCTAAACAAGAATTGCCCGAGGACAGAACGGACTTCTTGTTCACGCATTAGTGGCCATTCGTTCCAAATCTCATCGATGACACGGTTCCGGTCATTGAGTTCCGCCTGCTCTTGATCGTAATATCCGATCGAGACGCCGGTACCGAACCGGAAATCACCGAATAGGGGGCGTAAGCGACCGACGAGAACTTTCAAGAGCGTCGACTTTCCGATTCCGTTTGGTCCGACGAGTGCCAGTGATTCGCCGCGTTGCAAGCGGAACGTGATGTCTTTTGAGACAGCTTCTTCGTAACCGATCGCCAGTTGATTGACTTGAAGAACATCGTTCCCGCTCTGTTTTTCAATTGGGAAGGACAGGACCGTGCTACGTTCATCCCCATCTGGTCGGTCGAGTCGGTCGACCTTCTCGAGCCGTTTCCGGACACTTTGGGCACGTTTTGTCGTCGTCGCCCGGGCGATGTTGCGTTGAATGAAGTCCTGCATCTTTGCGATTTCTTCTTGTTGCTGTTCGAACTGTTTCATTTCTTGATCGTACAAGGCCGCTTTTTGTTCCAAGTACTTCGTGTAGTTCCCGGTGAACTTACGACAGACATTGCGCGACAGCTCATAGACGACATTGACGACTTGGTCGAGGAAGTACCGGTCGTGTGAGACGATCAGGACGGCGCCACGATAACCGCCGAGGTAACTTTCGAGCCAAGCGAGTGTATCGATATCAAGGTGGTTGGTCGGCTCATCAAGAATGAGGAGCTCTGGTGCTTGCAGAAGCATCTTCGCTAAGGCGAGTCGTGTTCGTTGACCACCGGATAATGTCTGAATCCGGCGCGAGTAATCATCCGGATAAAAGCGCATGCCGTGCAAAACGGAGCGGATATTCGCTTCGAACTGATAACCACCGGCTTCTGAGAAGTCGTGTTGCGCTTGATCGTACGTCTTCAAGAGACGATCGTAAGCGACCGGGTCGTTCAAGATATGCTCCATGCCCATTTCGATTTCCATCCGGCGCAGTGTCCGTTCTTGTTCCTGGAGATGTTCGAAGACGGTCAGCATCTCGTTCCAGATCGTCTCATTCGATTCGAGACCACTGTCTTGTGCGAGATAACCGATTTTGACATCCTTGCCTTTCATGATGTCACCCGAGTCATGACTGAGTTCACCAGCGATGATTTTGAGCAAGGTCGATTTACCGGCACCGTTTCGTCCGACGAGCGCAATCCGATCTCGCTCTTGTACTTCCAGTTTGATATTTTCTAAAATCGGCTCGACGCCGAATGATTTCGAGAGTTGATTGACTTGTAAGAGTATCATTTCCATCCATCCTTCCACCCTTTAGTCTATCACGAACAAAAGCGCGAGGTCCTGCGGAATATATTATTTGTGACTCTATGTGAAGTGGTTTACAATCAAGGAGAGTAGAAAGCTTTTTGCAAAGATTTGGGTGCCACGATGGATGTGGCCGAAGGGGGAACTGCAGGATGAATGGACCAGACACAAAAATTCCACAAGCGACAGCAAAACGGTTGCCGCTATATTATCGCTTCATCCAAAGTTTATACAATTCAGGCAAGCTCCGCGTCTCTTCTGCTGAGTTAAGCGAGGCGGTGAAGGTTGATTCAGCAACGATTCGTCGCGATTTTTCCTACTTTGGGGCATTAGGGAAGAAGGGGTATGGATATAACGTTCAACATCTCTTAACGTTTTTCCGCAAAACCTTGAATCAAGATGAGGTGACGAATGTTGCCTTAATCGGGGTCGGTCATCTCGGAACAGCGTTTGCAAATTATAACTTTTTAAAGAATAATAGTACTCGGATAGTCGTTGCGTTTGATGCGGACGAAGAGAAGGTCGGAACAACGACGCATGACGTTCCAATCTATCATGTTTCGGACATGAAAGAACAAATCGAAGCGAATCAGGTCGATGTTGCCATCTTGACGGTTCCATCGCAGTTCGCACAGTCAGTAGCGGATGAGTTAGTCGAGTATGGTGTGACAGGCATCCTGAACTTTACGCCAGCGCGGTTGAACGTGCCAGCGAGCGTCCGGGTCCATCACATCGATTTATCGATCGAGTTGCAGTCGTTAGTTTATTTCATGAAGCATTATTCGCAATCAGCTGAAGGAGTGAAATCATAATGGAAAACCTTATCCCGCTCACACTAGGTATCGGACCAGCGAGCATCGGATTAATCGCGGTCGTCGCGTTGATCATCTTCGGACCGAAGAAGTTACCAGAATTCGGACGCGCTGCGGGTCAGACATTGAAAGAGTTCAAGAATGCTACGAACGGCATCATGGACGACGATAAAAAGGACGAACCGAAAGAGAAGTGATTGAATCATGACGGTTGATCAAGAGCAAAGCATGACGTCGCACCTTGACGAACTGCGCAAGCGGATCGTCTGGTCGCTTATCATCGTCGTCGTCCTGTTCGCTGTCGCATTTCCGCTCGTCCGACCGCTCGTTCGCTTCTTGCAAGCGGACTTAAAAGAGCTCGGCATCGGTTTGAATGCCTTCAACGTCGCCGATCCTTTAATGTTGTATTTGAATCTTGCGTTCATCATTGCGCTGATTTTAGCGTCACCGTTCTGGATGTATCAACTCTGGGCATTCGTCCGACCAGGACTTTATGACAAGGAGCAAAAAGCGACATTGACGTATATTCCGGTCATCTTCTTTCTGTTTTTGGCTGGCGTAGCCTTCTCGTATTTCTGGTTGCTTCCCTTCTTGCTTGAAGTCTCAACGGATCTCGGGAAAGAGCTCGGAATCGAACAAGTCATCGGAGTCGAGAACTACTTCAGTTTCTTAATCCGGTTGACGATGCCGTTCGGTCTTCTGTTCCAATTGCCGGTCGTGACGATGTTCCTGACACGTCTTGGTCTCGTGACGCCATATTTCATGCGAAAGAATCGGAAATATGCGTACTTTGCGCTGTTCGTCGTTGCGGCATTGATCGCACCGCCGGACGTGACGTCACACTTGATGATCTCGGTTCCATTGTTCGTTCTCTATGAAATCAGCATCTTGATTTCTGCGCGGACGTACAAAAAGGTCTTGATCCTCGAGCAACAGGCAGAGCTTGAACGACAGGCGGACTTGATGCGTGAATTGAATAAATGAATCGTGAATTCCTTCCGACGATTTTGGAAGGGATTCTTTTTTAGGAAAGCGTTCTTTTTATATTGATAAAGCAGTTAGTGATGCGTATACTAAAGATAATTCATGGGGGCTTAGCTCAGCTGGGAGAGCGTTTGGCTGGCAGCCAAAAGGTCGTCGGTTCGATCCCGATAGTCTCCACCAATACCAAATATCTAACTCCTCGAAGCGTCGAGGAGTTTTTATTTTACTCCCAGTTAAATTCCTTACAAATATAAAATGTCATGTAAAACAAATAAATTAAAAAAATAGACAAATATAAATTGTTTATTTCCATTAAATTCATTAAACTAAATATACAGAATTTTCGTTTAACTGTTTTATCAGTAGTACTACTATGGTTTTACAGAAAAGGGGAAAACGAACGCATGAAGAAGAAGATTGCACTTATGGCAGCCGTCTTAATGACGTCTTCCAATCTAGTCAGTGCGCAAGGTGCACTGTCGTCGCAAGACAAAGCAACGGGTCAAAAACCGCAAGCGCTCTCACTGAAGAAATCGGGGCAAGAGAAGAACTACAAACAATCGGATAAAGTCCGTGTCGTCATCGAGATGGAAGAGAAGCCGGCGATTCAAATCGCCCAGGCTCAAAACAAGCGGTATAGCACATTGAGCAATGCCGAAAAAGAGTCGATTAAAGATCGCCTCGTCAGCGTTCAAAAATCAGTCAAGTCAGCCATCGCTAAAAAATCGATTCCCGTTACATATAAGGAGAGCTTCACGACCGTCATCAACGGATTCAGTGGTGAAGTCAAGTTCGGCGATATCGAAGACATAAAACAACTTAACGGCGTCAAGAGCGTACATATCGCCCATGAATACGCGCGTCCGGAAGTTGCTAAAGGTGCAAAGCCAGACATGCTGTACAGCAAGGACATGGTCAATGCGAAGGAAACATGGCAAGACTATGGTTTTAAAGGGGAAGGAACGATCGTTGCCGTCATCGATACAGGAATCGATCCGTCGCATAAGGACATGGTCTTGAGCCCAGAGACGAAGATCGATTTGACTTCTTCAAAAGTCGATAGTGCGAAAGAAACAAAAGGCTTAAAAGGAAAGTACTTCACGGAAAAAGTACCGTATGGCTATAACTATGCCGATCACGATAGCGAAATCCGTGATTTAGGTGCGGGCGCATCGATGCACGGTATGCACGTCGCGGGTACGGTCGGAGCAAACGGCGATGAAGCAAACGGTGGCATCAAAGGGGTCGCGCCGGAAACACAGCTCCTCGCGATGAAAGTCTTCGGAAACGATCCAGGAATGCCATCGACATTCAGCGATATCTACATTAAAGCGATCGATGATGCGATTGCACTCGGAGCCGATGTCATCAACATGAGTCTCGGTTCGACGGCATCGTTCGTCAATGCAGATGATCCAGAACAACGCGCAATCGTCAACGCGATGAACAACGGCATCTTGTGTGCGATTTCTGCTGGTAACTCGGCATTCGCAGGTCATGGTGCAGGTAACCCGTACACAGCGAACCCGGATATCGGTGTCGTCGGTGCCCCAGGTTTAACAAGCCAAGCACTCCAAGTCGCATCACTCGAAAATACGAAATTGACACTCGAAGGCATGGCACTGACGATCGACGGTCAGGATGCTGGTTATTTGGCATACCAAAAACAAGATTCACCGAATCCGATTGCCGTCTTCGATAAAGAGAAGAAGGATGTCGTCTATGTCGGTGACGGTCAAGCTTCGAACTACGAAGGCAAAGATGTCAAAGGGAAAGTCGTTTTCGTCGTTCGGACGGGTGATTTTAACTATGGCATGATTCAAGCAGAAGCTCAAAAACAAGGCGCAGCAGGTGTCATCGTCCGTGGTAAAGTCGATCACGGGGATTACGTCAGCATGGCGCTCAATAACCCAACGATTCCACTCGTCACACTCAGCATCGAAGACGGAAACAACCTCGAAGCAAAAGCAAAAGAAGGCAAAGCAATCGCTGTCACGTTCGACGGAAAAGCAGTCTCAGCCGATAACCCGGTCGCAGGACAAATGTCTGACTTCACGTCATGGGGTGTCACACCAAGTCTTGACTTCAAGCCAGAAATCACGGCACCAGGTGGAAAAATCTACTCGACGCTCAACGATAACGAGTATGGCGTCATGAGTGGGACATCGATGGCGGCACCACACGTCGCTGGTGGAACGGCACTCGTCATGCAACGGATCGCGAAGGACTTCAAAGTCGACGGTGCGACACGCGTCAAACTCGCGAAGAACATCTTGATGAACACGTCGCGTCCACAACTCGATCAAGGAAAATACAATGCGCAGCTAAAAACAGGCAACTTCTACTCCCCACGTCGTGAGGGAGCTGGACTGATGGATCTTCGTGCTGCCATGAAGACGCCAGTCGTCGTCACAGAGACGAAGTCGGGTGAAGGTAAGGCATCCTTGAAGGAAGTCGGCGAGAAGTTCACGTTCACACTTGATTTGAAAAACTACAGCAGTGAAAAAGTGACGTATAAGTTAGCCGGAACGGTTCAATCGGATCTCGGCGCAGAAGGATCGAACTTCCTCGAAGCAAACGGAATCTTTAAAAAGGGAACGATCGGTACGGTGGACGCGAACAAGGGCACATATCCGATCTCATTCGCAGTTGGCTCGAAGAAAGCAAGCTCGGTCTCGATTAATCCGAAGAGTTCAACGAAAGTCAGTGTATCGGTCGATCTAAAGGATACAACGGACTGGGCAAACGAACTTCCGCTCGAACAAGTCTTTGAGAACGGCTACTTCGTCGAAGGATTCGTCCGTTTGATCGATACGAAGAGTAAGAATCCAGAATTGACGGTTCCTTACGTTGGCTTCAAAGGGAAATGGGATCAAGCGCCGATTCTAGACGCACCATTGTACGATGAAGACAACACGTTCTATGGTTTGACAGGTCTAGCGACAGAAGTGAAGGATAACTTCGAATTCCTCGGCGCAAACGCTGCTGGCGATGTCGTCGCGAACAAAGTATCGTTCTCACCAAACAACGATGGTAGCGCAGATGAAGCATTCCCGATCATCTCGTTCCTCCGTAATGCGAAAAAAGTCGAGTACTCGATTCTTGACCGTAACAAAGCAACGCTTCAGAAGCTCGATACGCAAACGGACGTCGTCAAGAACTACTACGATAGCGGTTCAGAGGACGGATACACACCAGTCACAAGCGCTGCTTGGGACGGAACGATCAACGGGAAACCGGTCAAGGATGGTCTTTACTACTACAAAGTCAAATCCGTGATCGATTATCCGAATGCAAAATGGCAGTCGAATCTCTTCCCAGTCTATATCGATACGAAAAAACCAGCTGCAACTGTGAAGTGGGATGCGTCGAAATCAACGCTCTCGTGGACAGCAGGTGACCAAGGAACAGGTGTCGCGTCATACGATATCCTCGTCAATGGTAAGAGTGTCTTGAAACAACCACTTGCAGCAACAGAAAAAGCGTACACGTTGACGGATCTTCCAGAGCGCGCGAAGATTGCCTTTGTTGTGAAGGATTATGCTGGAAACAGTGTGAAAAAAGACGTCAACACGACAGGTGTCGATAAAGCGGTACCGAACGTTCAAATCGATACACCAGTTGCACTTGGTCTTGCGACATCAAAAGTCATCAACATCGCGGGTCATGTCTCTGATGAATCAGGCATCAAATCGTTCAAGATCAACGGAAAATCCGTTAAATTAAGTTTCGATGCAGCCCAGCAAAACTATGCCTTCAGCCACGACGTGACGTACACGACGGATGGCGTCAAGTCATTCAAAGTCGAGGCGTACGATGGTAAAGGAAACCGTGTGGCGTTCAGTCGCCAAGTCATCATCGACACAGAATTACCGACGATTCGCGTCACTGCACCAAAAACCGTTTCAAGCAAAACAAAAACAGCCGAGATGAAGATCGTTCTTCGCGATAACTACAGCGAATTACGCTTTGACTTCAATGGTAGCGCGGAATACCGCCGGACGTTCAAAGAGCCGTACGAGATGAAAGCCTTCAAAAAGACAATCACGAAAAAAGTGACGCTCAAGAAGGGGAAAAACACGTACAACTTGAAACTGAAGGACCTCGGTGGACACGTTGTTACGAAAACAGTCGTCATCACGAAAAAATAAGTAACTATAGACTAAAGTCAGGCGGGTATCCGTCTGGCTTTTCTTGCGTGCCGAAGCGCCTTGAAGGGTTTATGAGACGAGAAGAGGGGGAAATTTAAGAACAGAAACAAGTCAGAGGGGGAACAACCATGAATCCGTTCACGACCTTAATCGCCTTCATCGTAGGGTGTCTCGTCTTATATCTTGGTATCCGTGACAAAAACGGCTGGCTGATCGGTGTCGCGATGATACCGCTCGCGATTGTTGCCTATAGCGTCATCTATCTGATCATCCAGGTCAGTGCGTAGTCTTCATGGAAGATGTCTTACCCTAAGCGGTAGGACACCTTTTTTTTGAAATTCGTACTACAGATGAAACCGATCCAGTAAAATGTAAGTATATAACAGTATAGAGAGGTGGATGACCATGGAACACGTACATACACAAACGGATGCCTTAGCGACGCTATACGAAGAGATGCACCAAAAGACACAGACCGGCATGTGGGTCATGCTTGCGGCATTCTTAGCGCTCAGTAACACACTCGAGAAACCGATCTACGCGATGATCGTCCCGTTATTGTATTTTGGCTACGACATGTTCGTACAACGCAAGCGGTTCGCGCTTGTTGCGGAATATACATCAGAGACTTCTGCAAGACGGCTTTATCACGTGCATGTGTTGATCGGTATCTTACAATACGGAGCACTCGCTGGTCTGATCGTTTGGGCAGTCGATCGCCCGAATACATCTTTCTTGATCGGTCTCGTCATCGTCGTCATTCCGTTCTACTGGATCTGCCGAAAAACGTTAGAGTTCGTCTCACGAAAGATTGATCCAACGTATATCACGGAAAAAGAAATTCACAAAGCCCGCTAAAGGAGAAGGTACTATGCAAACGGCTCGTGAAGAACGTCTACAAAAACTTGCGCTCGCGTACCGGGATGTCGAGTGGCTCGGCACACGCTGGTACTGGAACGTGCTTCTATTCATAACAGTTGGTATCTTGATCGAGTGGACCGATATCCCCTTGTTGATTTTGACGATTCCAGCCCTTTTTCTCGGCTCCGATTTTCGCTATCAACTAAAAAACGAAAAATTTTAGACGGCTATATCTCAAAAGCTCAGATCCGTCGACAATTTTTACTACGCATCGGTAGTCACGTCCTGCTGTACGCGATCTTGACGATCGTCATCATCCAGACGATCGAGGAACCGTTCTGGCAGATGCTTGTGGCAATTTTTGCGATTTTAACACCGCTTTACTTCATCAGCGAATGGATCATCCGACGCGACGGGGCGCGTGACCCGGATTATATCAGTGACGTTGAGGTAGCCCGCTTCGTCAGACAGAAAGGAACATCGAAGTGGAACACCTATTCGAGCGACAAGCACGTCTGAATGTAATGAAACGACCGGTGCGTATCGTCACCTATGTCTTTTTAATCCCTGGATTGATTGTCGCTGTACTTGCTTGGTTTTTACCAGCGGTTGAATCCGTTTTTGGACAAACCTTGTTTTTCTGTCTTTGCGGGATTGGAGTCGTTCGGGAAATCGTTCGGCTACGACTCATGAAGTCCTATTTAACGCAAAGTATCTATCAACAGACTGTTCGGAAGGTCGCTCGTCTGACGATCATCGGTTATGTCGTGGCGTGGCTCATCGCCTTCGTCATGCTGTCGATTCCAAATGTTCCCGGTTATTTATTCGTTCTCTTACTTGTCTGGAACGGCGGAGTCGGTCTTGGCGTCACTCGAATGAACCGGTTGGCCAAACAAATCGATCCAGCGTACGTGACGATGGGGGAAATCGAACGTGCATGGTGGAAACGGTAAAACAAAAATCCGCATCAATCAGTGAAAGTGAACTGCTCCCTGTCAAGTAGACAGGACAAATAATAAAAATCCTTCAAACGGCTTGCGCTCTGTATTCTAATGGAGCCAAGCCGTTTAATCGTTGTTGATATCGTTCTTCATTGTAGAAGTAAATATATTTCTGAATCGCGAGTCGGAGTTCGTCGAACTCCACAAACTTATGTAGATAATAACTTTCGCACTTCAACGCTCCCCCAAAAGACTCCATCGGACCGTTATCAATACATTTACCAACCCGAGACATACTTTGTGTGATGCCTGCCACGCGTGTCATGTGACGAAACGTATGCGACGTATATTGGAATCCTCGATCACTATGAAGCAAGGGACGACTTTCGGGTGCACCTTGAAGGGCGAGTTCGAGTGTATCGAATACGAGTTGATTATTGTTTGAGTGCCTAAGAACGAAGGCGCGGATGGATCCATCATATAGGTCCAGAATAGCGCTCAAATATGCCTTCTGAGAGGCGCCGTACTTCAATTCCGTGACATCCGTCACCCATTTTTGATTCAGCTCTGCTGCGTTGAAATCACGGTTCAGAATGTTCTCTGCGGTCTGTTGAGGACGATTACGAATATACAAAGGACGTTTCCGACGTATGACACAGTGAATACCAGCGACATGCATCAGGCGACGGACACGCTTTGCGTTAACGTTTCTTCCGAAACGACGTTTCAGGTTCAATGTCATTCGGCGATAGCCATAGATTCCTTTCACCGAAAGGTGGATCTCGTTCATCTCTTCGATGATTTTCATATTCTCAGTCTCACGTTTCTGCGGTATACCAATCCGACGTAACCACTTGTAATAGGCAGCGCGCGAGACACTTGCGAGGTGACATAGGACGATGATTGGATAACCGAATTGCTCGACCGATGATTGGATGGCTTCATATTTATCTTGAAGACGAATTTGACTTAACGTGACCTCCTCTCGATCTCCTCTAACTTTTTTAAGAAATCGTTCTCCATGCGTAGACGCTCATTTTCTTTCTCGAGTCGTTTCAGATCCAACGCCAAACGGTCTGTATCCGTCAATTCTTCTACTGGCTTCTGACGTCCGCGGCGGTCCATCAGTGCGTCGATTCCGTCCTTCTCGAACTTTCTTACCCAGCTATAAATTTGTTGGTACGAGATCCGATGGGTCTTCATGATGCTTTGATAGTCTTTTCTGTTCTGTATACAGTCCATGACTGCCTGGACACGCTCTTCGAATGTAGTGGTTCTACCTTTAGTCATAGTGGATCGCTCCTTCAATGGTTTCCCTTGAGTACTATGACTAGTATACTTCTCTATCCACTTCGCAAGTAGGCTTTTATCCGAGATATCAAACCGTGCCGTAGCGCTAATAAGCGATTCCTTTTGGTCGAGTACTGCACGTATAGCCTTCATTTTCAGTTCTTCCGGATAACGCGTCCACTCTGTTCGATTACGAAGTGCCATGGAGCCGCCCGTACGATATTTTGTCCTCCATCTATTTAAGGTGCTGACTGAAAGCTCGAAGAGCGAGGCAATCGATTTGATTGAGTCGATTCCATCCTCACACATCTTAATGATTCGTAGTTTTTCATCTGACGAAAACTTAGATTTAGTCATAGAAAAAGCTCCCTTCAAAAAAAAGTAGACAGTTTTTGTTATTTCAACTGTCTACTTTTTGGGGAGCATATCAGATTTTTGATTATTTCTTCAACAGTAGATAGATGAAGTACGGTGCTCCAATCAAGGCGACGACGATTCCAGCCGGTACACCGTCTGGTCCCGCGATGTTGCGCCCGATCGTATCAGCGAACGCAAGCAACCAGCCACCGAGCAAGAGGGCAATTGGCAGGAAGAATTGATGCCGTGGTCCGACGAGCGCGCGGGCGATATGCGGCGCCATCAGACCGATGAAGGAAATTCCACCGGTGACAGAGACGGCAGCAGCAGCGAGCGCGACGGCTGTCAACAAGAGTTGGATCCGTTCTTTTTCAATCGCGACGCCAACACCAATCGCGACAGGTTCATTCAAGGCAAGCAGATTGAGCTTATTCGCTTTATAGAACGTCAGCGGAATCAAGACGAGCAACCACGGCAAGAGCGAGTAGACGAAGATCCAGTCTGTTCCCCAGATGTTACCGGCGAGCCATTTGGCAATGAAGTCGACCTTTTCACGACGCGTCGATGAAATCAGGATGACCATGATTCCAGACAGCGCCATCGAGAAGCCGACGCCGGTTAAAATCAAGCGAATCGGTTGAAGTCCTTGCACACGGTCGTATGAGAACAGGTAGATCGCTGTCGCAGTGACGAGTGCACCGAGGAAAGCAGCGATTGGTAACAGATAGATGAATGATCCGACATCAGTCGGGAAGTACAGGAAGAACAAGGCGACAGCGACGCCAGCTCCCGTGTTGATGCCGATGATACCAGGGTCAGCGAGTTCATTGCGTGTGATTCCTTGTAAGATGGCGCCGGATAGGGCGAGCGCCATTCCTGCCATGACGGTGATGAGCAGTCGGGGCAAGCGGAGCGAATAGAGGACGAATTCCTCTTTGAACGATCCGTTTCCAAGTAACGTCGGCAATAGACGATCATACGACAGGGAAGCAGGTCCAAGACCGATGCTGACGACGAGTGTTGCGATCAATAGTGCCAGTAACGTCCAAAACGTCAGTTGCTGGCGACGGCGTAAACGAGATTCCATCATGAGAAAGCACGCCCTCCTTTTCGAACGATTAAGAGGAAGAATGGTAGCCCGAGCATCGAGACGATTGCGATGACCGGAGTCTCATAGGGTGCGTACAGCGTCCGTCCGATCGTATCGGCAAGCAACATGAACGTCGCACCGAAGATTGCGGTCATCGGCAGGATGAACCGATAGTCCGTCCCGACGATCGCACGGACGATATGCGGAATCATCAGCCCGATGAATGCCATGTTACCGACGAGTGCTACGGCAGCGCCAGCAAGCAGGATGACGACGACGTAGAGGACCGCTTTGATCCGCTGGATGTTCTGTCCGAGACCGAGTGCGACTTCTTCCGATAGACTGAGAATCGTCAATTGTCGTGAGAAAATGAACGCAATCACGATTCCAATTGCGATGACTGGCGCGATGACTTGCAGTTGTCCCCATGTCGACCCGACGAGTCCCCCAGACGTCCACTGTGAGACATCTTGGGCAATCTTGAAGTAGATACCGATCCCTTCCGCAATCGCGTATAGAAAAGCTGAGATCGCGGAACCGGCAAGGACGATCCGGAGCGGTGAGAAGCCGCCTTTTTTCGAAGCCCCGATTCCAAAGACAAGTGCTGCCCCGAGTGCTGCTCCGACGAAACACGCGATCATGATTCCGAAGTAGTCAACTTTCGGGAACAGGACGATGACGAGCGCAAGTGCCGCATTCGCCCCTGCCGTCAGACCAAGCAGACCGGGATCGGCGAGGGGATTGCGTGTCATCGCCTGCATGATGGCACCCGAGACACCGAGTGCCGCTCCGACGAGGATCGCTGCCAGTTCCCGTGGCAAGCGGATTTCCTGGACGATTTTTGCTTTTTCATTCAACGGTCCGAACGTCAAAGCGTTCCAGACTTCGCGCGTCGTCGTATCGGCGGCACCGAACGTCATCGCGATCCAGAACATCCCGAAAAAGAGGACGAGACCGAGTGTGATTTTAATGCCGAACGGAATTCGACCAGCTGACATGAATGTCGCCTCCATTTCTGATTCAGTGAGTGAGCCACAAAAAAAGGAAGGGATCCCGCAGGTTCCCTCCCTTATTCATTATGCGCCAAGGAAACTTTTCTTGAAGAACTCGAGTTGACGTTCGAGTGTGAGCGGATCGTTGAAGTAGAACTCCTTCGAATCGACTTCGAAGACACGATCGTTTTTGACGGCTGGAATGTTTTTGAACGTATCCGTTTTCGTGAATGAGTTGTCCGCTTCCGCACTCTTACTGAAGACGAGGTAGTCGCCTGCGTATTCAGGAAGGACTTCTGGTGACAACGCGTAGTATCCGTCTTTTAATGCCATCTTCGTGACTTTATCCGGCATTTTCAATTTCATTTCCTGATAGAGAATCTCTGTTCCACGACCCCAGTTATCGCCGAAGACGTAGAGTTGTTTATCGAAGCTTTCGATGACAGAAACAGTAGCATCTTCACCGATTTTTGCTTTGATGTCTTTACCGGCAGCAGCAGCGCGTGTTTTGAAGTCTTTGACCCAGTCGCGTGCTTCTTGCTCTTTGTTGAGCAATTTACCGATTTCGATATGTTGCGTCAAGTAGTCGACTTTTCCGTATGTGTACGTGACCGTCGGAGCAATCTTTTTAATTTTATCGAGGTTTTTCGTTGTTGAGTAGCCGATGATCAAATCGGGTTCGAGTTCGATGATTTTTTCAACGTTCTCTTCCGATACTTCCGTGACATCTTTGAGTTTGTCGAACTTCGGATTCGCTTTTGACCACGAATCGACACCAACGACAGGAACGTCGAGTGCCATGACGTTACCAGCGAACCCAGCGAGGACGACGACACGTTTTGGATTAGCCGGAACTTTGACGTCGCCATTCTCCGATTTATACGTGATCGTCTCGTTTTTCGACCCAGATGCTGCATCGTCCTTCTTCTCTGTATTGCCACACGCTGCGATGACGAGCGTGAGAATGAGTAAAACCGGTAAAAGTAGTTTCTTCATGATTTAATCTCCCTTAATTAAGTTGTAGGTGATACACATCGGCTTGTTCGTACGCGGATCGCGTCCGATTTCAGCATCGATATGGAATACTTCTTGTAAGACGTTTTTTGCGATGACTTCCTCACACGTCCCGGCTTTGACGACTTCGCCGTTTTTCATGGCGATGATATAGTCGGCGAACCGTGCCGCTTGATTCAAATCATGCAGGACCATGACGATCGTCCGTCCTTCGGTCCGGTTGAGATGCTCGAGCAGTTCGAGCACCTCGAGTTGGTGGGCGAGATCAAGATAAGTCGTCGGTTCATCGAGGAAGATGATATCCGTCTCTTGGGCGAGTGCCATTGCAATCCAGACCCGTTGACGTTGACCACCCGACAGCGCATCGACCGGACGGTGTTTGAATGCCATCGTATCCGTTGCTTCGAGTGCCCAATCGATGATCTCGTAATCGTGTTTCGTCAAGCGTCCGAATCCTTTTTGGTACGGGAAACGACCGTATGAGACGAGCTCTGCGACCGTCAGACCACTTGCGCTCTCTGGAGTTTGTGGCAGAATAGCCATTTTCCGGGCAAGTAGCTTCGTGCTTTCCTTGGCGATATCGAGACCATCGAGCAATGCACGTCCTGATTGATGAGGAATGATCCGTGTCATCGCTTTCAATAAAGTCGATTTGCCACATCCGTTCGCCCCAATGATCGTCGTGATTTGTCGATCGGGAATTTGGACGGACAAATCTTTGACGATGGGACGATCACCGTAGCCGATATTGATTTCTTCTGTTGCTAGACGTACCATACGCGACGACTCCTTCGTTGTTCTCTCCGTTTCAATGATAATGATTATCACTATCGTCTCATTAACCATACCAGTCCTATAAAAACGCTGTCAACATTTTTTCTTGTGTTCAAGAGATGTTCACGTTATCATGAGGGAGTGAGAATGATAATCAATCGTAATCAAAGACGAGGAGTGAGTGAGATGAGGGAACAGGAGTTGTTCGACGTAACGATCATCGGCGGAGGACCTGCAGGGTTATATTCGACGTTCTATAGTGGTCTTCGGGGCATGAAGACGAAATTGATCGAGTATCAAGCAGAACTCGGAGGAAAATTGCACGTCTATCCGGAAAAGATGATCTGGGACGTCGGCGGACAGCCACCGATCACTGGTGAAAAACTCATGGCTCAACTCGTCGAACAAGGACTGACGTTCCAACCGACTGTTCAATTGAATGAAAAGATCATCTCGATCGCAAAAGACGTCTTCGGCAACTTCGTCTTAGAAGCAGAATCGGGTCGGATCCATTATTCGAAGACGGTCATCGTCGCGGTAGGCGGCGGCATCCTCAATCCACAAAAATTAAAAGTCGAAGGTGCGGAACGCTTTGAAGTGTCGAACTTGAACTATACGGTCAAATCGATTGAACGCTTTAAAGGAAAGACCGTCATCGTCTCAGGTGGTGGAAACTCTGCGATCGACTGGGCGAACGAGCTCGAACCGGTCGCAAAAAAAGTCTACGTCACGTATCGCCGGGATTGTTTCTCGGGGCACGAGGCGCAAGTCGACCAGCTCGTCAAAAGTTCTGCTGTCTGTCTCCTTAATACGACGATTCACAAGCTGATTGCAAGTCCCGATCACCAGCGGATTGCATCGGTCGAATTGATCGACTGTCAAACAGACGAAATCGTCGAGATTCCAATTGATGAAGTCATTATCAATCATGGGTATGAACAGGATGCGGCACTGCTTGACGCGTGTGATCTCGATATCGCACGGGTCGATGACTTCTATATCGCGGGTAACGCGGCGAGCGAATCGAGTGTACCGGGTCTATATGCTGCCGGAGATATTCTTTCGCACGACGGGAAGGTCCACTTGATCTCAGGTGCCTTCCAAGATGCGGCGAACGCCGTCAACCGGGCGAAACGCTTCATCGAGCCGGAAGCGCCAAAAGTGGCGATGGTCTCGTCACACAACGAAGTCTTCAAAAAACGCAATCGGGCGTTGATTGAGGAACGCGTTAATCAACAATCTTGAATAATGTTTAAACGTCCAAAATGCTTGGAAACAAGCGGA
Source organism: Exiguobacterium acetylicum DSM 20416 (assembly GCF_000702605.1). NCBI lineage: Bacteria > Bacillati > Bacillota > Bacilli > Caryophanales > Exiguobacterium > Exiguobacterium acetylicum. The sequence goes on along the minus strand of NZ_JNIR01000001.1, from coordinate 2,447,379 downwards.
TTTTGGACGTTTTTTTGTATGAATTTCATTTTTGTACTATAACAGAACGATTTGACAACGTACTGTATTTAGGATAAAATTCTACTTATGTTCCACTACATGTAGGATACAAGTAAGACGGATGTATAAGGAGGAAGGGTATGACAACTACGAAACGTAAGCCAATTGGCCTTGCCTGGCAAATTTTAATCGGCTTGATTCTCGGGATCACAGTCGGTGGTGTATTTTATGGGAATCCCCATGTCGCGGAGTGGCTTAAGCCAATCGGTGACATCTTTATCCGAATGATGAAAATGATCGTCGTTCCGATCGTCTTCACGACGATCGTTCTCGGTGTCTCATCAGTCGGTAGTCCGAAAAGTCTCGGACGTCTTGGCGTCAAGACACTCGGTTACTTCACGATCGTGACGATGATCGCGATTTTCACGGGGCTGTTCGCAGCCAATCTCGTTGAACCGGGTGCTGGTATTAACATGTCGACACTCGATAAAACGGACATCTCGACGTATGTCGAAACGGAAGAGACGACACAAGACGCAGGACTCGTCGACAAGATCGTCAACATCGTCCCGACGAATATCTTGGACGCGATGGTCCGCGGTGACATGCTTGCAATCATTTTCTTCTCGGTCTTATTCGGACTCGGTGTCGGTTTTGCAGGAGAGAAGGGCCAACCGGTCGTTCGTTTCTTTGAAGGCGTCGCAGCAGCGATGTTCAATCTCGTCAATATCGTCATGAAATTCGCGCCGATTGGTGTCTTCGCCTTGATCGGTGTAACGGTCTCGACGTTCGGGATTGAATCGCTCGGTTCATTGTTTAAACTGATTGCGACATTATACGTCACAGCGCTTCTTTTCATGGTCATCGTCTTCGGTGCCATCGTGAAGTGGGTCGGCATTCGTGTTTCTGATTTCACGCGTATCTTCAAGGACGAGTTATTGCTGACGTATTCGACGGCGTCGTCTGAGACGGTACTGCCACGGATCATGGAAAAACTCGAGAAGATGGGTGTTCCGAAATCAATCGTTAGCTTCGTCGTACCGACGGGTTATTCGTTTAACCTTGATGGATCTGCGCTTTATCAAGCGCTCGCAGCCTTGTTCATCGCACAGATGTACGGGATTGATCTCTCGATCGGAACACAGCTGACGCTTGTCTTCTCTTAATGCTGACATCAAAAGGGATGGCTGCCGTTCCTGGCGTCTCCTTCGTCGTTTTACTCGCAACACTCGGTACGGTCGGTATCCCGGCAGAAGGACTTGCCTTCATCGCGGGGATTGACCGAATCATGGATATGATGCGCTCGGTCGTCAACGTCACAGGAAACACGCTCGCTTCACTCGTCATCGCGAAGTGGGAAGGTGTTCTGGACGAAGACCAACTCGAGACATTCATGTCGACCGAAGGTAAAAAAGACGACGTCCGCAGTGCATGATTGTCGTAAATATAAGGAAGGACTGAATCGTCAGTCCTTCCTTTTTTTCGTCCTTGAAAATAGATTAAAGTCGATTGTTTTTAAAGAAGACTTCTAATTTTTGATTATAGTTAAAATAATGTTGAATATTATTAATTATAAAGTTAATATTATTTATATAATCATAGGGGAGAGGCGATAGGATGGAAACGGTAGGAATCGTCATTGGTATTGTCGCAGTCTGTATCTTACAATTTTACTTAGCAAGGCGTGGGAGAGTCTGGAGTCTCATCATTCCAGCCATCATTATCGGCCTCGGAATTTACTGGTATTACGGAACAGGACCACACACATCGGATCGGGAGTCAGTGATCCGAATCGGTACGTGTGTGGGGTTGTCCATGATGATCTCAATGGCTGAGATGGGCGTCGACTCGCGCCGCAAGCAACTAAAGCGTGAAAAAGAACGAATGGAGATTCAAGATTTTTGACACTCCCACGATTAAAACCGTGGGATTCTGAAGTGCTTATGTGAGCGCAGTCCATTTCTGTTTTGCTCAAGCCTTCAGATAAGGGTGTGCCATCACCCCTCCTGAGACAGACCGTATAGGTTCTCAGGCTGGTGGACTGTTACCATCCACCACAGGTCGTTGCAGGTGTGTCCATCTGATGTTTTAGCGTCTTTTGCATGACGACAGGCATCGTTTTACCGGTCACATGTTTTCATGACCGAACCGTATACGATTTTCAAGGGGCGATGGACGCAGGTGTTTTAGAGACTTGTACTTGTCTATGGGATAGATATACCCGAACGTCGGATGGAAAAACATCCGAACTCACTTTCATCCCATGCCTAAAGGCTGGCTATGCCCGATATGGGCTTTCCCGTTTGTAAAATCTGTAAGAGAAGTGAGGGAACACGATGGAACGACAAGACGTGCCCGCTTGGGTACTGGCACTCGAACAGGAACATCTCGAGTTCATCCGGAAGTTCGTCTTGAGCTCTGGTTCGTTGAAGGATATGGCAACTGCCTATCAAGTATCCTACCCGACCGTCCGGGCGAAGTTGAACCAGTTGATCGAGCGGATTGATTCGGTGCAGCAGGAAGATGTCGAATTCGTCAATATGATCAAGAACTTGGTCTTAGATGAACGGTTGAGTCTCGATGTGGCGAAGACGATCATCGATTCCTACCGCAAGGGTCAAGCGAAAGAATAAACCAAAAAACGAGATTTCCGCCTGACGGAAATCTCGTTTTTTTATTGCTTGTCGTTCTTTTTGTCCTGTTCCTTCTTGATCATCTTCTTTGCTGCTGCGCGGAAGCGGAAGATCAAGTAGAGACGGTAGAAGTCGATCGCAGCGAACAACGTCAACAGGATCGTCCAGAAGTTAAAGACCGTTCCTGCCTCGACTGAATTGTTGTAAGCAAGGAACATGAAGAGAATACCGAATATGGCATAGAACACTGCCATGAAGTTCGAGCTTTGACGCATGAAAACACGACCTTTCGTAAATTAAGACATCGCGTAGATGGCGAGTACGACGATTCCGTTGTTAAAGACATGGATGGCGATCGGAGCAATGATCCGGCGCGTCTTGACGAAGACGAGCGAGAAGACGAAACTCATCGCGACATAGATTAAAAATTTGTTGTCTTGGTGAATCAGTCCGAACAAGGCACCCGTCAAGATGAAGCTGAAGAAGAAACCGAGCTTCGATGAGAGATTGCCGAACAGGATATGCCGGAACAAGAACTCTTCCATGATCGGTCCAAGCAAGACGACCATGACTTGCAGGAGTGGGATGACTTGGATCGCTTGGATGATCTGATCCGTATTTTGCGATTTCGCGACATTTTCGATCCCGCCTGCCATCCAGGCATCAATCAAATTGACGCTGATCAAGAGCGCATACAAGAGCACGATCCCGATTCCGATCCATTTCAACGTATCCATCGGATCGGTTTGACGTCCCTCTGCCTTCCACTTCTGCCAATCGGGACGCAGACAGTAGTAGGAGACGATGACGGCGACCGTAAAGCCGATCGCAAGCCACCAACCGGCGACGTCAGCAATGACGTTCTTCGGAAGGAAATACTGGAACGAACCCGGAACCAATTGGACGATCAGATAGATGATGATCGGGATGACATGACGCTTTTGCCACTTCTCCGCCATCAGGAAAGGCAGACTGATTGGATTTTTCATCGTACAGGACACAACTCCTTTGTAATGAAGGTACTGTCCCGATTGTAACAAACAAACGGTCTTGGCGCACGATTGACGATGATTCAAAGGTGTCGATTTCGGGAAAACGGATAAAGGTTCAGGCTTGAATTCAGAAGAGAAAGCGTATAAGATAAAAATATGTTAGCACTCAACTAAAGTGAGTGCTAAAAAACAGTCATTTTCAAGGAGGATGTTTCGCATGTTAAAACCACTTGGTGATCGCATCGTGATCGAAGTCGTTAAAAAAGAAGAAACAACACTCGGAGGAATCGTTCTTCCTGGGTCAGCGAAAGAAAAACCACAAGAGGGTAAAGTCGTCGCTGTCGGTACAGGCCGTGTGACAGAGCAAGGCGTACGTGTACCACTTGAAGTGAGTGTCGGAGATCACGTCATCTATGCACAATATGCCGGTTCGGAAGTCAAAGTCGACGGCAATGAATACTTAATTTTACGCGAAAGCGATATTTTGGCAGTAGCCGAGTAATTCAGTCAATCATCTATAAGGGGGATTTCAGTCATGGCAAAAGAGATTTTATTCAGTGAAGAAGCACGTCGGGCAATGCTCCGCGGGGTCGACGCATTAGCGGATGCAGTCAAAGTCACGATCGGACCAAAAGGACGCAACGTCGTCCTCGAGCGGAAGTTCGGTTCACCGCTCATCACGAATGATGGTGTAACGATCGCAAAAGAAATCGAACTCGAAGATCACTTCGAGAACATGGGTGCAAAACTCGTCGCAGAAGTTGCCTCGAAAACGAATGAGATCGCAGGGGATGGTACGACAACAGCGACAGTCCTAGCACAAGCGATGATTCGCGAAGGTCTTAAAAACGTCACAGCGGGCGCAAACCCGATGGTCATTCGTAAAGGAATCGAAAAAGCAGTCCGTCGTGCCGTTGAAGAGCTGCACACGATCGCTAAACCGATTGAGGGTAAAGAAGCAATCGCCCAAGTCGCAGCGATCTCAGCAGCAGACGAAGAAGTTGGTCAATTGATCGCAGAAGCGATGGAACGTGTCGGTCAAGATGGTGTCATCACGATCGAAGAATCACGCGGCTTCACGACAGAACTCGACGTCGTCGAAGGGATGCAGTTCGACCGTGGTTACGCGTCACCATACATGATCACGGATTCAGACAAGATGGAAGCGGTCCTTGAGAACCCATACATCCTCGTCACGGACAAAAAGATCTCAAACATCCAAGAGATTCTTCCGGTCCTCGAGCAAGTCGTTCAACAAAACAAACCACTCCTTATTATCGCAGAAGACGTTGAAGGCGAAGCACTTGCGACACTCGTCGTCAACAAACTCCGTGGTACGTTCAACGCGGTAGCAGTCAAAGCACCAGGCTTCGGTGACCGCCGGAAAGCGATGCTTGAGGATATCTCGATCGTCACAGGTGCAGAATTGATCACAGAAGACCTCGGTCTTGATCTGAAAGAAACACAAATCACGCAACTTGGTCGCGCGTCGAAAGTCGTCGTCTCAAAAGACAACACGACAATCGTCGAAGGTCACGGACACGGGGATTCGATCGAAGCACGTGTCGGTACGATCCGTGCGCAAATCGAAGAGACGACAAGCGACTTCGACCGTGAGAAATTACAAGAGCGTCTTGCGAAACTCGCAGGCGGCGTAGCAGTCGTCAAAGTCGGGGCAGCAACCGAGACAGAACTCAAAGAACGTAAGCTCCGGATTGAAGATGCGCTCAACGCGACACGCGCAGCCGTCGAAGAAGGAATCGTAGCAGGTGGGGGAACAGCTCTCATTCACGTCACGAAAGCCGTCGAATCGATTCTGTCGGTCTCAACAGGTGACGAAGCAACAGGTGTCAACATCGTTCTTCGTGCACTTGAAGCACCGCTTCGTCAAATCGCGGAAAACGCAGGTCAAGAAGGTTCGGTCATCGTCGAGCGTCTCAAGCATGAAGCGCCAGGAATGGGCTACAATGCGGCAACGGACGAGTATGTCGACATGATCGAGACAGGAATCGTCGATCCAGCGAAAGTAACGCGTTCAGCACTTCAAAACGCAGCGTCCGTTTCAGCGATGTTCTTGACGACGGAAGCCGTCATCGCCGATAAACCAGAACCAGCTGGATCTGCTCCTGCAATGCCTGATATGGGCGGCATGGGTGGAATGGGCGGAATGATGTAAGCTATTTCATCTGTAAGTACCGAATCCTAATAAATAGGGTTCGGTACTTTTTATTTACGATAGTATACTTAATAGTTGAAAGAATTACATAAGCACCACTCATCAGTTTAGAAATAAAGATAATGAAAGAGGAGACGTCAAGTGAATGAAATTTTAAAAGGCATAGTAACATCAGGTACGCTTATCGTCGCAATCGGTGCTCAAAACGCTTTTGTCCTTAAACAAGGCTTATTAAGGAATAATATTTTCTGGGTAGCGCTAGTTTGTTTTTTATGCGATGTGTTGTTGATGTGCATGGGCGTACTAGGGATTGGTACCGTCATTAAGAATAATACGTTTGCAAATGTTGGTCTTGCGAGTGTTGGAGGACTATTTCTACTCCTATACGGATTCAAATCTTTTCGTAGTGCATTTTCGTCATCACACACAATGGATGTTTCAACAGCTCCTAAAGTCATGACCATTCCCAAAACAATCTTACTCACATTAGCGATTACACTTTTAAATCCACATGTGTATTTAGATACGGTCGTCATCATCGGTGGTATAGCTGGGACTTTGACATTTGATCAAAAAGTCAATTTCTTGATCGGAGCTTTGATTGCCTCCTTTGTCTGGTTTTTTGGTTTAGGATACGGGGCGAGATGGTTAATGCCTGTATTTAAAAAACCGATGGCTTGGAAAGTATTAGATTTTGGAATCGGTTGTTTGATGTTTTGGCTCTCGTATCAATTGATTCAGTTTGCACTAGAAGCAATTTAAAAAGACTTGAAGATTAATAATGAAACACAAATAGACCAACAAGCTTGACTCCTCAAGAGACGTGAAAAAAGTCAGGCTTGTTGGCTTTTTAGAAAATTAGACACGATGCGATTACTTCAGCTCATTCTCTTCAATAATCTTATCCGATATCTTTAATTGTTCGCTCACATCTTTCACCTGATTGCGACAGAGCTTCATCTCGGTTTTTTTCTCAGTCGACACGTCATAACAGGTGCCTTCACCGGAGGCTTTCGTCAAATCCGCTTCATAGTAATAGTCCTTGTAGCGGAACGAACCATCGCGGAAGCCCGTCAGATTCGGTTTGTCGTCGACGAGGGATTGTCCCATCATATAGGACGTCTTGAGATTCAATAAGTCAATGATCGTTGGTGCGATATCAATTTGTCCGCCATTCTCTTTCATGATCCGACCGGTTTGCTGGTCGGGTTTTTTGATGAAGAGCGGGATGCGGCGCTCGAGTTCAAAGGCAGCAACCGGAGACGAGACATCCGCTTTTTTGCGCATCTCACTGTCTTCATTGACGAGTCCGCTATCGTGATCGCCATAAAAGATGACGAGGGATTGATCCCAAAGATCCCGTTGTTTCAATTCGTCAATCATCTTCCCGATACCGGTATCGACGTAATGGACAGTCTGATAATATCGTTTCAGCATTGGATCCTCATAACCGGACAGATCAAGCGTCTGGTCTTCCTTGTCGATCTCATACGGAGTATGACTCGTCAACGCAACTAAAAACGAGAAGAACGGTTCTTGCAGCGTCTCCATGTGATCAATCGATTCGAGGAAGAACTGCTGATCGTTCAGCGCCATTCCGATTTTCTTCTCTTTTGAATAATCCTTTTGGCTGAAGAAGTGCTTAAAACCGATGTTCTTGTAGACATCGTCACGATTCCAAAAACCTTTTTCGTAGGCATGCATCGCTGCCGTATCGTATCCGTTTTTCTCAAGTAATGCAGGGAGCGGCTCGAATTCATTCGTCGGGTATTGCGTATAGACGGAGCCTGATTTTAATGGATAAAGTGAGGTGTTCGTAATGAACTCGGCGTCCGAAGTTCGTCCTTCATGCGTCTGGTGGTAGAGCGACGAGAAGTAGAGCGATTCCTTTTTCAACTGATTCAGGTTCGGCGTCACTTCTTCGCCGTTGATGGTTTGGTCGATGACTGAAGCTTGGAACGACTCGAGCTGCACCAGAATGATATTCGGTGTTTGCTTCGGACCCGTCGGATTCGTCTGTTCCTTTTGATTGATGCGCTGTTGCTCCTGTGCCGTCAGTCCGTCACTCGGTCGTCCGGTCACGCCTTTGAACACATCCCACCCGTGATAACCCCAAAAGCCGAATAGGTAATAGTCACGCATATCGGAGATCGTTGCCGTCGGTTGACGATCTTCCGTTAGCGTCCGGTAGGTCAGCAGTGAGGCAGACAAAATGATGCCACTGACTGCAAGGATTCCAGACGTCCGGCGGCGTGCTTTTGCCGTCGTCACTTCCGGTCGTTTGCGGAAAATAAAGAGCAGTAGGACGAAAATCAAACTATCGGCGAACAAAAGGAAGTCTTGCGGTACGATCAAAGCGGTGAAGCCGCTACTGACGTCACTCATCTGCGTCATCTGTGAGAGGAGCGAGACAGAGAGGAAGTCCTCGAAGTAACGGTAGTACCACATGTCGGAAGCAAGTAGAAAACTGTGCGCCAGCAGTAGACCGAGCCAGACCCAGCGGCGTTTATTCCACGGGATCAGTAACGTCCAGCTCGACAGGATCAGCATACCGGCAAGGTTCATCAGTGTTAAATGGAGCGAAAGGTCAGTTTTTGTAAAATAACTAAACAGCATGAACTTCAGCATGCCGAGTAACAGATAAAGGGTGTAGCGAATTGCCATGGTCAGTACTCCTTACGTGTGTCGTCACACAGTCTTTACCCTAAACATTTGATGGTGGAACGCTCAGATGTGGACAGCCATGTGAGCTCGTTCCATGATGTAGTCGAAAATAGGTCTATATTTTCTCTTGAATTCAAACAATTGACGTTAATTTGCTTGGAAAGCGGGAATAGAAAGCGTGTACGTTCATTGTCCGTCACTGTCTTTTAAAAAAGGAGCGAAGTCATGTCAAACGTGAAACTAGCGGTCATCTATTACAGCGCAACCGGAACGAACCATCAACTTGCCTCATGGGCAAAAGAAGCGGGAGAAGCAGCAGGAGCAGAAGTCCGCCTTGCGAAAATTAAGGAGACAGCACCAGCAGAAGCGATCGCTTCGAACCCGTTGTGGCAAAAGCATGCGGATGCCACACGTGATATTGAAGAAGCGACACCAGATCTACTCGACTGGGCAGATGCAATCATCTTCAGTGTCCCAACACGTTACGGTCATGTTCCGGGTCAATTCCAACAGTTCCTCGACACGACAGGCGGACTGTGGGCACAAGGCAAACTCGTCAATAAAGTCGTCAGTGCGATGTCGTCGGCACAGAATCCGCATGGCGGTCAGGAAGCGACTGTTCTCGCAGTCTATACGACGATGTTCCACTGGGGTGCGATCGTTGCGGCACCAGGTTATTCGGATCCTGTCTTGTTCGCAGCCGGCGGAAATCCATATGGTACATCAGTCACTGTCGACCAAGACGGCAACATGGTCGAATCGGTCGAACCGGCTGTACGCCATCAAGCGAAACGGACGGTTGAAGTGGCAAGCCGTCTCAACTCATAACATTACCTAACTCAAAAAGCGCCGGAATGCTGATTCGCATTCCGGCGCTTTTTCGTATGCATCATGTCGTTTGCGTAAGCGGTAGTTCGACCGTGAATGTCGATCCTTGTCCTTCAATCGATTCGACGTGAATCTCTCCGTCGTGTCCTCGGGCAATTTCGCGACAGATCGAGAGTCCAAGTCCGGTACCACCGATTTGGCGGGTATCCGAGTTGTCGACGCGATAGAATTTTTGGAATAGATTACTCATTGCGGAAGCAGGGATCCCGATTCCGTTATCTTGAATCGCAACCGTGACGCGTGTCTCTTGTCGCGTCAGCTGAATCTGGATCGTCCCACCAGCCGGTGAGTATTTGATTGCATTGTTGATCAAGTTACTGAACAGTTGGCGAATCTTCTTCGCATCTCCTTCGACGATCAACGGTTCGACGTTTCGTGAAATCTGAATCGCGTGTGATGACGACGACAGGCTGTGCAACTGTTTCAAATCGCGAATCATCGCAACGATATCGAATGGCGCCATCTCGTATTCCTGACGGTTCGCTTCCATTCGTTGCAAGTCGAGGAAGTCGTTGATCAACAGCGATAAACGTTCTGTTTCCGAGTGGACAGCCTCTAAATACTTCTTCTGGCGTTTCGGAGGTAAATCTCGTTGGATCATCAGTTCAGTAAAGCCATAGATCGACGAGAGCGGTGTCCGGAGTTCATGAGAAATCGTCGAGACGAGTTCGTTTTTGATCCGGTCAATTTCGACTTCGTTCGTCACGTCACGTAAAACGAGCAGAATGCCGCGGAACTGTCCGCCATAATGGATACTCTCTGAGTATGTCTTGATGAAGCGGCGCTCGTGATCAATCGAGAAGGTGATCCCTTCGCCGATTTCCCGCTGAACGAATGTCTTTTTCAAGTAACGTTCGAATTCCGGTAGTTGATCCACGCGATGTTTGAGTTGAACGACAGACGGTGTGATGTTCATCAGTCCGTTCTCATCGATGCTCTCATCAATTGGATGATCAAACAGATCGAGGAGCGGTCGGTTGATCAACTGAATGTCACCGTCTGGTTCGATATACACGATCGATTCACGAATCGAGTTCAGCAGTCGCGCCGTTTTCTCTCGTTCGCGTTCAATCTCATCAAACGTCCGCATCCGTAGGAGCGACAATGCCAGTTGTCGCGCAAAGGCAGCTAATTCTTCCTGCTCGTAACGATCAAACGGAGCTTGATCACGAGATAAGAAAATATAGGCGATGATCTCGTTTTGACTCGGATCCAGAACCGGTGTGACGGCGCGTGCGACTTCGTGTTCGAATTGTGTATGCGGTCGTTTATCCTGTCGTGCTTCACGTAGTAAAGGTTCGATCGTCGGCATCCAGTCTTCGGTCGCGAGATTCGTCTTTGGATAAAAGACGATGTCGATCACTTTCGTACCATCCTTGAAAATCAAGGCACCTTGCGTCGCATTCGTAATCTCGACCATCTTTTGGATGACCGCAGGGTAAGCGCTGATGCTATCACGTGATGCGAGTGTTTCCGTCAATTGGTTCCGTAGACGCAAGTGGGATTCGTTCCGTTGCGTCAATTTCAAGGCATCTTCCAAATTGACGTTCGTTGACATCAATTGGTGTTTGTTTTCGATCAACGCGGTCGCCATTTGATGGAATGATTTACTCAGTTCTCCAATTTCATCGGCACGGTTGAGTGGAATCAATGGTAACGTATGTTCACCACTCGCAAGCAGTTTACTTTCCTTGCTGAGGAGATGAATTTGTCGCGTCGTCCGTTCGATGAACGGGCGGACGATCAACAAGATGACAAGGAACAGAACGAGTAGATTGACGAGCCAGATCCACTCCGCATACTTCGTCTGCGTGACGAGTTGCTCTTTCGCACCGAGTTCTTTCGCGCGGAGACTACTTCGGTAGCTTGTGAATGTACTCTCCATCGTGTTGACGCTTTTACGCATCGTCTCACTGTTCGAGGCATTCATCTTGAATTTCCGATTGGGATCGCGTGGTGCTTCAGGCATCATCGCCTTCAGACTCGGCATCTGCAAAAACGTTTCGTCGATCGTCCCAGCTTGTTTCGCTTGGACGTATTTAATCAAGCTTGGCATCACGAAGTTCGCGTAGGAATTATAGAGCGACCGAATATCCGACGCATAGACTTCATCGGCTTTGTACAGACGATTTTTCTCGAACCAAGCGGTCTGTTGTTCAAGTGACGCTTTTTTCTCATCGATGACGTCAAGTACCGCGTCATCTCCGAAGACGATATAACCGCGCATTTCGTACTGGAGGGACTGCCAATCATCCCAAAGTTTTGTCGCCCGGTCTTCGCGCACACTAATCGCATCGAGTTCTTGTTTCGCCTGTGCGACCTGATGATTCGTATAAAAATAGGCGGTGATGGATGAGATGGATAGGGCAATGAGAATCAGGTAAAACGAAGACATGATCTGTCGGCTGATCTTTTGATTGAACCATTTTCGCATATGGATTATGGATGCTCCTTTGTGTATGTGTGGAAAGCGTCGATTAGATGTATTACGTTGGAATATTTGTTACCGTAATCGTACATTTTTTAGACGGATAAATATAGTCATAATGCTTAAAATATCTTCAAAGTAAGAGATTCATGTTCACAAAGAACGACAAAAAACAGGATGGGAGTCTAGTCCCGTCCTGTTTTAATTCATTTAATGATGTTCGACGACGATTTTCCCAATCGTTTTTCCGCTCTCGACGAGACGATGTGCTTCTTTTAGATTTTCGGCGTTCATGCCGATCAATGTCTGTGTCACAGTCGTCTCGAGCGTATGCTCTTCAATCCAAGCTGCGACTTGTGTTAGGATTTCATGTTGACGAATCATGTCCTCTGTCTTAAACAGCGGACGGGTGAACATGAACTCCCAGACGAACGTTGCACTCTTTTGTTGAAGTGCACTCAAATCGAGTTTTTGGTCTGTCTCGACGATGCTGCAGATTTTCCCTTGCGGTGCAATCACATCGACCATCGTCTCGAAATGTTGGTCTGTCGCATTCAAGCAGAAAATGTAGTCGACGTACTGATAACCGAGTGCTTCGAGCTGTGGACGGAATGCCTCATGGTGATTGATCGTATGATGTGCACCGTGTTCTTTCGCCCAATCAATCGTCTCGTCGCGTGACGCCGTTCCGATGACGGTCAATCCAGCATGATTCGCGAGTTGCGTCGCGATTGAACCGACACCCCCAGCGGCTCCGATAATGAGGATCGTCTTCTCGAGGTTCGACTTAGCATCAAACGTCAATCCGAGACGATCAGTCAATGCTTCATAGGCAGTCAGCGTCGTTAATGGCAGAGCAGCTGCTTCGCTAAAGGTCAACCGTTCCGGTTTTTTAGCGACGATGCGTTCATCGACGAGTTGGAAGTCACTGTTTGAACCGGGGCGCTGGATTGCACCGGCGTAATAAACTTCATCACCGACTTGGAAGAGGGAGGCATCATCGCCGACTTCAACGACGACTCCGGCTGCATCGTAACCGATAACCTTCGGGGCGTCTTCGTCTTTCCCGTGAGCACGGACTTTCGTATCGACCGGGTTGACGGAGACAGCTTTGATCTCAACTAAGAGATCGTGTCCCGTTGCTTCCGGGCGTGGTAGTTCCAGGTCAATCAGACTTTCGTGTTCCGTCAGTGGTAAGTGTCGGTGGAAACCGACGGCGGACATATTCGACATCGACAATCATCCTTTCCAGATAGGAATCGTTTCTCTCCATCTGTTCCACGCTCGCTTCGTCTTAAAACCAGTTGCGAAACTTTGAAAACGGATTCCCCTTCTGTCGTCAACGAAAGAATGCTGGATAGATATGGTAGCATATGAGAGTAGCTATCAATTTCGAGAAGGAGCGATTTTGTATGTATGACGTCATCTCTCTACCGGCAGGACCGACTCAAGTCACGATTGAACGTTACCTCGTCCATGCCCACCCGCACCCCCGTCCGTATAGACCCGCGCGTTTGATTGCCTTACGTCAAAGTGGTGGCGTCATGCATCGACTGTATCGCACGGAGCGGGAAATCGTGCTCTCTCCGCACGAGGCACTCGCCCCACAAGTCCAGCGGCTCTCGTTCTCGCAACAGGAGCGTGTCCTAGCGTATATCGAAGAACGTCGCGCGAGCTTCGGTTTTGATGAAGGGGAGGAATACAAATTTTACTTACTCGAAGTGGCATACGAGCTCCGTCATCTGCCACGAACGGATCGACCGATTCGGGCGCATACGTACTATCAACTGGATGAGCTGTTGTCGGGTCGACCGCTCGTTTTGCGTGCTAGAAGTCAAGAGCGCTCCACATGAGACAGAAAAACGGAACATGAAAAAGCAGTCCGCCTTTCCTTACGTTCATCGCGAGGAGGGCGGACTGTTTATTAAAGTGCTGGCGTTGGCGTCGGTGTGACACCGGTCTTTTTATAAGCTTGATCGATGGCAGTCCGGATTTTCTTGACGGAGCTACCTTTTTGATAAGCGACAATTGACTGTGCTGCGATATCGAGACACGTGCCGCACGTGATGCCGTGCGTCGTCCAGGTCGTGGAACTAGCAGTCTGCTCTTCGATGAAGCAGTCATAGTTGCTTGTATGACCAGCAGATTCACCGCAACCACAATAACAAGGCATCTTCTTCAAGAGATCAGGATGTTTAGCGACGGAGCGGTAAATCGTCTGGATCGACTCATCCTGTTCGTTCAGAAAAGCGGGTAACGTGTCTGGTCCCGCGGTCTTCTCGAGTTGATCACCAACACCGTGGCTGGCATGGTCAGCATGATCTCCGTGATTCGTTTGTTCTGTCTTCGGAGCACCCGTTTGATCAGCTGTTCCGCATGCAGCGAGCAACAGGCTGATACTGAGGGGAAAGGCGTAACGATATAGTCGTGTTTGCATAATGTGCCTCTCTTTCATCGTCTTGCCTTCATTATAAGGAAAGACGTATCCAGAAGGCGTGACGATTTGTTGACGCTTACTTGGCGAGTGCTTCCGTGATCGTCTCGATGTTTGCTTGCATCATGCTGTAGTAGGTGTCGCCATCCTTACCCGGTGCACCGAGTGAGTCAGTGAAGAGAGTACCACCGATCGGAACACCAGTCTCCCTTGAGACGGTTTCCATGCTCCGCCGATCGACGCTCGTTTCGACGAACAGGACAGGGATATCTTGCTCCTTGATCGTATCGACGATCCGGCGGACTTGAGCCGGAGTCCCTTGATTATCTGAGTTGATCTCCCAAATATAATCCGCTTTGACGTCATAGGCAGTTCCGAAGTATTTGAAGGCTCCTTCGCTCGTGACGAGATGACGTTCTGCTTTCGGAATAGCGGCAAACTGCTTTTTCGCTTCCTGATCAAGCGTCTGCAATTTTTTGATATAGGCATCGGCATTTTTTTCGTAGTCGGCTTTGTGCTTCGGATCTTCCTTGATTAATGCCTGCTTGACGTTTTCGACGTAGCGAATCCCATTGCTTATATCGAGCCACGCATGCGGATCAGTCTCCGATTCTTTGCCCTTCGTCGTCAGGTATTTCGGTTCGACGCCTTTGCTTAAACGATAGACTGGCGCGTCAGACGCGTCTTTGCCAGTCGTTGCCCGGAGTTTATCGAACCACGCACCGCCGGCTTCCAGGTTCAACCCGTTGTAGAAGACGACGTCAGCATCTGCCATCGCTTGTACGTCTGCCGGAAGTGGATCATACTCGTGCGGGTTTGCCCCGATCTTGACCATGCTGTGGACATCGACATGTTCACCACCGACCTCACGTGCGAGGTCAGCGAGAATCGAATACGTCGCAACGACCTTCAGCTTCCCGTTATCTTCTGCTGGTGTCGAACAAGCAGCAAGTAAGACCGTGCTGAGGAGGACGAACAGAAAAAGTTTTACTTTCATACAGTAGACTCCTTTCGTTTCCGGTGACGCATCAGACCGTGACGTGGTGAGAAGACGAAGACGAGTGCGAACAACGTCGTCGCGACGAGGACGATCGACGCACCGGAAGATAGATTATAGGTGAAGCTGAAATACAGTCCGACGATGGCGGACAGCGTACCGAATCCTGCCGCTAGGAACAGCATCCGTGAGAGGCGGTTCGTCAGTAAATACGCGGTCGCTGCTGGTGTGATCAGCATCGCGACGACGAGGATGATGCCGACGGTCTGAAGTGAAGCGACGGTGACGAGTGTTAGTAACGTCATCAGTCCGTAATGAATCCAACGCGTCGATAGTCCATAGGCTTGCGCCATCGTCGGATCAAACGAGCTGATCAGCAACTCTTTGTAGAACAAGAAGATTCCACCGAGGACGATCAATCCGATGATGACGGTCATCCACATGTCGCTCGGACGGACCGCGAGGACGTTACCAAACAGAATGTGATAGAGATCACTACTGCTACGCAAGAACGAGATCAGGATGATCCCGAGGGCGAAGGCGGATGTGAACATGATTCCGATTGCCGTATCGTTCTTGATGCGACTGTTCTGGCTAACGAAACCGATTCCGAGCGCTGTCACGAGACCCGTCACGACAGCACCGATCAGGAAGTTGATCCCGAGTAGGTAGGAAATCGCAACACCGGGTAAAACGGCGTGCGAGATTGCATCCCCCATCAACGACATCCCGCGAAGGATGATGAAACAGCCGATCACACCACAGATGATGCCGACCATGATGGCGGTGATCATCGCTTTTTGTAAGAACTCATACTGAAGTAATGCCTCGATGAACGTCATCCTTGTCCCTCCTTGCGTCGTTCGAATAGGGGTAAGCCATACGCTGGTTCGAGCCATTCCGGCGTCAAGATATCAGCCGGTGGACCGACAGCGATCAATTGTTTGTTCAACAGCATCAATGTGTCGAAGTAGTCCTCTGCTTTATGCAAATCATGGTGGACGACGACGATCGTCCGTCCTTCGGCTCGGAGGGTCCGTAAGAGTTCGATGATCATCTGCTCACTCGCAACATCGATGCCGACGAACGGTTCGTCCAGCAATAGTAGCTCTGCTTCTTGGGCAAGGGCACGCGCCAGAAAGACCCGTTGTTGCTGTCCGCCTGACAGTTCACCGATTTGGCGTTCGGCATGATCAGACATACCGACGCGCTCGAGACACTCCATGGCGAACACTTTTTGTGCTTTCGATGGTCGTTTGAATAAGCTGAGCTTCGGATAACAGCCCATCAGCACGACGTCCTGCACACGAACCGGGAAGTCCCAATCAATTGCACTTCGTTGCGGTACGTAAGCGACGCGTGACCGAACGTCTTCGAGTGATTGGTCAAGCACGCGTAACTGCTCGATGCGAGCCGGGATCAAACCGAGGACGGCTTTTAAGAATGTGGATTTACCAGCGCCGTTCGGTCCGATGATGCCAATCAACGAAGCGACCGGGAGACGAACGGACACTCCGTCGAGTGCATGGGTATCAAAATAAGAGACAGTGAGACGATCAACGTCAAGGGCGTACATGAATAATCACTCCTTTGATTTTGTGGTATATAGAAGGAAAGTTTCCTTAGGGCAAAAAATAAGATAAAAATTTTAACTCCAATCACTGGAAAAGATTCGGTCTACAAATAATGTTTCCTTAAGGCAAACTTTAAAGCCATAGGAAACAGATGTCAACTGTTTTTCGATATCGATCGCGAATCAACTCGTGCTAAGATGAAAAGGCAGAATACAGGGGGTGAGGAGATTGCGTCAGACAGCAGAACAACAATGGAAGTGGCTATTGCTCGATGCTCTCGCGAAAGAAAAACGGGAGCAAGCACAGCAAATCATCGAAGAGGTCTATCCGTATGATATCGCGCAAGTGTATGAAGAGTTGGGCGAAGACGATCAGGCACGACTCCTCGACTATCTGGATCACGAGCGATTGGCGGATGTACTTGAGGAGCTCGAAGGGGAGCAACGTCTCGCCGTCTTACGTCGTTTAGACGTCGAGCGTGCCGGGCACGTCCTCGATTTAATGGAGAACGATGATGTCGCGGATGTACTTGAGGAACTGGGACCGGAAGAGACCGACCGCTTGCTTGGCAGCATGCGGACGGACGAGGCTCTGATCGTCCGCAATCTCTTGACGTATCCACCGGAAACGGCAGGGCGCTTGATGACGAACCGGTTCATCTGGGTCGGAGAAGATTTCACGGTCGGTGAGACGGTCGAGAAGATGCGCGACTACATCGAATACTCGGAGACGATCAACTACGTCTACGTCGTCAATCAACTCAGTGAACTCGTTGGTGTCATCTCATACCGGGATGTCATCTTAGCTGAAAATACGGAACGGATCAGTGACGTCATGGAGACGAAGGTGATTCGGGTCGCGGCGGAGACCGATCAGGAAGAAGTCGCGCAACTGTTCGAACGCTATGATCTTGTCTCGTTACCCGTCGTCGAGGGCGACATTCTCGTCGGACTGATCACGGTCGATGATGCGCTTGACGTCTTACGGGAAGAAGCGAACGAAGACATCGAGAAACTCTCGGCGTCCGGTAAATCAATTGATTTCGAGACGAAGCCGTGGATTGCTGCGACCCGTCGTTTACCGTGGCTCGTCTTGCTACTGTTCATCGGGCTCGTCTCCGGATCAATCATCAGTCAGTTCGAAGAGACGCTCTCAAAAGTCGTCGCGCTCGCCTTCTTCATGCCGATGATCGCTGGAATGACCGGAAACACCGGCACCCAATCACTGGCGGTCGTCGTTCGGGGATTGATCACTCGTGAAGTCGATAAGCGGGTCGCGACTCGGTTGATTCTGAGAGAACTTTGGGTCGGTCTAATCATTGGTGTCATTTGTGGTATCTTAATCGCGATCATTGCCTACGTCTGGCAAGGTAGTGCCGTCTTAGGTCTTGTCGTCGGAAGTTCGCTCGTCATTACGTTGATTTTCGGAACGTTAGCTGGAACGATCATTCCGCTCATCTTACATCGCTTAAAGATTGACCCGGCGATTGCATCCGGACCACTGATCACGACCTTAAACGATATCTTATCACTCCTTGTCTACTTCGGAATCGCGACCGCATTCATTAGTCGCTTGATGTAAAAAAACCGAACCGATTTCCTTCTTCTTGGCGAAGGCGAATCAGTTCGGTTTTTTTCATGCGTGATCATCTGTCGTGCGAATCCAAACGGCGAGTGGACCAACGTCGTCAAAGCCAGCTTCGAGCGCCGTGATCAAATGATCACCATATTCATACCCGACAAGCGGTTGACCGGGGAAGTGTGCTGAACTCAAGCGCGCAACGTCATCCCACAATCGTTCGTCAAGATAATCAGAACTGACGTATGTTAAACCAGTCGTCATCTGGTTCGAATAGGCGATGCAACTCGCTTGTTGGGCTTCGGAATAGAAGAACCGGACGTCGGGGTGTTGCCAGAGGGTATCTGGTAATTCCGCTGTCGCTTGGATGGCTTGGAAGCGGGCGAACTGAACCGGATCCGTCACGACGGACCAATCAACAGGAAGGGCACGACGATCAAGTATGGCAGGTCGTGTCATCCATTCCGCTGTAAACAGATGACTGAGGCCGGCACTCGAGAAATCATAGCTCGCCGTGCAGTCCTTGATGCTGTAAATATCTGTAGCTCCAATTCGCTGATGAGGCAGTCGGACCATCAGTTCTGGATAATAGCTTGGTACGATGCCTTGAGCAAGCCAGGTCGCCTCGGTTTCCGTCACCTGACAGCCCGCTAACTCACAGACGAGGCGACACCAATCAAAATTATTTTGGATGGCAGCTTGGCGCATAAGTCGTTCCCCCTATTCATCGTCCGGTTGTTTAATCAGAACGTAAGATAACGTGGCGATCAGTGTTAAAAATAGCCCACAGCCAATCGTGATGTACGCCATCGTAAAGACCTTACCGAGCGTCGTCGTCGGAACGAACGTCGGATGCCCGACGGTACTTAGTGTCGTGATACAAACGTAAAGTGCATCAACGATTGAAAGATTTTCTTCGGTGCTGTAGAAGATTGTACCGGAGACGAGCGTTAACAAGCAGAGAATCAATAGTCCCCGGAAATAAGACAGATGAAAGGCGCGGCGCAATCCCTTGAATAAGCGTGAAAAAATCGTCAGTACAGAAATCATGGAATCTCTCCTTTAGGATCGTTGCGTCGAGTCTATCGTATCATGAATGAAATAATCGTTCTTTCCGTCATGTTTGACGCGGTACATCGCTTGGTCAGCATGTTGAATCAACGTATCGAGGTCAACACCATGATCCGGTGAGTAACTGAGTCCGATGCTCGTTCGGATTTCAATGACTTCTTCAGCAAATCGATAAGGATTGTCGTGCAAGTAGATTAAGAGGTCTGTCGCATATGCATGTAGCGTAGCAACGGTCGGTTGACGATAGAGTAAGAAAAACTCATCTCCACCGACACGGGCAGCAAAACCATATTGTTCCGCATGTTTTTCAAGAAGGCGAGCGATATGGATCAAAAAAGCATCACCGATCTGATGACCGTACGTATCGTTGATTGCTTTGAATCCATCGAGATCGACGACGGTGATCGCCACGTGATCATGCTCGAGCAACTCTTGCGCCGCTCGTTCGTAAAAGCTCCGGCGATTGGCGATTTTCGTCAACGGATCATGATAGGCGAAGAAACGAATCGTCTGTTCTGCTTCCTTGAAGGACTGAATATCGCGGATCAACAGCATCCCGTGCAGTTCCTGTTCGATGAAGACGAAATCAGCGTCCATGACGACGTAGCGTTCTTGCTGTTGTGCTGTTAAAATCTTCGTCTCGAATTCGTTGAACTTACGTTGCGATAAAAAATGCGTCATGTAGTGTAACATCCAATCCGCTTGTTTTTTCTCCGGTAAGTAAGTCGAAAACGTGCACGCCGTCAGCTCATCTGTTTCGAATAGCTGATGAGCAGCAGGATTAGCACTCTCGATTCGTCCTTCCCGGTCGAGTAAGAGGATGGCAGATGGATTCAAGTTATAAAGCGTCGCGAAGCGCTTCTGGTAGGACGCGAGATAATCAAACCGACGCATCGCGATCGCAAGAGCTCCTGCCCAGAATAGACCGCCATACATATAAGCATACGGTGGCATGATACCGTAGAACGACCAGTAGCCGAAGACGATATCCCACGCGAGAACGAGAACGGCGACACTCAGCAAGACGTTGATGATGCCGCGACGGGCATCGTTCAACTGTGTCCGAGCGTACACGAGCAGACCGATGACGAGAAGATGGAAGACGTTTCCGACCGTCATCGTCACTAGGTATTGTGTGTTGAATTCAGGATAGATGAACTGTCCGACCTGCGTGAATTGCTGACTGTTGATGACGTTCGTCTGGAATACGTATGTCGTCAGCACGACGCCCATCGGCAGATAGAAAATCCACGGATAGAGCAGTCGTGGCATCCGTTTCCATAAATTCGAGACGCGAAAGATGAAATGGAGCGATGTACTGAAAACGATTAGACCGGCATTCCCAAACCAGTAGGTCACGAACGCCGGACTCGACTCGATCGGAGAAGCGTTCCGGAAAAATTCACCGAGGAACAACATCCCGTAAGCGAACGTGAATAAGCTGAGCAGCCGGTGTTGTGGACGTGATGGATTGCGTAAGAAAATATCGACCGCCATATAGAACATGATGAAGGTCGGAATCAAGTAAACAATCGTAAACAGAAATAAGGATGGCATGGCGTTCCGCCCTTCTAGATGATTTTAGGTAGATAGTCTCAGTATAGTAGGCGCGCATTCACAAGGCGGAATGAATTTTTAAAAGAAGGGGAATCAGTCGAGATTTAATGTCAGCCGTCGTATTTTGGCGATCCCTTCGAGACCTGACGGATCATGATGCGTCTTATGGGCGACGAAATGTTCATCGGCTTCCGTCGTCCGGATCCGTAACGGACGTTCGTCGCGATGGACAACCTCGAAGATCACCTCAGCCAGAGTTTCTGCCGATTGGCGATTGGCATGTCGCGTCCGGTACGTCTGCAAATAAGCCGTAATGATCGGTTTGAAGTCATCTTCGTGTAAGCCACCTGTCTGTTCGAGTTGATCGAGAACATTCGCTGTAAAGTTCGTTTCGACAGCCGCTGGTTCAATCAAGGTGACGTCGATATTGAAGTACGGTTTATAGTAAGTGGCAAGACTTTCAAACAGCCCTTCAATCGCAAACTTACTGGCACAATACAGTTCGTTCATCGGTTGACCGACGAGTCCACTGACGCTTGATGTCGCCAGTAAGTGACTACCACCCGGTGCTTGTTTGAGTAAAGGGAGGCAGGCTTCAATCGTCCGGATGACACCGAAGACATTCGTTTCGAAGAGTTGCTTGATTTCATAACTCGTCGCTTGTCCCAGTGCACGCAATAAACCATGACCGGCATTACAGAACACGACGTCAAGATGATTGACTTCCTGTTCAATCTGCCGGACTGCTGCTTTAACGCTTGTTTCATCGGTCACATCGAGCGGTAAGAAGGTGAGTGTCGGTAACGATACAGTCATCTCTTCCGGACTCCTGACACCCGCGTAGACGAACCAGCCGGCTTCTGCAAACCGACGCGCCGTCGCAAGACCGATACCGGAAGAGGCGCCCGTGATCAACATCGTTTGCATACAGATTCCTCCGTTCTAAAAAGTAGTTGTCTCTATTATTTACCCGAATTCAGTAGAACTATTTGCGTTAAAATTGCGTATTTTAATGAAAAAACTTAAAATAAAGAAAAAAGGAGGCATGGATCGATGGGGCAAATGGAACGATTGCAACAGATGCGGGAATGGATCAAGACGAGTCCGGAAATTTCGCTCGATCAGCTGATGCAGGAATATCAGATTTCACGAGATACTGCACGGCGTGATGTCATTCTGCTCGAACAAGAAGGGGAAATCATCCGTGTCAAAAACGGATTGGTCCGTGCTGGTGGAACGCTCGCCTACGAACAGCGGACAGAAAAACCGGAAAAACGACGGATTGGACAACGCGCGGCACGTCACGTCCAAACAAACGATCGATTGTTGCTTGACGCTGCAACGACGGTATCTGAGATGGCGCGCGCACTTCCGCCGTATCCGCTACAAGTCATCACGAACTCACTCGATATCGCAGACTATGTCGGAGCTCGAACGGATATTGAACTGTACGTTACAGGTGGTCGTTTTGATCGACACGCACGGAGTCTGAGCGGGATCAAGACGGCGGACGACATCTTGAATTATCAAGTCGACAGTGTCTTTCTCGGAGCGTGTGGATTAACGGAAGAAGGACTTTTTGCGGAACAACTCGAAGAAGCGGTCGTAAAGAAGGCGATGATTCGAAGTGCGACCCGTGTCATCGTCCTCGCAGATCATACGAAATTCAATAAACGCTTTTTGCATAAGGTCTGTGACTGGGAACACATCGATGTCCTCGTCACGGATCAAGCACCAGACGCCTCGTGGCAAGAACGACTAGATCATTATCATGTCGATCTCGACGTGACAGAGGAGGAAACAACATGAACCCGATTCAAACGACGCTCGTCGGATTCGGCTTTTCAGCGGTGACGTTCCACGTCCCGTTCTTACAAGCGTTATCGGCATTTGAAGTGACACAAGTCGTCTCAAGTCGACCGAACCAAGTAGCGCAACATTTCAGTGAAGCGAAGGTCATCGCAACACTTGCTGAGGCGTTGCAGGACGACAGCACGGAACTCGTCATCATCACGACACCAACGGCACTGCATTTCGAAATGGCGAAACAAGCGATTGAAGCAAAGAAACACGTCTTACTCGAAAAGCCAGCAGTCGTGACGATTGCAGAAGCGTTCGCGCTACAAGATTTAGCGAAGCAGCATGGCGTTCAAGTCGCAGTCTATCAAAATCGTCGCTTTGACGGTGACTTCCTGACACTCGAACAGCTGATGGAGATGAACGAGATTGGTGACTGGCAAGTCATCGAGTCGCGCTTCGATCGCTATCGTCCGGTCGTTCGCGAACGTTGGCGGGAACAAGCGGGTGATGGAGCTGGCATCCTGTTTGATCTCGGCTCACACTTACTCGATCAAGCACTTGCCTTGTTCGGAGAACCGGATGCGTTGGTAGGAGATGTCTATCTACAACGCGACGGAGCGATCGTCGATGACGGATTCCACGTCACGTTGCACTACGGAACGCGTCGTGTCATTCTCCGTTCGACGTCCTTCATTCAAGGACCAACACCACGCTTCGAGTTCCATGCAACGCGTGGCAGTTACATCAAATACGGAATGGATCCGCAGGAAGGACGGCTTACGAAAGGATATCCTGTTGATCCACAACTCGGAGAAGATGAAGTGGATTCCTATGGCTACCTCCAGATCGCGGATCAGCCCGTCGAACGTCTCGCGACACTTCCGGGCAGTTATGCCACGTTTTACGAACAATTGGCGGAAGGACTTCGCGGAGGACAAGTGCCTGTCAATTTACGCGATGCTGAAAAAACGATGCGCTTGATTGAAGCGGTACGCGTCAGTAGTGATGAAGGACGACGCCTCGTGCGAAAGGAATGGGACGAATGGAAGAATTGAAGGTATTGCTGGCTGAAGAGGAAGAACTCGTCTTGACGTCACTGACGAATACGGAAGCGATTGGAATGGGGCATGAATTGATCGGTCGGGCGATGAAAGAGAATCTTTCGATTGCCGTTGAGATCAAACGAAACGGACAACGCTTATATTACGCGGCGCTCGATGGTACGGCACCGGATCAGGAAGAATGGATTCGCCGGAAATCGAACGTCGTCTTACGGCATGGCTACAGTTCGCTCTACATGCGTCGTTATAATGAAAGTAAGCATCGCTCGTATCATACGATGTATGCTGTTTCTCCAGCCGATTATGCGGATGCAGGTGGGTCGTTCCCGATTCGGATTGAAGGAGTCGGTGTCGTTGGTACGATCACCGTTTCCGGTCTATCTCAGGAAGCGGATCATCATCTCGCGACGGAAGCGTTGCGCTTACTTAAGAGGCAACAGCTGGGGCAGTGAAGTACTGGACTTGATAAGACGTCCTCACGATTTCCTACCCGCTTTCCTCAGGCGAGACACAAGCCAGTGCCGGCTGTCACAGACAGCCGAATCGGGTCTTGTTTGTCTCTGACAGCACGATGAATCGTGCTTTTTCCTGTAGGAGTCGTGTGGGAATGTGAGGACTGTTCTAAGTAGATAGGCAACACCTTGGTAAAAAAGCGTTAAACCTATCCTCACACAGTAAGTTATGATTTTACGTGGAAATCGGAAAGAACGAGAGGTCATACAAAATAATGAGTAAACGATTCATACTTAAATCAAAACAACACCTAAGTGGTGGTATTATCAAAATTGTCGTAGACACTGAAACAGGTGTAAATTATTTAATGACAAGTGG
Source organism: Exiguobacterium acetylicum DSM 20416 (assembly GCF_000702605.1). Classification (NCBI taxonomy): domain Bacteria; kingdom Bacillati; phylum Bacillota; class Bacilli; order Caryophanales; genus Exiguobacterium; species Exiguobacterium acetylicum. Next base: position 2,422,695 of record NZ_JNIR01000001.1, on the reverse strand, counting down.
ACTTGGTTTGAACGGAATGACACCGCTATTAGACAAAGAAGGTAAAGTCGTTATCGATAAGCCGATCAATTGAAGAAAAAGTGCATTTATTTGTCCCGAATCGTATTCCTGTTACAAGTACTCGCTCAAGGGGTCTTAGCTATTTCACTTTTCACGTTCATCAACTGATTTAAAAAATCCGAAACACTGAAGTAGCATCACTTCGGCATTTCGGATTTTTTTTGTTCTATTTTGATGGACCATGAGAAACAGTCGGACTCACGTTGTTCACGCGACTTCTACAGGAAAAAGCGCACGATCTTGAGCTGTCAGAGACAAACAAGACCCGAATCGACTGTCCATGACAGTCGAGACTGGCTTGTGTCTCGCCTGAGAAAAGCGCGTGAACGAATCGTGAGGACAATCGTCATGATGCCATCGAATCAGATGAAGCCGACATATCTTTGCGTGTGTTGCCGCGATAGACGAAGTAAAGCGCAGCAAGCATCGCAAGCAGACCGAGCATACGTTTTCCGTCGAGCGGGACGACGACGCCACCGAACGCGCCGATGTGGTCAATGACCATACCTGCTGCGAGTTGACCGATGACGGTCGCGATACTAGCTGCCGTGACACCGATTTGCGGGACAGCAAGAATCGTTAGGAATAGATAACTGACACCGAATAGGACGGCACTGAGTTGCCAACGTGGTGCTTCGAGCAAGAGTAAGACGTTTCCTTGACCAAAGAACAAAATGGCGAGTGCGAGAATCAGCATTCCGGTGAAGAATGTCAGGAACGTACTTTCCAGAGCCCCTGCCTTTTGACTGAAGGCACCGTTGATCGATGACTGCGCGCTCAGCATCACACCGCTAAGTAATGTAAAACCGAGTAATAGAATATTCATGAGCGAACCTCCTTAAAAGATGAGAAATAGAGCGACGAGCATCAAAGCTGAAGCCGTCAGCTTGTCACGATTGATTGGACGTTTCGGACTACCGAGCCAGCCGTAATGTTCGATGACCATGCTGGCAATCATCTGTCCGATGATGACACTGATCATCGCGAGACCGACACCGACGAGCGGGATGCTGATGATCAAGATCGTTAAGTAGATGCTACCGAGCAGACCACCGAGCAAGGTCCATTTCGGTGCGCGGAATGTATAGCCGAGTGAGCCTTTTCCGAAGAAGAGGACGATCAGTCCGATGATGATCGTACCGGCGAAGAAATTATAAAAGCTACTTTCGAGTTTTCCGACGAAGTTCCCGAGCTCACCATAGATGGCTCCTTCGACACTTAAAGCGATACCCGCAAGTAACGCGAGTACGTAATACACGATTTTCAACAGAATTCATCCTTTCACGAATCTAAATATCGAGAAATGTCGATATGTAAGGCGAGGAGAACGGATCAAAGTTCTCCTTTGAGGTACGTTGCGAGCTCTTGGATTTTTTCTTCATTTCGCCGGTAATACGTCCATTTGCCGTGACGTTCGGATTCGAGCAATCCGACTTTTTGCAACATCGCAAGATATTGGGAGACGGTCGATTGAGATAAGTTCGCCTTCTCTTGGATATCTCCGACGCAAATGCCTCCCTTGTCCGACAGATTCGTCGCGAGATGGGCCGACGGCTTATTGAAATGAGTCTCGGGATCCTTGAGCCAGCGTAAGATATCAAGACGTACCTCGTTCGATAATGCCTTGAATAGATCCACTTGATTTGTCATATGCTTAAACTAATCGATAATTCCCGATATGTCAATTCAAGGCACTTATGGTTGAACAAAGGCATGCTTGAGAAGACGATGTGTCACTTTGGTTGCCGTATAAGGCTCAAAGCCGAATCGTTCATAAAAGATACCGGCGTCATCCGTGTAAAGCCAAAGCTCGGAATACGTCAACAGCGCTTCCGGTACGATTTTTTCAAGCAGTTGTGTGCCGACGCCGTGATGTCGCATTTCCGGTAAGACATAGACATGACGGATGCGACCGACATCATCTGTACCGGTTTGTTTCATATAACCACCGCAGGCGATGACGTGTCCGGAAAGGGATAGGGCGACGAACAATGCTTCGCCGTCCTCTTGGAACGTCTCGTCCCGTCGTTCACGCAGCATCCGTTCAATGAAGGGATAGCCTTCTTGTGTACTCTTTGATAAGATCGGTAACCAGTTGAAGTCATCAAAATCGTTGACCCGTTCGATTGTCATCTCCATCTGTCATTCCTCCTTCTTCTCCCTTGGATATTCCTTTTTCGGGAGTGGGAAAAACACGAATCGAGAATCAATTCGAGCTTTTTTTAAATAGAGACTGGATTTTTAAAAGACGTTTTGCGTATAATGAGAAGTAATGGATTGAACGCAAATGAAAGGAAGTGGCCGTCACAATGAGCCTCAGCCGTTTAAGTAAAGAAGAGATTACTGATCTTTCGCTGATCGAATTCGTCAACGAAATGTTGCAAGAAGCTGGCGAACAGCCAATCACCTTCGATGACATCACGTCAGAAATCGAAAAGTATCATACGTTTACAGATGAAGAAGACAAGTTCGAGAAACTTGCTCAACTCTATACAGACATGAACATCGACGGAAACTTCGTCAACGTCGGAGCAAACCGTTGGTCACTCCGCGCTTGGTATCCGTTCGATAAGTCGGATGAGGATCTCGTCATCGAAGCGCGTCAACGTGGAGAACTCGATGAGTTTGAAGAAGAGTTCAACTATGATGCAGAAGAAGATGAGTTCGAGACGATTGAAGATGATCTCGATACATTCGCGAAGACAGCGGACTATGATTCAGCTGACGACAGCGAAGACGATGATACGTTCAAAAAAGTCGCAGCCATCGATGATCTCGATGACGATCTCGACGAAGAAGACTTAGAAGACTTCGAAGAAGAAGAAGAAGTCTAAGCACGATCAACCACAACTGTACAGCTGCTATTTCCCTATAGAAATGGCAGTTTTTTCGTTGACGGCTGACGAACGAGCACGGAAATTTTTCTTTGAAAAATTAGGCTTGACGAAGTTTTCCGAATGACGTAAGTTAGTCATGGGCTTCTTTAAGCAACGTGCTTATTTCAGCAAAAGTGTCTCCTATTCCAATGGGGGCACTTTTGCTTTTTTGTTTTTACCACCTCTGTATTGTTGAGATGTGAATTAGAGAAGGGAGCAATATTTAACATGACAAAGTATATTTTCGTAACAGGTGGCGTCGTATCGTCACTCGGTAAAGGGATCACCGCTGCATCGCTCGCTCGTCTCTTGAAAAACCGTGGTCTTAACGTCACGATCCAAAAATTCGACCCGTACATCAATATCGACCCGGGTACAATGAGCCCGTACCAACACGGGGAAGTATTCGTCACGGATGACGGCGCGGAGACAGACCTTGACCTTGGTCACTACGAGCGCTTCATCGATATCAACTTGAGCCAGAACGCAAACGTCACGTCTGGTCGTATCTACTCGACGATCCTCAAGAAGGAACGCCGCGGGGATTACAACGGTGGAACGGTCCAAGTCATTCCACACATCACGAACGAAATCAAAGATCGTGTCTTCCGTGCGGGCAAAGAAACGGGCGCTGACGTCGTCATCACAGAGATTGGTGGAACAGTAGGGGATATCGAATCGCTTCCGTTCATCGAAGCCATTCGTCAGGTGAAAAACGATATCGGGAAAGAAAACGTCATGTACGTCCACTGTACGCTCGTTCCGTATCTTGCAGCGGCAGGTGAGCTCAAGACGAAACCGACACAACACAGTGTCAAAGAACTCCGTAGCTACGGTATTCAACCAGACATCATCGTCTTACGTGCGGAGCACCCAGTCCCACAAGAGATGAAAGATAAAATCGCTCTCTTCTGTGACACACGTCCGGAAGCAGTCATCGAAGCACAAGATGCATCGACACTCTACGAAGTACCACTCAACTTGCAACGTCAAGGCATGGACCAACTCGTCTGTGATTACTTCAAGTTCGATACACCAGCTGCTGATATGACGGCTTGGAAACAACTCGTCCACACAGTGACGCACCTCGAGAAGACGACGAAGATCGCACTCGTCGGGAAATACGTCGAATTGCGTGATGCGTACATCTCGGTCGCAGAAGCATTGAAACACGCTGGATTCGCCTTCAACAGTGACATCGAAATCGACTGGATCAACGCAGAAGACGTGACGCGTGAAAACGTCAACGAATTGCTTGGTTCAGCAGACGGTATCCTCGTTCCTGGTGGATTTGGAGAACGCGGTATCGAAGGGAAAATCGAAGCAACACGTTTCGCACGTGAGAACAACGTACCGTTCTTCGGTATCTGTCTCGGGATGCAACTCGCGACAGTCGAATTCGCACGTAACGTCCTCAATCTTGAAGGCGCACACTCAGCGGAAATCGACCCAACGACACCATACCCGATCATCGACTTGTTGCCGGAACAAAAAGACATCGAGGATCTCGGTGGTACGCTCCGTCTCGGACTTTACCCATGTAAACTCGAAGATGGAACGAAAGCACGTGCCGCGTACTCAAGCGAGCTCGTCTACGAACGTCACCGTCATCGTTATGAGTTCGGTAACGAGTTCCGTGAGCAGTTCGAAGCGAACGGCATGGTCTTCTCAGGTACGAGCCCAGACGGTCGTCTCGTTGAGATCATCGAAATTCCAGAACACAAATGGTTCGTCGCATGTCAGTTCCACCCAGAATTGATCTCGCGTCCAGAACGTCCACAAGCACTCTTCCATGACTTCATCCAAGCTTCACTTGGTGAATAAGTCGTGTTCCAATAAACCTGTCTTCTTCAAGGAGACGGGTTTATTTTCATTTATCCCTATCGAAAAAAACCATATCTGCTATAATGGTAGCGGATTCATTCCTACGAATTTTAGATAGAGGGGGGAATATCATTGATTCCGAAGTATAAACATGTCGCTGAACAAATCGAGATCGAGATCAATGAGCACGTCTATCAACATACGAATAAACTGTTGACGGAAGACGAATACGCCCAAAAATTCGATGTCAGCCGGAACACGATCCGGAAGGCGATTGAGATTCTCGTCAATAAAGGGTACGTTTACCAAGTACAAGGGAGTGGCGTCTTCGTCCGCGATCATTATAAGAGTGATTACGTCAATCTTGAAAAACTACAAGGATTGACGAGTGACTTCAGTGGACGGAAGGTCGAGACACGCGTCCTTGCCTTCGAACAGACGAAAGCAGACGAAGAAGTCGCGGAACGCATGAAATGTCCGGTCGGTACACCGGTCTATTACGTCAAACGACTACGTCTCGTCGATGATCATCCGTTTTCGATCGAAGCGTCCTATTTCCGGAAAAATCTCGTCATGTATCTCGATGAGAACATCATTCAAAAATCGATCTATACGTATTTACGCAACGATCAAAATCTGTCGATTGGATTTGCGGATCGCGTCATCTATGCCGATTACTTGAATAGCAGTGACGCCGAGTTGCTTGGATTAAAAGAGAACGATCCATCCTTACTCGTCGACAATACGGTCTATTTGACGAATGGGAAAATCTTCGACGTCTCGCGAGCGACGCATCATTTCCGCCACGTGAAGATGCTGAAGGTCTCGAATATTAAATAAAAAGGAAACACACGAAGCGAATTTCGTGTGTTTTTTTTTATTTAATTTTTTTAAAAAGAAAGGGTTTACACGTTATGAAAGCGCATGCTATTATCGAACTGTATAATTTGTACCTATGAATTTAAGTTATCCATACAACAAAGGAGAGACAGCATGACTTCTGAAACAATTGAAATTACCCCGGAAGATATTTTTGGATTGATTGCCTTGTCGGGCGACGCCAAAGCAAGCTACCACCAAGCAATGTTACTGATGCAAGAAGGCAAAGTTGAAGAGGCACAAGCTGCCGTTACAGAAGGTGACGCGACACTCAAGGATGCCCATAGCATTCAGACGAAATTCGTCACACTCGAAGCACAAGGCAAGACAGCAACCGTCGGCGTCCTGATGGTACACGCGCAGGATCACCTCATGAACACGATCCTCGTCAAGGAAATGCTCGGATATATGATGAACATGCAAAACGAAATCAACCAATTGAAGGGAATGGATCAAAAATGATGAAAATCGGACTCTTTTGTGCGGCAGGTATGTCGACGAGTATGTTAGTAGAAAAAATGAAAGCGGTTGCCTTGGAGCGCGGCTTAGAAGCAGACATCGCAGCATACCCGGAATCAGAGATGGAAACATACGTCAACGAACTCGACGTCGCTCTCCTCGGACCACAGGTGAAATACCTTCTCGCAAAAGGAAAACAGATCTGTGAACCAAAAGGTGTACCGATCGATGTCATCAACACGATCGATTACGGCATGATGAACGGAACGAAAGTACTCGACCAAGCAATCAAACTCGCAAACAAATAAGAGGTGAAGACGATGAAAATGCCAAAAGATTTTCTATTCGGCGCTGCTTCTGCTTCTTATCAAGTAGAGGGTGCTTGGAACGTAGACGGAAAAGGCTTCTCGAACTGGGATGTCTTCTCGAAGATTCCTGGAAAGACGTTTGAAGCGACGAACGGGGATGTCGCAATCGATCATTACCACCGTTACAAAGAAGATATCGGTCTGATGGCAGAGATGGGTCTTGAATCGTATCGCTTCTCGATCTCATGGCCACGCATCTTCCCGAACGGCACAGGTGAAGTGAATGAAAAAGGACTTGAGTTCTATAACAACGTGATCGATGAGTGCCTTAAGCATGGGATCGTCCCGTTCGTGACACTCTATCACTGGGATTTACCACAAGTCCTTGAAGAACAGGGCGGCTGGCGAAGTCCTGAAACAGCAGACGCCTTCGTGCGTTTTGCGAAGACCTGTTTCGAAGCGTTCGGCGATCGTGTCCGCAACTGGATCACCTTCAACGAGACGGTCATCTTCTGTTCGCTCGGCTACTTGACGGGCGCACACCCACCCGGCATCACAGGCGATGCAAAAGCGTACTTCCAAACGACACACAACGTTTTCGTCGCTCACGCTCGCGCCGTCGAAGCGTTCAAGGAAGCGGGATATGAAGGAGAAATCGGCATCACGCACGTCTTCAACCCAGCGTTCAGCATCGATGAAGCGCCAGAGAACAAACAAGCTGAAGTCCATGCGAATGAATACGCGACACACTGGTTCTATGATCCGATTTTAAAAGGTGAATACCCAGCGTATGTCGTGAAGGATTTAGAAAAGCAGGGCTTGTTACCGGAATGGACAGAAGAAGAGCTCGATCTCTTGAAACGGACAGCACCGCTGAACGACTTCATCGGACTGAACTACTATTGTCCACAACGTGTCATGAAGAATGATTCGGCGCTCGTCATGGCAGGTGGTCGCGAAAACTCAACCGGACGTCCTGGGAACCCATCGTTCGATGGCGTCTATAAGACAGTCTTGATGGACGATAAAGTCTACACGAAGTGGGGCTGGGAAATCGCACCGGATGCCTTCCTTGAAGGAATGCGGATGCTCCAAGCACGATACGGCGATATCAAAATCTACATCACAGAGAACGGTCTCGGTGACGAGGATCCGATCGTCGGCGAAGAAATCATGGATACACCACGAATCGAGTACATCGAAAGTCACCTTCGCGCCGTCAAGCGTGCTGTCGAAGAGGGCATCAATGTCTCTGGTTATTATGCATGGTCCGTCATCGATCTACTCAGCTGGTTGAACGGATATAAAAAGCAGTACGGATTCATCTATGTCGATCATGCGAATGATCTGGCACGGAAGAAGAAACAGTCGTTCCATTGGTACCAGGAAATCATCGCGACACGTGCTGCTGAACTATAAGGAGGAGTCGGAATGAACCGATTAGAAACCGTATTTGAAAAAGTCACTCCTGCCTTCGCAAGATTCGCGAACGCCAAGCCTGTCCTTGCGATTAAGGACGGCTTCATCTTAACGATGCCGATGACGATCATCGGCTCGTTATTCCTACTGATTCTCGCGTTACCAATCCCAGGCTGGGAGAAGTTCATGACGGGCCTATTCGGTGCCGACTGGACATTACCGTTGACACAGGTCGTCGGTGCGACGTTTGATATTCTCGCATTGATTGGTGTCTTCGGTATTGCCTACTCGTACGTTAAAAACGAGAAGATCGAAGGGGTTCCAGCCGGGATTCTCGGAATCATCGCCTTCTTGATCATCACACAATCATCCGTTCTGTCGAAGTCAGGGGAAGTCGTCACGGGTGTCGTACCGAAAGTATGGACGGGCGGACAAGGGGTCCTTGCCTCGATCGTCGTCGGACTCGTCGTCGGTTTCATCTACTCGCAATTTATCAAGCGGGGCATCCGGATCAAGATGCCAGACGGTGTACCACCGGGCGTTTCGAATTCGTTCTCGGCCCTCATTCCGGGACTTGCGATCATCACGTTGTCTGTCGTCACGTTTGCCGTCTTCCAAGCGTTCGCTGACCGGACGTTCACGGAAGTTGTCTACGACGTCTTGCAAGCACCGATTCAAAACTTGACGGATACGCTCGCAGGAGCGGTCTTGATCATGATCTTGATGTCGGTCATGTGGTGGTGCGGGATTCACGGTGCAGCGATCATCATGGGAATCATGGGACCGTTGCTGACAGCAAATGCTTTGCAAAACCAAGCGATCATCGACTCCGGGAAAGAACTTGTCGTCGGTGACAACGCGAAGGTCGTTACGATTCAGTTCCTAGATGTCTTTACGAAACTCGGCGGAACAGGAATTACGGTCGGCTTCATCATCGCGACGTTGATCGTCGCCCGCTCGGCTCACTTGAAGCAGCTCGGGAAGCTGTCACTTGCGCCAAGTTTGTTCAACATCAACGAACCGGTCATCTTCGGGATGCCGATCGTCTTCAACCCGATCATGTTCGTTCCGTTCGTCATCGTACCAGCGATTGCATCCTTCATGGTCTACTTCTCGATCCTCTGGGGTTGGGTCGAACCATTTAATGCGCTTCAAGTACCATGGACGACACCACCCGTCATCTCTGGTTTCTTGATCAGCGGCTGGCAGGGCGCCTTGCTCCAGCTGGCGACGATTGCGATGTCGGTCGCGATCTATCTACCGTTCGTCCGCATGCAGGATCAGCTGTCTTACGGTGAAGAACTAAAAGCACAAGAAGAACATGCTTCGGCATGATCAAAAAAAAGGAAGCGCGAATGGCGCTTCCTTTTTGTATAACGGTCATTAACGGTTTCGCTTTGATTCAATGAAGATCGTAAGCTTAGTCAGACGCGAACACGTATCTAGTGAACTTATATTTATATTATAGAAGAAAAACGTCAATCCCACTCTTCCGTCATCTCTTGTAGTTGCGTCAAGATATGCGTCAGGAGAAACGCGCAAAGGGCAAGACTCGGCAGTCCGTGGCGTGAACCGTCCTCTGCGGGAAGCAGTCCTTTATTGAACTTCAATGCGAGCGGAGCAATCGAACGCTCGAGCGTTTCCGTCACGTCACTGAGTGTGACGATCGCATAAGGTGTATGCCATGCGTCGTAACGGGCAAGAGAAGCGAGGAGATCCGAGCGTTCCGTATCCGGCGTGAAGATCAAGACACGATCGACAGCGTGCAAGGTCTTTCGATCCTTGATCTTCGTAACGCGTTTCATCTGGTCCGGTCCTTCTGATAGCATCGGATAGAGTCCTTCACATTCACCATAGGCGTCGACGTAGACCGTACCTTCCCCGACAAGCGCCTGTGCAAGTAAGCGGACGACATCGAATAGTTCTTCTTCCTGTTTTGCGAGCGTTTGCAATTTTCCGTTGAATTGTGTAGCTAAGATTTTCATCATTTTTCTTCATCCTTTCTATGTTTCTCTCAAGGACAGTATAAAGCAAGTTTTGCTTTAGTGTAGAATGGAAATAACTAGAGGGGGAGTGGCAGAGATGAAAGGCAGATTGTTGATCGTCGAGGATGAGCCGGGAATCCGGAACTTACTTGCACAATTGTTCCGGGCAGAAGGGTATGAAACGGACGTCGCCGTCGATGGAGAGGAAGCGATCGTCTACTTACAAGAAGCGGCATACGATTTATTGTTGATGGATGTCAACATGCCGGGACGGACCGGGATTGAGGTCTTGCGTCATCAGGACCGAATCGGACGACGTGTCCGGACGATCCTAATGACGGCACTCGGTGAAAAAGAAGCGATGGAAGAAGCGAAACGATTAGGGGTCGTTGCCTTCTTCGGGAAGCCATTTGACATCTTTGAATTAAAAAAAGAAGTGACTGTGCAAATTTCTCACGATGTAAGCGGTTAATCTTTCACGTCGCCGTCACAAACCAAAAAACCGAGCGAAATGCTGTACGTTCCGATGAATCAGTATGTTATAATCAGTCTGAAATTGCACGAGTTCGTGTAAACAGCGATCAAAACAGAGGAGGATGTCATTATGCCATTAGTATCTATGACAGACATGTTAAACAAAGCTCTCGAAGGTAAGTATGCAGTAGGTCAATTCAACATCAACAACCTCGAGTGGACACAAGCGATTCTCGGTGCGGCTCAAGAAGAGCAGTCACCAGTCATCCTTGGAGTATCTGAAGGTGCAGCACGCCACATGGGCGGATTCTACACTGTCGTGAAAATGGTTGAAGGTCTCGTACACGACATGAAAATCACAGTTCCAGTTGCAATCCACCTCGACCACGGTTCGAGCGTTGAAAAATGTAAAGAAGCGATCGACGCTGGATTTACATCTGTCATGATCGATGATTCGCACAGCCCGATCGACACAAACATCGAAACAACTAAAGCAGTCGTTGAATACGCTCATTCTAAAGGCGTTTCAGTAGAAGCGGAAGTTGGTACAGTTGGCGGACAAGAAGACGACGTCATCGGTGATGTCATGTACGCGAAACTTGACGAGTGTGTACGCATCGTCAAAGAAACTGGAATCGACACGCTTGCTCCTGCACTCGGTTCTGTTCACGGACCATACAAAGGTGAACCAAACCTCGGATTCAAAGAGATGGAAGAAATCCGTGACGCTACAAACCTTCCACTCGTTCTTCACGGTGGAACTGGAATTCCGACACACGATATCGAAAAAGCGATCTCACTCGGAACTTCAAAAATCAACGTTAACACAGAGAACCAAATCTCATTCGCGAAAGTCGTTCGTGAAGTGTTAGCTGAGAAACCAGAAGCATATGACCCACGCGTATTCATCGCACCAGGTCGTGAAGCAATCAAACAAACTGTCATCGGTAAGATGCGTGAGTTCGGTTCAAGCAACAAAGCTTAATCGACTCCTCTTTAAAGTGCGGTAGACTTCGGTCTACCGTGCTTTTTTCATATCATGTGAACGTGTATTCAATGGAAAACAGTAGGACTTCTCGTGAAAAAAACCTATAATAGAGTCGTAAGCGATTTCAAGGGATGAAAGGGGAACGAGAAAGATGAGATTTTTCATTGACACAGCAAACGTAGAGGACATCAAGAAAGCACATAAAATGGGGATTTTAGATGGTGTCACGACGAATCCGTCACTCGTCGCTAAGGAAGGCGTCGATTTCCATACACGACTTCGTGAGATTTGTGAAATCGTCGGGGACGTCTCTGTCAGCGCCGAAGTCATCGCGCTTGATGCAGAAGGAATGATTCGTGAAGGGAAGGAACTTGCCCAGATCGCACCGAACATTACGGTTAAGGTGCCAATGACTCCGGCCGGACTCGAAGCGGTCGCAGCACTTTCAAAAGAAAAGATCACGACAAACGTCACATTGATCTTCAACCCGAACCAAGCATTACTCGCAGCACGTGCTGGTGCGACATATGTATCACCATTCCTCGGTCGTCTAGACGATATCGGACAAGATGGAATGGGACTCGTCGAGACGATTGCTCAAATTTTCGTCGTCCATGATATTCCGACACAAATTATCGCGGCATCGGTCCGGAATCCGGTACACGTGACGAACGCTGCTCTTGCGGGCGCAGACATCGCGACGATTCCATTCTCGGTCATCGAGTCACTCACACACCACCCACTCACGACGCAAGGAATCGAAAAATTCCTCGCAGACTGGGAAAAAACGCAGCAATAATCGTAGCGAAGAGAAAGGTTGATGGAACGTGGACATTTTGCATATCGTAGGGCAACAACGCCTAGAAGGAACCGTATCAATCAGTGGTTCGAAGCAAAGCGCCATCCCGTGTCTTGCTGCAGCCCTCCTGACGGATCAGACGGTCGTTCTTGAAGGCATGCCGGAGATTGGCGACGTCGCGACGATGATCGAGATTTTGGAGACGCTCGGCGCGGTCGTGACACGTCAAGGCGATATGGTGACGATTGATCCAAGTCGGGTCGAATCGATGCCGTTGACGGGTGCGGAGACGCGCAAGTTACGCGGATCGATCTACCTCATGAGCGTTCTGGCAGCCAGATTCAAACAAGGAGTCGTCGGTCTGCCTGGAGGTTATGCCATCGGACCACGACCGATTGATTTACACATCAAAGCACTAGAGCGTCTCGGTGTTTCTGTACGTAACGAGCAAGGCGTCCATTACATGCGCGTCGATCGTCTCGTCGGCAACCGGATTTACCTCGATCTCCCGTCTTTCGGAGCGACGATCAGTGCGTTACTCGTCGCTGTCTTCGCTGAAGGAACCACTGTCATCGAAAATGCTGCCTATGACCCAGAAGTCATCGACGTCAGTACGATGTTGACGAACATGGGGGCAAGCGTCAAAGGGGCAGGAACGGACGAGATTCGAATCAAGGGCGTATCGCAACTAAGTGGTTGCCGGCATACCTTGATTCCGGACCGGATGGAAGCAGGGACATTCTTGACGATGGGGGCGGCACTTGGACGCGTCACCGTCGACAACGTCATTCCGCTTCATCTCGAGAGCGTCATCCAAAAACTCGAGCGGTACGGTGCGTTGATCGAAGCAACGGATGATTCCGTCACGGCGACGTTTCAGGAGGCGAAGCCGGTCGATATTCGTGTCTTCCACTACGGTGGATTCCCAAGCGATCTACAACCTGTCATCTCGGCAGCATTGTTGCAAGCAAAAGGAGCGAGTATCGTCGTCGATAAATTGTATCCGCAACGTTTCCGACATGTACAGGAGCTACGGCGCTTGAACGCTCGGATCACGCATGAAGACGCCTCAATCATCATTCGTGGTGGAGAAACCTTACTTGGTACGGAAATCGAGGCACCGGACCCACGCGGTGGCGCAGCACTTGTCTTGGCGGGACTTCTCGCTTCAGGGGAGACGACGTTGCACCACGCAGAAGTGCTTGACCAGAGTTACGAACGATTTGATCAGAAGTTGAAGGAACTAGGCGCCCTCGTATGGCGTGAAACGATTTGACCGATTTGTAACAAGGGAGAGGGGACATACACATGGAGAGAAGTCTATCAATGGAACTTGTACGCGTCACGGAGGCAGCAGCGCTTGCCTCTGCGCGTTGGATGGGAAAAGGATTGAAGAATGAAGCGGATGACGCGGCAACAAGCGCAATGCGTGACGTCTTCGATACGATTCCGATGAAAGGAACCGTCGTTATCGGGGAAGGCGAGATGGATGAAGCACCAATGCTTTACATTGGAGAAAAGCTAGGAAATGGGTATGGACCACGACTCGACGTCGCTGTCGATCCGCTTGAAGGAACGAACATCGTCGCAAAAGGAACATGGGGCGCACTTGCTGTCCTCGCTGTCGCGGATGCAGGCGATTTGCTTCACGCACCGGATATGTACATGGATAAGATCGCAGTCGGTCCGGAAGCGGCAGGGCATATCAGTCTGGATGCGACGATCGAAGAAAACATCGCGGCAGTCGCGAAGGCGAAGAACAAGGAAATCGAAGACGTCGTCGTCTCGATCCTTGATCGTGAACGTCATGAAGAGATCATTCAACGAATTCGGGCAACAGGGGCGCGGATTCGCTTGATTGGTGACGGTGACGTCGCTGCTGCGATCAATACGGCATTCCCGCACACAGGGATCGATATCTTACTCGGTTCAGGTGGTGCACCGGAAGGCGTTCTTGCTGCCGTTGCCTTGAAATGTCTCGGTGGTGAGCTCCAAGGACGCTTGTTACCAGCAGACGAGGCAGAAGTCGAGCGGTGCAAGAAGATGGGCATTGAAGATCCATCGAAGATCCTCATGATGGACGACCTCGTTGCCGGAGATGACTGTATCTTTGCTGCGACAGGCGTCACGGACAGTGAATTGATGAAAGGTGTTCAGTTCACGGCGCAAGGCGGTCAGACACACTCTGTCGTCATGCGCGCGAAATCTGGAACGGTTCGCTTTGTCGAGGGTATCCACTCGTTCAAGAAGAAACCGAAGCTTGTCATTAAGTAAAACAGACCGACTCCCCAAAGAGAACGTCTGGATCCACACATGAAAAGAGTTGGCGTTCCGGATCATCTCCGGAATGCCAACTCTTTTTTGGTGATGTTTAAAACTGATAACGTTCATATCCTCACTTTCCTCAGGCGGGAGGTAAGCCGCGACATCTCGCAACTTATGCGAAATGCCGGGTCTTACCTTACCCTGACGGAAACGTTGAACCCGTTCCCTTTTCCTGTAGGAGTTGAGGATGAACGTCATGAATATTGAAATAATGAACATTATAACTATCACCGCGGACGCTGGACTTCTCCTGCTTGTCGGGTGACGTACCGACGCGGTAGAAAACGTGTCGAAAAGATATACCAGGCATTCCCGAAGCCAGGAACGATGAACGTTTTCCCCTTCATATAGCCGCGGTAGGCAATACGCGCAACCGTCGGAGCATCCATGACTCCCGGTCGCAAGAACAGCCGAGATTGTTCAAGGTTTGCTGCTGATTCGAAACCGGTATGTGTCGCGCCCGGACAGACGACGCTGACTTGAATCCCGTCTGCTGCAAGCTCTTCCGTTAATCCTTCCGAGAAATGAAGGACGTAGGCTTTCGTCGCGTAGTAGACACTCAGCCATGGACCACCTTCAAATGCAGCCGTTGAAGCGAGATGGACGATCCGTCCTTTGATTCCCTGTTCTTTCATGCGAGAGGCATAGACCTTCGTTACGTGTGTTAATGCTTCGATGTTCAAAGCAATCATTCGAGACTCGTCTTCAAACGAGGTCTCAAGGAAGGAACCGAAGACGCCGATTCCAGCATTGTTGATGACGCAGTCGACCGGAATGTGTTCCGTTGCCCGAAACAGTGCAAGACGATGCGTCCGCTTCGTTAAGTCATACGGAAAGACGGTTGCCGTTCCACCGAGTCGCTCGACATGGAACTTCGTTTCGAAGAGTGCTGTCGCATCGCGTCCGACGAGCAGGACGTGATCCCCTTGTCGTGCATGCAGATAAGCGAATTCACGACCAAGACCTCTTGAAGCACCTGTGATTAAGACATGCATCCTATTTCCTCCTTATGAATGAGATGAAAAAAAGCGATCGAGCCAATGCTCAACCGCTTTGAGATGATGAATTATAGGTAAGATCCTGCGCCGACAAGGCGTGAACCCCAGTACCCTGATTTGAAGCTTGAGTATTTAACGCCACCTGTTTCTGAGTTGACCATGCTTGACTTGCTTGTTGCGATCCCAACGTGCTGAATGCCGCTACCGTGTGAGAAGAAGACAAGATCTCCTGGTTGTACTTTTGAAACACTGACTTTCTTAGAAGAAGAATATTGTGAAGAAGACGTACGTGGCAATGTTTTACCAGCCGCTTTCTTGTACACGTAGCTTGTGAAACCAGAGCAGTCGAATCCACGAGTCGTCGTTCCGCCCCATACATAAGGTGTACCTTTATGTTTTGCTGCTTCGCTCAGGATTTTCGTCCGTTTAGAAGAAGAGCTCGTTGATTTTTTAGCGCTAGAAGATGATTTGTATGTCTTTGTGTACTGTGAGTAGACATAGCGTGTTTTACCGCCGTATGAGATTTTTGTCCAGCTGCCTGATTTGCCTTTGTATGTAAAGACTTGACCAGCGTTGACTTTCCCGACGATGCTTGCTTTCGTAGAAGGTGCTGTCCGAACACGAAGACCGTTGTCCGTGATCTTGACTTTCGTGACTGTCGCTGCTTCAACTTTACCTGTACCCACTGATGTAAAACCTGAAACCACTAAGGCTGCCGTCGCGATCGATGCTAGAAAACGTTTCATGTTAAGAATTCCTCCGTTTAATGTAGTGTGTTGCGTCCGTAAGTTATATGATGAAATCATTAAGTGTGTGATTAAGCAGTCTACCTTACAACTGTGTAAGAATTTTGTCTGCAGGAATATCTTAGCACGAGCACACTTGAAAACGTTTTTTCAGTTAGAAGACAAAACAGATGTTTTTGTAACATAACTGAAATAATATCTTTGAATATTACAAAGTAAGAAACGCAAAGGATTGTTGACGACGAATCAAAAAAAATATGATACCTTTAGTTCACGAATAAAATTACATACCTCCTGCTGTATGTATGGAAGTATGCTGAATGCAGTTGAATTTATAAAGAATAGGTGAAGAACATGCCAACAACTGATAAAAAAGATAAACCAGAACGTTCCTATACACTGGCTCAATTGAGTCAACTGACATTAAAAGAACTCTATGAAATCGCAAAGACAAAAAATGTCCCACAATACCGGGAAGCTCGTAAACGCGAGTTGATGTTCAAGATTCTAAAAGCACAGGCTGAATCGACTGGTCTTTATTTCCTCGAAGGGGTACTCGAAGTCATCCCTGGCAATCCACAAATGCAAAACGATGGTGGCTTTGGCTTCCTTCGTCCTATCAATTATTCCCAATCCTCTGAAGATATTTATATCGCAGCATCTCAAATCCGACGCTTTAATCTACGTAATGGTGATGTCGTCACAGGTAAAGTCCGTCCACCGAAGGAAAACGAACGGTTCCAAGGATTACTTAGCGTGGAAGCCGTTAACGGTGAAGCACCGGATACAGCCCGTAATCGTCTGTTCTTCCCGGCATTGACACCGATTTATCCGGATCGTTTGATGCGTCTAGAGACAGAGCCGCGCCATTTATCCGTTCGTGTCATGGATATGATTGCACCGGTTGGGTTTGGTCAACGTGGTTTGATCGTCGCACCACCAAAAGCAGGGAAGACATCACTCCTCAAAGAAATCGCGAACTCGATTCAAGAGAATCATCCGGATGTCGAACTGATTATTCTCTTGATTGATGAGCGACCTGAGGAAGTCACGGACATCGAGCGTTCAGTTCCGGGAGCAGATGTCGTCAGTTCGACGTTTGACGAAACACCAGACAATCACGTCCGGATTTCTGAGCTGGTCCTCGAGCGGGCGATGCGACTCGTCGAACACAAGAAGGATGTCGTCATCTTGATGGATTCGATCACGCGTCTGACACGGGCCTATAACTTAACGGTGCCGCAAAGCGGACGAACGCTCTCAGGCGGGATCGACCCAGCTGCATTCCATAAACCAAAACGGTTCTTTGGTGCGGCGCGAAACATCGAGCACGGTGGTAGTTTAACGATTCTTGCGACGGCGCTTGTCGAGACGGGATCGCGCATGGATGACGTCATCTATGAAGAATTCAAAGGAACTGGCAACATGGAACTGCATCTTGATCGGAAGTTGTCAGAGCGTCGAATCTTCCCAGCGATTGACATCCGAAAATCGGGTACGCGGAAGGAAGAACTGTTGCTTCCAAAAGAGCAGCTCGATGCGCTCTGGACGATTCGCCGGACGATGAACGAGTCGAACGAGTTCGTCGATACGTTCCTGCGTAAGATTCGTGACACGAAAAACAATGAAGAATTTTTCGTTGAACTCGAGAAAGAAAAGAAGAAGGCGGTCCGACGCGCACCAGCAAAACCGCGTACCGTCAAGAAGGAAACACCGACCGAAAAATAACTATTGCGACGCATAAAAAAATCGTTTAGTATAGGAAGGTAACTTACTCTGGCTCAGCAAATGAACCAGGGCGGAAGGAGAGAAATCAACCATGAAACAAGGAATTCACCCTAACTACAACAAAGTAGTATTTATGGATTCAACGACTGAGTACAAATTCTTAAGCGGTTCTACTCGTTCTTCGAACGAAACAATCACTTGGGAAGATGGTAACGAGTACCCACTCATCCGTGTGGATGTGTCTTCAGACTCGCACCCATTCTACACAGGTCGTCAAAAGTTCAACGCGGCAGATGGTCGTGTCGATCGCTTCAACAAAAAATACGGCCGCAAGTAATTACTTGTCGGTTCTTAAAAAACAGCCTGCCTCCATTACGGAAGCAGGCTGTTTTTGTATAGACTGAATTGTGAACGGTAAGCGAGATACGTCTTCAAGACGAACGAGAAGGCGATTCCACCGGCGATTCCAGTTAAATACGGCATGACTTCCGGATGTGCCAAGATATAATCCATGACTTTGTGGAACGAGAGATGACGACCGACGAAGTAGCCGGCACCTAAGAACACGCTGATCCAAATCAACGCACCTGTATACGCGTAACTTGCAAACACGCGAAATGGCATTTTCGAGACACCTGCAAAAAAGGCAGAGAGTTGGCGGAGACCGGGTATGTAGTAACCGATGATCAAGACCGATTTTCCGTAACGACGAAATCCGGCTTCAGCGGAAAGAATATGTTTTTCTGAGATGCGCATTTTCGGTCCGACACGATGCAGTAGTGGCATACCGAGTTTTAATCCGAGTAAATAGCTGATCGTCATCCCGATGCAACTACCGGCGTAAGCGGCGAGAATCGTACCGACGAGTGGTAGATTGCCTTGATGCATCCAAAAACCGGACAGGACGAGTAGGGTCTCATCAGGAACCGGCAATCCCACGATACCACCTGCGAGAAGGACGGAGAGACCAAGGGCACCATATTGGTGCAGGATGTCATGTAAGAGATGATGAATCGGGGACACCTTCTTTCGTGAGAGTCTTCTTCTTCAGTGTACAGGAAATAGGGGACGGTTGGAATGAAAGGACAAAAATTCTAGGTAAAGAAAAAATGAATTTTGATTTCCGGAAGTCAACCCTTTTTCTCGATACCGTTTCGGGCTATACTCGTTAAAGTGACTATTTTTAGAGGACGGTGTCGGACGATGATGCATGTAATAAATCAGTACGGCTGGATCGAAGTAATTTGTGGCAGTATGTTTTCCGGGAAATCGGAAGAGTTGATTCGTCGTGTTAGACGGGCGCAGTACGGCAAACTGCCCGTTCAAGTATTCAAGCCGGCAATCGACGACCGGTACCATGAAGAGCATGTCGTCTCTCATATCGGCAACTCCGTCGTGGCGATTCCGATGGCGACGAGTCGCGATCTCTACGCAGCAGTAGCGGAGGAAACACAAATCGTCGGAATCGATGAAGTTCAATTCTTTGATGATGAGATCGTACAAGTCATCGAAGCACTCGCACAAGACGGAAAACGCGTCATTTGTGCAGGCCTTGATCAAGATTTCCGGGCAGAGCCATTCGGCAAGATGCCGGAATTACTGGCGCGCGCAGAATTCGTGACGAAGCTGCAAGCCATCTGTCTGTCGTGTGGTGATCCGGCTTCTCGGACACAACGGTTGATTGATGGAAAACCAGCGAACTATGATGATCCGATCATCCTAGTCGGTGCTTCAGAATCGTATGAACCACGGTGCCGGCATTGCCATGAGGTGCCTGGAAAACCGAAGCCGCTCCAATCGGTGCAGCACCAAGAAAATTAAACAAAAAAGACGAACCGGTCGAGGTCGTCCTTTGATGTAGCAGCTATTCGTTTCCAGAGGGGAGAGAATAGCTGTTTTTTTATTATCCTGTTTCCTGCGAGAACCGGCTTGAACGTTCGATAAAGCGGATCGTCTCACGAACGATTAAATCCTGATCATGATCGAGTGTCGCGACGTGATACGAGTTGAGCAAACAGTAGCTTCGTTTATCATTCGTTCCGATGTGCTGATGCAGATAATCCGAGCTCGACGGCGGAACGACGTGATCCGTCGCCGAGTAAAGAATCAAGGTTGGAAGAAAGATCGATCCAAGGCGTCCTTTCGTCTCATCCATCAGACGAACGAGTTCGAACGCACAACGGCTCGGAACGAGGTCATAGATGATTTCGAAAGCAGACCGCTTGATGTCCGGTGCCCCTTCCGGTAAGTATTGCGGACCGTCATCAAACGAAAGTGCTTCGTAAGAAGGAACGGAAAGAGCAGCATTGATCGTAATGATGCCGGCAAACGGAATCCCGTCAGCGGCGAGCGACAGTGCAAGCGTCGCACCCATCGATTGACCGATGACGAAGACTTGATCGCATGTTTCTTGTAAACGTTCATAGCCGTCTTGCAGGCTTTGCTTCCAACATCGAGCAGTCGATTGTTCAAACTCGCGGACGTTCGTTCCATGTCCACGTAAGCGCGGGGCATAGACGGTAAAACCTTCAGCGGCGAATGCCTCACCGACGTCCCGGACACTTTGCGGAGTGGCGTTAAAACCATGACAGATTAGAATACCAATCGGTCCACCTTGAAAATAAAACGCTTCAGCACCAGTCAATACAGGATAGTTCATCATTACTCTTTTTCCTCCATTCATGAAAAAAACTCGTCGACGTCACTGCTTGGACGCCCACGAGTTTTTCACCGTATCATCCAAAGCCGCGCTTTGCTGGTCGGAGCACCTTACAGATTGCAGGTTGCCGTGAAGTCATAGAGCCAGGTCTCTCGTTCACTCTTGATAAATATCATATTGGAATTGTCGGATTAATCATTGAGACGATGGTAGCACGACCAAAAATGACTTGTCAAATCGTTCTTGACGAATCACGATTCGTTCATTAAGCTAATCCATAACTTGTCAATCAATCGATATGCGTCAAATGGATTATTTTTGCAAAGTTGGTTGACTTTTAAAGGTTCGACCCGTAATGTAAAAATTAGTTTTACGACATAAGCAACAACGCAACACCACACATACGAATTTCATACCGCAATACTTATCCAGAGAGGTGGAGGGACTGGCCCTACGAAACCTCGGCAACAGACTCATTATGAGCACTGTGCCAATTCCATCAGACAGATGTCTGAGAGATGAGTGGAGTGGATTCTGCCACTGTGCGGATCCAGGTCTCTTCTTGTTTCTCAAGAAGGGACCTTTTTTGTTGAATGAAGGGGGAAAACGGAATGATCGCATTTCATCAAGTCAAAAAAACGTACGTCACGAAGGATCAGACGATCGCAGCGCTCGACGGTGTCGACCTGACGATCGAAAAAGGCGAAATCTTTGGTGTCATCGGCTTTAGCGGTGCCGGAAAAAGTTCACTGCTCCGCTGTGTCAATCTGTTAGAACGACCAACATCAGGAACGGTGACGGTCGATGGGGAAGATTTAACGCAACTGTCTCCGAAAAAATTACGCCAAGCAAAACAACGGATTGGAATGATCTTTCAGCACTTCAATCTATTGAATGCGAACACAGTATTTACGAATGTCGCAAAGCCACTCGTTCTCGCAGGCGTCAAGAAAGATGAGATTCGCCGCCGAGTGACGGAGTTGCTCGAATTCGTTGATCTCTCGGACAAGGCGGATCATTATCCAGATCAATTGTCCGGTGGACAGAAACAGCGTGTTGGCATCGCCCGGGCACTGGCGACGCAACCTTCCGTCCTCTTATGTGACGAAGCGACATCAGCACTTGATCCCCAGACGACGCATCATATTCTCCAGTTATTAAAACGCATCAATGCCGAGTACGGGATCACGATTCTCTTGATCACCCACGAGATGGGCGTCATCCGGGAGATTTGCGACCGGGTCGCCGTCATCGAAGCTGGAAAGTTGATTGAGTCAGGAACAGTCTTCGACGTCTTTTCAAGCCCTCAGACCGAGACGGCAAAAAACTTCGTCCGGTCCGTCATGCATGACGAAATTCCAGCATCGATTCGTCAGTTGATCGAGTCGCGAAATGCACATCCAATCTATAAGATTCATTTTCTCGGACATCACACGGGGCAGCCGCTCTTATCGCAAGTCGCGAAACGCTTCGATGTCGATGTCAACATCTTGCACGGGAGCATCACAGAGTTGCAGGATACGCCGTTTGGCACCTTACTCGTCGAGTTGATCGGTGAGCCGGCTGAAGTAAAACGAGCGTTACACTATATCGATCAGGCACAGGTGACAGTCGAGGAGGTGCTTGCCCATGCTAGTTAATTACAGTGATATTTGGACGGCATTTTTGCAGACGATGACGATGGTATCCGTTTCGCTCTTATTCTCGACCTTGATCGGCTTACCACTCGGTATCCTGCTTGTCGTCACGCGAAAAGGCGCATTGCTTGAAAATGTCCCGCTGTTCACGTTCTTCAACAGTATCGTCAATATTTTCCGTTCGATTCCGTTCATCATCTTACTCGTCGCGATCATCCCGTTGACGCGCTTGATCGTTCAGACATCGATCGGAACAGAAGCCGCAATCGTCCCGCTCGTCTTTTACGCTGCACCGTACATGGCGCGTCTGATCGAGAGTTCTTTACTCGAAGTCGATAAAGGCGTTCTTGAAGCAGCAGAAGCGATGGGCGCGACACCGTTTCAAACGATTTTCCGCTTCCTCCTACCGGAAGCACTCGGTTCACTCATCCTGAACTTAACAATCGCGACGATCGGCTTGATCGGGGCGTCAGCGATGGCAGGTGCGATTGGTGGCGGTGGATTGGGCGATTTAGCAATTACTTATGGTTATCAACGATTCGACACGAAAGTCATGATCATCACGGTCGGAATTCTCGTCATCTTAGTCCAAGGCTTACAGACGACAGGCAACATCGTCGCACGAAAAATTAGAAGACATTAATCAAGGGAGCGATTCAGCCATGAAAAAAGCAGTAGCAATTGGAGCAACACTCACGACGATTTTATTTGCCGGGTGCGCAGCATCAGGAGAAGACGAAAAGACGATCAAGCTCGGTGTCAGCGGTTCAGACACACAAGTTTGGGACTATGTCGCGAAAAAAGCAGAAAAGGAGGGCATCAAAATCGAGCTCGTCAAGTTCTCCGATTATGTCCAGCCGAACATGGCACTGGCTGAGGGCGAGATCGACGCCAATGCCTTCCAGACGATTTCCTACTTCAACGCTTTCAAAAAAGAACATAACTTGAAGCTATCGCCGATTGCGACGACTGTCATCGCACCGATGGGGATTTACTCGGATAAATACAAGGACGTCAAAGACATTCCAACTGGCGGAAAAATCGCTGTTCCGAACGAAGCGACGAACATGGGACGCGCCCTCTTGTTACTGCAAGAAGCCGGTTTGATCAAGTTACCGGACGACTTTGATGGCAACGGTTCAGTCGATAAGATCGTCGAGAATCCGAAGAAGCTGAAAATCGTTCCGATCGTCGCCGGGCAAACGCCACGCGTCTTACCGGACGTCGCGGCATCAATCATCAACAATGGCATTGCCGTTGACGCCGGCTTCAACCCGATCAAGGACTCGATCGTCCATGAGAACGAGACCGCCAAACCATACATCAACATCATCGCAACACGGACGGAAGACAAGAATAAAAAAGAACTGAAAAAAATCGCGTCGCTGTACCAACAAAAAGATGTCGCGGCCTTCATCAAAAAAGAATACAAAGGCAGTACGATCCCGACGTTCGTCCCACTAAGCGACATCGGCGAATAATTTCAAAAGGAGAGTGGATAGCATGACGACACCAGTACGCACGACATGGGTAGAGACGATTGAACAAGATATCGAACAAAAACGAGAATCGTACCTTGAGACGAGTCACCGAATTCATGCGACTCCGGAAATCGGGAACGAGGAATTCTTTGCTTCGCGGCTCCATGCGGAACGTCTGACGGCTGAAGGATTTACGGTAGAACTTGGTGTCGCGGGGCACGATACAGCATTTTTCGCGAAGAAGTCGAGCGACCGATCAGGCGCGACGATTGCCTTTCTGGCAGAATACGATGCGTTGCCAGGCATCGGGCACGCATGCGGTCATAATATCATCGGTACGACGAGTGTTGCGGCAGCGATCGCACTTAGTAAAGTGCTCGATGAAGTCGGTGGAAGTGTCGTCGTGCTGGGAACACCGGCCGAAGAAGGTGGACCGAACGGTAGTGCGAAAGGTAGTTTCGTCAAACATCAGTTGCTGGAAGGAATCGATGCAGCCTTAATGGTCCATCCGTCCGGACAAACACGGATCACGGGTTCTTCGCTTGCAGTCGATCCGCTCGACTTTGCCTTTACGGGTCGTCCGGCGCATGCTGCGGCGTCACCGGAAGAAGGCATCAACGCCCTCGACGCTGTCATCCAACTCTTCAACGGCATCAATGCCTTACGTCAGCAGTTACCGGACGATGTCCGGATCCACGGAATCATCACGCATGGTGGCGATGCACCGAACATCATCCCGGAATACGCAAAAGCACGTTTCTTCATCCGGGCGACGACACGGGAACGACTGAATGCCGTCACGGAAAAAGTCAAAGCCGTTGCTGAAGGCGCAGCGCTTGCGACAGGGGCGACGCTCGATGTCATCGCCTTCCAAAATGAGGTCGATAACCTCGTCTTCAACCGGACGTTCGATCGTCTGTTCCAAGAAGAAGCAGAGGCGCTCGGCGAAATCGTTCACTTGGACGAACGCCCGGGGCTTGGCTCGACGGATGCCGGTAACATCAGTCAAGTCATTCCGACAATCCATCCGTATATCAAGATTGGACCAGATGATCTCGTCGCCCATACGGAGGCATTCAAAGAAGCGGCCCGTTCAGCAGCTGGGGATGAAGCATTAATCACGGGGGCAAAAATCCTCGCTCGGACAGCACTTCGTGTCCTTGCGGATGAACGGACGCGCGGGGCGATTGCTCAAGAATTCCACGACCGGAAGAACGGGTATTTGTAAGCGGAAAACAACGACTGGACACACTGTTATCAGGTGATCCAGTCGTTTTTGCGATGTAGTCGATGACGAATTGGTGAGAGATGACAGAACTGGAGCGAAATCAAAAAAGAGACAAGACAGAAGCATTTGCGCTTTGTTTTCTTGAAAAAGATATGCTAGGCTAAAGTTGTATAACTCAATAATCCAGTTCTTCGGGGTAGGGTGAAAATCCCAACCGGCGGTGATGCGATCAATCGATCGACGAGCCCGCGACCCATGATGTACGCATCATGGCTGACTTGGTGAGATTCCAGGGCCGACGGTAAAGTCCGGATGGGAGAAGAACGAAACGACGCGATTCAAGCTGTTTTCTGAAAAAATGTTTTCAGGAGACGGTCTCTTTCTGCATGAAAAAATGCAGGGAGCGAACCGTGTATTTCGTGAACCCTTCTATACAGACGCCCCTTTTTCAAGGGGCGTCTTTTTTTCATTTGAAAGGAGTGAACGCGATGTCACAGATGATGAGTTATGCCATGCAATTAGCACATATGTTACACGGACAAACAAGTCCGAATCCAAGTGTCGGCTGTGTCATCGTCAAACAAGGACGCATCATTGGCTTTGGTGCACATCGGTTTGCCGGTGGTCCGCACGCGGAAGTCGAAGCCTTACGAATGGCAGGAGAAGCCGCCCGTGGTGCTGATCTCTACGTGACGCTTGAGCCGTGCAATCATCACGGTAAGACACCACCATGCACGGAAGCGATTCTACAAGCCGGAATCAAACGGGTCTTCGTCGCAACGGAAGACAAACATGCGATCGTCGCCGGTTCAGGAATCAAACGCCTACAAGACGCGGGACTCGAAGTCGAGGTCGGCTTGTTACGACATGAGGCAGAAGCTCTCTACACGGAATTCTGGAAGACGATCGAACGAAAACGTCCGACCGTGACCGTCAAAATCGCTCAGACGATGAACGGGATCGCAGCGACAGGTGAACAACGCTGGATCACGTCAGAAGAAGCACGCGAGAACGGTCGCGCCCTGCGCGGACGCCACGATGCAATCCTCGTCGGCAGTGAGACGGTCCTTATCGATGATCCGGCACTGACATTACGCGCGGCGTCAGGCATCGAACCGATTCGAGTAATCGTCGATCGCCGTGGTCGGGTCCCGGAGACGGCGCAAGTCTTCCACGATGGTAAAAATCCAACCTACTGGCTGACGAGTGTTCCGCGGGTCAGTCATGATCAAGTGACAGTCCTCGTCGGTGAATATGAGACGCCAGAAGCGATTTTGAAACGCTTATACGAACAAGACATCCGCAGTGTCTTGATTGAAGGTGGACCAACGATTCAAGCCGCTTTCCTTGAGGCGGATCTCGTCGATCGGCTTGAAGTCTATCAAGCCCCATCGATTTTTGAAGGCAATGCCTGGAACAGTCAACACGATATCGAAGATCGGTTTCAAATCGACCAAATCGAAACGGTCGGACCGGATCTCCATCTGACGTACATCCGAAAGGAGGAGACGACATGTTCACCGGATTGATTGAAGAAGTCGGGACCTTAAAACGAAAGATTCCGCGACCGAATGGATTAGCGCTTGAAATTGAAGCGCACCGGGTGCTCGAAGGAACGAAGATTGGTGACAGCATCGCCGTCGACGGGATTTGTTTGACCGTCACGTCGATGAGCCCGACTGGTTTTACGGCCGATGCCGTCCATGACACGATTCGGTCAACAGCCCTCGGCACGTACCGGGTCGGCAGCCCGTTGCAACTTGAACGGGCGATGCCGGCAGACGGTCGCTTCGGCGGTCATTTCGTCAGTGGACATATCGACGGCACAGCACGGCTGATTAGTCGGCGACCGGATGGAGAAGCGATGGTCTATACGTTTGATGTCGGATCGTGGCAAAAGTATTGTATTCCAAAAGGCTCGATCGCAATCAACGGCACGAGCCTGACGTTGCAACGTGTCACGCCGGAAACAATCTCGATTTCATTAATTCCGCACTCACGTCAAGTGACGACGTTTGATCGATTGGCAAGCGGTGCAGTCGTCAATATCGAGTGTGACATGATGGCGAAACATCTCTATCATTTCACGCAGCATGAGAAGCAGACGGACTGGGCAGCATTCTTAGGAGGCGACATGTAATGAATGGATTCGACTTGATTGAAGACGCAATAGAAGATTTGAAGAACGGACGACCGATCATCGTCTGTGATGATGAGGACCGTGAGAATGAGGGCGATCTCGTCATGCTCGCGGAACACGCGACACCAGAAAACATCAACTTCATGATCACGCATGGAAAAGGACTCGTCTGCGTACCAGTCAGTCCGCGGATTGCACAACGACTCGAACTTGCTCCTATGACAGCGAATAATACGGACCCACATGGGACTGCCTTCACACTCAGTATCGATCATGAAGACGCGAAAACCGGTATCAGCGCTGAAGAACGGTCGCTAACGATCCAGCGGATGCTAACCGATGGACCGGAACAGTTTAAACGACCAGGTCATATCTTCCCGTTGATCGCAAAAGAAGGCGGTGTCCGGGAACGACGCGGACATACGGAAGCGGGCGTTGATCTTGCCCGTCTTGCCGGCAGCGATGAGATCGCCGTCATCTGTGAAATTATTAAGGAAGACGGCACGATGGCACGGGTGGATGATCTACTTCTCTATAAGGAAGAACACGGTTTAAAACTGATTACGATCGAAGCACTCGTCGCGTACCTCGAGCGTCCATTGACGCGGGAAGCGGAAGTGTTACTTCCGACGACGTTCGGAGCTTTCCGGATGATCGGCTATACGACGCAAGACGATAAAGAACACGTCGCTGTCTTGTCGGGTGAAGCGCACGACGGCATGCTCGTCCGGCTGCACTCGGAATGCCTGACGGGGGACGTCTTCGGTTCGAAGCGTTGCGATTGTGGACCGCAACTCGATGCGGCACTCGAACGGATCGAACGAGAAGGTGGAGCCGTCTTGTATTTACGTCAGGAAGGACGCGGCATCGGTCTGATGGCGAAGTTAAAAGCGTACGAGTTACAAGAACAAGGACTTGATACAGTCGAAGCGAACCATGCACTCGGTTATCCGACGGACATGCGTGACTATACGGTCGCGGCCAACATGTTGCGCGATCTCGGCGTGACGAAGATCCGCTTGATGACGAATAATCCGGATAAACAACGGGTGCTCGAACAAGAAGGGATCGAAGTCATCGAACGTGTACCCCATCAAGTACCGGCTGAACCAGAAAATCAGCGCTATCTGAAAACAAAACAAACGAAACTCGGGCACTGGCTCGACATCCAAGGAGGACACACATCATGATCTACGAAGGTTTCTTAACAGGAGAAGGACTACGCGTCGCAATCGTCGCAGCACGTTTTAACGAATTGATCACATCAAAACTCGTCGGTGGAGCAAACGACGCTTTCCGCCGCCACGGTGTTGCAGCGGATGCTGTCGATACAGCGTGGGTTCCTGGGGCATTTGAGATTCCACTCGTCGCGGAAAAGTTAGCGAAAAGCGGCAAGTATGACGCAGTCATCACACTTGGCGCCGTCATCCGTGGGGCGACGTCACACTATGATTACGTCTGTAACGAAGTCGCGAAAGGTGTCGCGAGTGCATCACGCGACACAGGCGTACCGATCATCTTCGGTGTCCTGACGACGGATTCGATCGAGCAAGCAGTCGAACGTGCCGGTATGAAAGCTGGGAACAAAGGTTACGAAGCAGCGGTTTCCGCAATCGAGATGGCGAATCTTTTACGGACGATTTAACAAACCAGAAACAGGCTGATGGAAGTTTCCGTCAGCCTGTTTTTTTTGCAAAAATCTCACGAGCACTGAACCAAATTTCAAAAAAAGGATAGTAGATTTGAAATTTGAGGGTTCGTTTTGAAGGAGAACGGTAATGGTCTACTAAAGAAACTTTGAAACATTTTCCAATGTTTTTCGTAAATCAGGGTAACGCGTATAAAGGAGGAAATGAATATGAAGAAAACAAGGTGGTTAGCAGCCGGGATTGTCGCAGCATCGATTGGACTTGCCGGATGCCAAGATGGACAGACGGATTCAGGTAGTGGCAGCGGATCTGGTTCGACGAAGTCGGGGGAACTCTCGAACACAGAGCTGTTAAAGAAAGCGACAGCCGCTCAAGAGGACATCAAATCGTTCCACATGGACGGAACAGTCAGCTCTAAAGCAGGTGAGATGGCGATGGATCAGAAGGTTTCAGCAGATATCATTCAAAAGCCACTCGCGATGAAGCAGACGATGACGATGAAAAATCCTGAAGACGGGAAAGACGTGACGATTGAAAGTTACATCGTTGACGATAAAATGTATCTCTCGCAAAACGGACAATGGATCGTTCAAGATGTGTCGGAGCTAGGCGAGATGGTCGAAGCGATGGAATCATCGGCATCGACGGAACAAAACTTGCAGCTCCTAAAGAAATACAAAGATAATTGGACAGCGAAAAAAGAGGGCGATGTCTATCAAATCGACGTTAAGCTGAGTGGGGATGACCTGAAAGCCTTCATGAAGGATTCACTCGAACAGACAGGACAGATGGCGCAGATGAAAGATGCGATGGATAGCATCGATTATAAAAAGATGAACTACAAGATGACGTATGATGCGAAGACGTTCTATCCGAAGTCACTCGACATGGATATGGTATTTGCGATTGAAAAAGAGACCGAGTTCAATATGAAGAACGAGTCGACATTCTCGAAATTCAATGAGATTGACGAAATCAAACTACCAGCAGAAGCAAAAGATGCACAACCGCTCACAGGTGCTGGACAGTAAAAAATGAAAAAACAAGCCCCTCTCTTCTGATGTGAAGACGAGGGGCTTGTCGTTTAGACTTGGAACTGGCGGAGAACATCCTTTAGTGCTTCCGCCTGTTGTTGACTGACGGAAGTCTGTTCATGGACATCTCGGAACGCTTGGACGGAATGATTGATTTGCTCCGACATCGATTGTGTTCCCTGCGCACCATCATTGACGGTGACGGCAACATCGTGGATGACACCAAGCATGTTCGCTGTCAGTTCCTGAAGTTGACCGGCTTGGGCAGCGAAGTGTTCCGCTGCATCACCGAATAATTGTGCGTCATTTCGATACTGAACGGAGGCGTCTTCGAATAAATCATAGTCCTTAACGACCTTCGTATCGATGAAGGAGAGCATCTCGCCGGACGCGGCGTTCAAGTGTTCAACGGACTCGATGACAGAAATCGAGACATCTTGGATTTGTTCGACAGTATCCCGACTACTTTCGGCAAGTTTACGAATCTCATCGGCGACGACGGCGAAGCCACGACCGACTTCACCAGCGCGTGCTGCTTCAATCGAAGCGTTAAGGGACAATAGGTTTGTTTGTGCGGCGATTGAGAGAATCGCATCCGATAAGACGGAAATTTCTTTGACGGCTTTCGCACGTGCCATCGCGTCCTCGAGTTTACTTTTCGTCTCGGCAAGGATGTGATTCGCGGTCTGTTTCGCTTCTGTTGCAACGACTTGAAGTGATTCAGCACGCCCACCGACTTCTTGCGCCCGTTTTCCGTTCGCTTCTGCACTAGAGACGATATCATGAATCGTCGCTTCCATATCGACAGCAGACGAGTTCATCTCTTCGGCAGAGGCGGCTGTCTCCTGCATACCGGCTGATAAGTTTTCGATCGTATGGGAAGTCGACGCCATATCCTGATCGAGTTCGCTGATTCGACCGGAGACGTGACGTGAGGTCGATACGACGTGGGTTGCTGTATCATCGACTTGAATGATGATCGTCCGTAAGTGGGCGATGAATTGATTCATCGACTGGGCGATTTGTCCGATTTCATCATCACGCACGACGTCGAGTTGAGCCGTCAAGTCGCCGCCTTGTGTTGCCAGTTCATGCGTTTTCGCCTGCAGTTGACGGAGTGGACCGAAGATCGAGCGTAAAATCAAGACGGTGAAGATGACACCGAGTAATCCGACGACACCGATGATCGTGAAGAGAAGGATATGAGCTGTATTGGCAGAACTTGTGATAGCATCACCATTTATTTTCGCTTGTTGATTATTGTATTTCACGATTTTCGTTAATTGATCAGAGACAGCGAAGTATGAATCACGACTCTCACCTTCATAATAGGTGACTGCTTCTTTTTGGGTTTCTGGTGTACTGAGGGCGAGAAGACGATCAGTCGTCTCATTGAAAGTTTGCCATTTTTTCGTGAGATCATTGAACAGTTCGCGATCGCTTTTTAAATAAATCGTTTTCTCGTATTTCGCGAGATTCGCGTCAACGGTCGCTAAACCGTCTTTGACACGCTTATCATAACCGGCTTTGATCTCTGGATCATTTTCTTGAATGTGTAATAATTCGACACGTCGCAAATCAGACAGTGCCGTGTTCGTTTCATGGGATAAGTTCAGACCAGGAATCCAGGAGGACGTGATGGTCTGACTCTGTTTGTCGACGTGGTCGAGCGAGAATCCGCCGTACAGTCCGACGCCAATCAAGCTTAGCAAAAGGATGGAGGACAATAAGATAAGCTTCGTTTTAATCTTCATATGATTCGCTCCTTTTTTGCAAGATGAACTATTTATTTTCTTGATTATAACTTCGCAAGTAAAAAATTTACTTATTATCAAAAAAATTAAAACGTAAAATAGTTTCATGAAAAAATAGTTTGACAATTATCAGTAAATTCTGAAAAAATGGTAAGGAACTACATATCTCATAAAGGGAGGTAAGAAGAATGGGAAATTCATTTAGTGAGTGGATTAGTGCGGTGTCCGATATCGTATGGGGACCACCGTTACTCATTCTGTTGGTCGGTACGGGGATTTACTTGACGATTCGCTTAGGATTCATTCAAATTACCAAACTGCCGTATGCGCTGAAGCTTGCGTTTTCAAAGCATCAGGACGATAAGTCAGAAGGTGACATCAGTCACTTTCAAGCGTTGATGACGGCACTGGCTGCGACCGTCGGTACGGGAAATATCGTCGGTGTCGCAACCGCCGTCGTCCTCGGGGGACCAGGCGCGATCGTCTGGATGTGGCTGTCCGGTCTGTTCGGGATGGCGACGAAATACGCGGAAGCGATTCTTGCCGTCAAATATCGTGTCGTTGATGAAAAAGGACAGATGGCAGGGGGACCGATGTATTACCTCGAGCGTGGACTGAAGCAGAAATGGCTCGGTGTCTTGTTTGCCGCGTTCGCTTCGATCGCTGCGTTCGGGATCGGAAACGGGGTCCAGACGAACTCGGTCGCCCTCGCGATGAAATCAACGTTTGATGTGCCACTTTACGTGACGGGGATTGTATTGATGGTACTGACGGGTGTTGTCATTCTCGGTGGGGTCAAGTCAATTGGGAAAGTCGTCAGTCTGTTCGTTCCGTTCATGATTTTCTTCTATGTCGGAAGTGGCTTGCTGATTCTCATCATGAACTATGATCTGATTCCAGGTGCGATTTCAACGATCTTCAGTAGTACGTTCTCAAATGAGGCAATCACGGGTGGGGCAATCGGGGCGGCAATTCGTTACGGTGTCGCGCGTGGTGTCTTCTCGAACGAAGCAGGACTTGGTTCAGCACCGATCGCAGCCGCTGCTGCGAAGACGGACTTCCCGGGGCGTCAAGCGCTCGTCTCGATGACGCAAGTGTTCCTCGATACATTGGTCGTCTGTTCGATCACGGGCCTGACGCTCGTCATGGGAGGGCAGCTCGATACGAAATTGGAGGGTGTTGAATTGACGACGGCGAGCTTCGAAGTCTTCCTCGGTCCTGCTGGGAAATACATCGTTACGATCGGTCTCGTCATGTTCGCTTACTCGACGGTCCTTGGGTGGTCATATTATGGGGAAAAATCGATCTATTATCTGTTTGGTCAAAAATCAATCCTACCGTACCGCATCCTGTTCGTCTTAGTTGCCGGAGCAGGTGCGATGACGACGAACTTGAACATGGTCTGGGCGATTTCCGATGTCTTCAACGGATTGATGGCGATTCCGAACTTGATTGGTTTAATTGGATTGTCTGGTGTCGTTATTGCCGAGACACGACTGTTCCGCGAACAGTTGAAACGAGAAGAAGCGAATCGGAAGGTTTCGTAGGATACATGCTCTAAAAACGAGTTCGTGTATGATGAAGTATGAGAAAAGGGAGATCACGTTCCGGGTCATGTAATCGGATGGTGATTTCCCTTTTTATTTGATCAAGAGAACAACGAGAGATGCATCACTTTTTACGATAAAGCATCAAGGATTCATAAGGATGTAACGTCAGAGTTTGACCCTCTGTCTGTATCTGCTGATAATTGTGAATCAACACCGTATAGTCCGACCCGTCACGAGGTAACGTGAACGTCGTGTCTGTTCCGTAGAAGTTCGAAACGACAAGCAACTCTTCCTCGTTCGTTACGCGTTCGTACGCCCAGAGTGACGGATCGTCTGGTGTCAACAGACGGTACGAACCATCCGTGAGCACGTCATACTGTTTACGGAGTTGAATCAATCGTTTGTAATGATGATAGACCGAGTCAGGGTTTGCGACAGCCGACTCGACATTGATCTGGTCATACGTCGGCGAGACCGGTATCCACGGATCGCTTGTACTAAAGCCACCGTTGAGTGCGTCTGACCATGGCATCGGCGTCCGCGCATTATCACGTGATTTTTGACGAATCGCAGCGAGAATCGCTTCTTCCGCTACACCGTTGTTCCGAGCTTCCTGATACGCGTTCAATGTCTCGACATCGCGGTAGTCAGATAGGTCCGTGAAGTCCGGATTCGGCATGCCGATCTCTTCTCCTTGATAGATATACGGTGTTCCTTGTAAGCCATGAAGTGTCGTCGCGAGCATCTTCGCACTTTCAACGCGATACGTGACGTCGTCACCAAACCGGCTGACGACGCGTGGCTGGTCATGGTTGCACCAAAAGATCGCGTTCCAAGCTTGTCCGTTCATGCCGGATTGCCAGTCGGAGAAAATCTGTTTCAGTTGCTTGAAATCAAACGGTGCTGCTGTCCATTTTTCACCGTTCGGATAATCGACCTTCAAATGATGGAAGTTGAACGTCATCTTCAGTTCTTGTTCATCAAGCGACGAATAACGAAGGCAGTGATCAAGCGACGTCGACGACATCTCACCGACCGTCATGAGATCGTGTCCGGCAAAAACTGCTGCGTTCATTTCTTGCAAGTAATCATGGACGTTCGGTCCGTCCGTATAATACGCACGTCCGTCTCCTGCTGGATCGTTCGGAAGACCTGGCGTCTTCGAGATCAAATTGATGACATCGAGTCGGAAGCCGCTGACCCCTTTATCGCGCCAAAAGCGCATCATGTTGTAAACATCTTCCCGTAAACGTGGATTTTCCCAGTTCAGATCCGCTTGCGTCTTGTCGAATAGGTGCAAGTAATACTTGCCAGCTACCTCGTCAAATGACCAAGCGGGACCGCCAAACTTGGATACCCAGTCGTTCGGTGTATCGCGCCAAATGAAGTAGTCGTGATAGGGACTATCCGGATGACGTCCTTCTTCGAACCAAGCATGTGACGTCGAACAGTGATTGACGACGATGTCCATCATGACAGACAAACTGCGTTGTTTTGCTTCTGCAAGTAACGTCTCAAAATCGTCCATCGTGCCGTAAGATGGATCAATTGCATAATAATCACTGACATCATAGCCATTGTCGTTTTGCGGTGAGGCATAGACCGGCGTCAACCAGAGGTAATCGACACCAAGATCCGCCAGATAATCGAGTTTGGCGGTTACGCCGCGTAACGTACCGGTCGCTTTGCCCTCCGGACTATAAAAACTCTTCGGATAGATTTGATAAACGGCGGATTTGCGCCAATCGGTTGTCGTGATCATGAGATACACACCTTTCTAGAATTACGCTGCTTTTTTCAGGGCAGCTTTTTTTGCGCGTTTCGTTGAGACATAGTGGAACAGGAACGTACAGGCGACAGGGACGATGATCGCGATCACCATGCCGACGATGAACGATAAAATCGAGCCTGGTACGATCGAAATGAAAGCTGGTAGTCCGCCAACACCAATCGCAGGAGCGAGAACGCCACTGACGGCAATGAAAGCTGACGCGATGGCAGAGCCGACGAGTGCTGCGTAAAACGGATACTTGAACCGGAGATTGACCCCGAACATCGCTGGTTCCGTGATCCCGAAGTAAGCAGAGAGTGCCGACGTCGACGCCATATTCTTATCGTTGACGTTTTTCGCAAGGAAAAGCATCGCAAGTGTTGCTGAACCTTGAGCGATGTTCGAAATCGCGATCATCGGCCAGATGAACGTCGTGCCACTTTGTCCAATCAACTGTAGGTCAACGGCGATGAACATATGGTGCATGCCAGTGATGACGAGCGGCGCATAGAGTGCGCCAAAGAGTAAGGCACCGAGTAACGGAACAGCTTCGAACGTATTGACGACACCGATCGTAATCCAGTCACCGACTTGACGCGTGACCGGTCCGATGACGGCAAGAGCGAGGAAGCCGGTCAACGTGATCGTCGTAATCGGTACGACGAGTAATTGAATCGCATTCGGTACGCGTTGTTTGAGCCAACGTTCAATCGTACTGAGAACATAAGCAGCGGCGAGCACAGGGAGGATTTGTCCCTGATAGCCAACTTTTTCAATTTCAAAGAGACCGAGAATGTTGAATGTCGGGATTTCACCTTTTAGAGCACTTTGTCCGTAGTTCCAAGCGTTTAAGAGATCTGGGTGAACGAGCATCAGACCCATGACGATTCCGAGAATCTCACTTCCACCAAAGCGTTTCGTCGCTGACCAACCGACGAGTGCCGGCAGGAAGACGAAGGCGGTGTTTGCCATCATATTGATGAGATCCCAAAGTCCTTGTAAGTTCGGATAACGATCGATCATCGTCTTGCCACCGAACTCGATACCGAATAGATTATTGATTCCCATTAAGAGACCAGCAACGATGATCGCCGGGATGATAGGCATGAAGACATCAGAAAAGACTTTGATCAACTTTTGGAACGGATTCATCTTGGCAGCGCCAGACGATTTAACATCTGCGATCGTTGTTGCCTGTAAACCGGTTAATTGAATGAATTCTGCATAGACCCGGTCGACGTCTCCGGCACCAATGACGATTTGATAGACACCCGCGTTCAAGAACGCGCCTTTGACGAGCGGAACTTCAAGTAAGGCTTCTTGATCGACAAGCTCTTGATTCTTAAGCGTTAAACGAAGACGGGTGACACAGTGAGCTGCCTGCTCAACGTTCTCCTTACCTCCGATGTTCTCAATGATTTGCTCTGCAATCTGACGATAGTTTGGTTTCATCTCGATGCTCCTTTTTGGAAGTGACATACTCGACCACTTTTAAAATGAAAACGTTTTCTTATCTGCGCACACTTATCTTAACTTATCTATATAAGTTGGTCAAGAACTTATATAGATAAGTTGGGGAGAATAAAAAAGAGAGAATCCGTCATCTACGAATTCCCTCATCTTGCAGCCTATATTCAACGACGGGCAATATCAGTGAACTGAAACTTATCGAGCCGGTGACGCGATTCCGTCCGTTCGAAATGTTGTCCTTCATAGAAATACGTATCGTTCGTGACAACGATGACATGCGTCATATCGTGAAGGTCGAGTCGTTCTTGGTCTTCCATTGTCGCAGGGCGAGCTTCGATTTTTCGTTTTGCGTAGCTGATCTGCCGACCAAGTGTCTCTTCGATGTACTGATAGATCGAACCTTTAGCGATGTCAGTAGTCAGTCCAGGCACGAGTGCGGTCACGAAATGATTGATGTCACGGATGACCCGTTCACCATCAATTTGACGAATGCGCTCGACGCGTGTCACGTTCGTTCCTTGTGCCACATGTAATAACGAAGCGAGCTCAGCAGAGGCGGAGAGGACTTCGCAAGACACTACATCCGTTTCAACGACATGTCGCCCCATCCGGCGATGGGCTTCCGAGAAGCTGACGATCCCATTGAATTGGAACTCAATCGCTTCTTGCGACAGGACGAAGACACCTTTCCCTTGGTGTTTGCGGACGAAGCCTTTCTCTTGCAAGGCATCAATCGCTTTTCGGACCGTTCCGCGACTTGCTTCGAACTCCTGCATCAGCTCTGTTTCTGACGGCAACTTCGTCTCAGCAGGAAGTGTCCCTTCCTGAATACGTTGCGCGAGCTCATGGTAGATGTTTAAATACTTCGGCATATCATCCGTCCTTTGCATTCAAATAGTGCTTTTAGTGTAGCATGGAACGATTGCAGGCATCAAAATAGCTCCACCTGTCGTCCGGGCATGACCCGAAAAAACAGATGGAGCGTAAAAGCAGGAATGAGTGTTAACGAAGAGACGTCGAAAATGTCGTGCCTTTTTTGAGGACATCTTGTTTTTTATCTAGGACGTCACTTGTTAAGAGTTCAATCGAATCAACCGGTTGTTCCAAAATGAAGCCGAAGTTACCGCTTCGTGATTCGGACGGAGCGTATGTCTTCGCGAGCGACTCTAAATAGACGTCGTCTTCAAGCGTCTTTTCAGTTGCGGCACCGAGCTTAAAGTGGGCGACCGGATTGAACGTGACCGGTTCATCACTCGTATTCTTGATCGTGACGCGTGTCTTGATCAAGTCGAAGGATTCATCGTGCGTGAAACCGTGGAAGAAATCAATCATGCCGTAGCTTGGGCGAGCATGAAAGACTTTGATCTCTTCGATCGTCATCTCGATCGGACCAATCTTCCGTGTTTCGTTCACTCGTTTGAATTGTTTAAGCGTCAGGTCGCCCTTATCATCCGTGACGGTCTGATCGATTTTTGTCAAATCGCGATCGTCTGGAATTTGCGGGTTTGGAACGTAGGCGCTTGTTTTTTCAAGCGATACCGGCTGCTCCTGTTTCGCAGACGCTGGTTCTTTTGGTGTGTCTTGTGATGCTGAAGTGCCACAACCAGCGAGCACCGTCCCGAGCATCAAAGTAGCAAGTATCTGTCTCATGAACATTCTCCTTATTTCTTCGATTTCAAGAGATCGAAGATGATTTTCGCGTGATCCGTGTTGTCGACTTGTCCCGCGAAACGTTCTTTAGCAGGACCGAACGCATAGACCGGTACGTCTTCACCTGTATGTCCACCTGTAGTCCAGCCTGTATGCGAGCGTTCGTTGAAGATTTCTTCAATCGCATTATCGATCTCGAGTAATTTCTTCGATTCAGCAGCGCGGGAGACGCTATCGATTTCTTTGTCCGTCAAGGCGAGTTTGTCCTGATCGATATACGTCGTCAACGTCTTGCGGACGTCCGCACCATCGACGATTTTTTGCGCCATGAAGTCAGGTGTTTTCTTTGCCGCTTTGATCGGTTCAGCGAACCAGTTATAGATGCCATCTGCACCGATTGAATATCCACCCGTTGAGTGGTCAGCTGTCGCGACGACGAGTGTATGTTTATCCTTCTTTGCAAATGCGATCGCGGCTTTGAATGCCCGCTCGAAGTCTTCCATCTCACTCATGGCACCGACGATATCATTGTCATGACCGGCCCAGTCGACTTGGCTACCTTCGACCATCAGGAAGAATCCTTTTTTATTCGAGTCGAGTCGCTTAATGGCAGAGTTCGTCATTTGTTCAAGTGATGGGACCGAGTTTTCGCGGTCAATCCGTTTTGGTAATCCACCATCTGCGAACAGACCGAGGACTTGTTTGTTTTTATCACCTTGCAATTGATCCAGATCCGTGACGTAACTGTAACCGTCTTTTTTGAATGCTTTCGTCAAATCAACATCCGGACGGACGAAGTTCGACTTACCGCCACCGAGCATGACGTCAATTTTATGCTTCCCATTGACGCGTTCCTTGAAGTAATCGTCTGCGATCGCGTTCATGTTCTTTCGGCTCTCATCATGAGCACCGAACGAAGCAGGTGTCGCATGCGTGATTTCCGATGTTGCAACGAGTCCTGTTGACTTACCACGTTCTTTCGCTGCTTCAAGGACGGTCTTGACTTCCGATTTATCGTTATCAACGGCAATCGCTGCATTATACGTCTTGATGCCGGATGACATCGCTGTTGCTGCGGAGGCGGAATCGGTGACGTTTTCCTTCGGATCTTCCGGATAAGTCATCTGTTGACCAACGAGGTATTGGTCAAACGCTGTTTTTTCAGCAACCGGTGTCGATGGATCGTTCTTTAAGTAACGATGTGCTGATGTATACGAGACCCCCATCCCGTCGCCGATCAAGAAGATGACGTTCCGGATTTCCGGTGATTTAACAGGTTTCGTCTTTGCTTCTGCTTCAGGCATCGAGAACATCGTACTGAGGGAAAGGGTTGATAAGGCAAAAATCGGAATGATACGTTTTAATTTCATAAGGGTTCCTCCTCGAAAGGTGCTGGGGTTTGATGATCGATACGACCTACAAACTCCACCTTACGGATAGAATGTGAAATCCATGTTTATCGTTTGTAAAGCTTTGTGAAGAATCGATGACAAAAAA
Source organism: Exiguobacterium acetylicum DSM 20416 (assembly GCF_000702605.1). NCBI lineage: Bacteria > Bacillati > Bacillota > Bacilli > Caryophanales > Exiguobacterium > Exiguobacterium acetylicum. The sequence continues at coordinate 2,383,307 of NZ_JNIR01000001.1, read as the reverse complement.
ATGGACCTTCTGAAAAGTCATTTCAGAAGGTCCATTCGTTGCATTAGCGACTCCACCCAATCATCCGACGATAAGAGCTGAACGTCGGCCAGGCGAGAATCGCGATTGCGAGCCAGTACAGGAATTGATTCTCGGACGAAATCAGACCGATGATTCCCGCGAGTAGGATTGTCGTATAGATCGAGAAGGTGATGATGAGTGCTGGATGTAATTTTGGGAAAATCGTGAAACGCCCGAGACGTTCGTTCGCACCTTTGACATAGAGACGACTACCGAAAATCAGTAAGATGACCGTCAAGGCTAAACTGAACAACACAGCATAGGTGATGTTGAAATCGGTATTGTACTCGAAGAAGAGCGCAAATGGCGTCGTGATCGTCATCAAAAAGCTTGTTGGTTTGTCTAACTCTTCATAGCCCACGCCAAAACCCAGTTGACCGATAGCATAGATACTGAAATACGTGAAGTAATTCAAGAACAAGAAGAACGTTCCGAGTAACAGTTGTCCGATGATGTCACCGGCAACTGTTCCGGCGAATAAGAAGATTGTTAAAATCGTCACATCAAATAGAAGGAATAGACCAAAATCTTGAAGGAGTGACGACCACGTGACGTAATCAAACGGATTGATACCGAATCCTTGCAGTAATGACCAACTGACGAAAAAGCCGATGATCGGGAAGACGATCAACGTCACGACGCCAATCGCCCATTTGATCCAGAACAGCCAGACCTTCGGGAACGGCAACGCATGTAAAATCAGGCTGCGACCACTCCCACGCTCCGAACCGAGCATCAGGATTGCAAAGACCGCAATCAGAATTGCAGCGAATCCAGCGAAAAACGGACTGACGAGTACGGTGTTGAGTAGCTCGGGTTGCTGAGACACATCGTATTTTTCAAATTCATTGATAACGGTATAACTGCCGAACCCATAACTGAAGATCGCCAGTAGAATAAAACAAGCGAGTGGCCAGATGCCTTGCTTGATGTGATAGCGGATCAATTGCTTAACCATGTCGTTTCCCTCCAAATGTCCCTAAGAAGTAATCTTCCATCTGCACCGGCAAAGCATCCTTTAATAGAGGACGCGTCGTTTCAAGATACTGCGCGCCTGCATCGGATAAGACGAGTAACGTCACGACCCGACCCGTTTGGGATAAGACGTGGAGATCGGCATGACTGAGCTCTGGAACGTCTTCGTAGACGACTTGCCATTTCTGCATGCTAGCTTTGGCATCATCGAGTGCCTTCGGTTCGCGGACGAGGTGTTTTTCGATCGTCATGACGCGGTCGGCAAGGGAATCGAGTTCTTCGAGTTGATGGGAAGCAATCAGAACGGCTGTCTGACGCTCCGCAAGTAACGAGACGAGTTGTTTCAGATAATCACGTTTATTGATCCGGTCAAGTCCATCGGTTGGTTCATCGAGCAACAGAACGGGGGCATTCGTTGCAAACGCGAGTTGGAGAAGGAACAATTGGGCTTGTCCCTTCGATAAAGAAGTGACGCGACGTCCGCGATCGAGATTCGACGAGCGGCAGTAGTTTTCGATATATGTCTTCTCGAAGTTCGGATAAAAGACGTGGTAGAAGTTGATCAGTTCACCGAGCGTCATCTGGCGGTAGACGGAAACAGAATCCGGAACGAGGAAAAGGTGCTCCCGCGTCTTCGGAACGTGATGGATCGACTCACCATTCCATTCGACTTTCCCGCGGGTCGGCTCGAGCGCTCCAACGAGTGTTTTCAGTAATGTCGTTTTTCCGGCACCATTACGACCAATCAAGGCAGTAATCGTTCCTGCCGGCAGGGTGAAGGATGCATTTTCATAAATCATGGTACGGTCAATTTGTTTCGTCAGATGAGAAACGGTCAACATGAGGAATCCTCCCTTATGTGTAAAATGTGTTGATAAAGTTCTTCGTTTGAGATGGATAATTCGTCGGCGATGGCACAAAGGCGGATGAGTGGATCTTGGATGGCGGCTTGTTTGACTTCATGAAGTGGGATGTCTGAGATGAAGGAGCCTTTACCGCGCATCGTGACGATGAAGTTGCGGCTCTCGAGTTCCTGATAGGCGCGGGAGACAGTGTTCGGATTGACAAGGAGTGTACCGGCAAGTTCACGGACGGATGGCATCTGTTCGCCGGAGCGGAGTAGACCACGGGCAATCGAGCGGATGATTTGAGCGACCAACTGTTCATATATCGGTAACGGACTTTTCGGATCAACGGTGAACATTTCTTCACCTCCTTAAGTGTACTAATTCAATTAATACACCAATTATAGGAATTTAAAACCCGTCTGTCAACGTTTCTTTTCAAGAAGACGATGACGCCATCGATCGCAATATTTGCTATACTGACGACAGAAGAACCGCCAGGAAGGATGACCGAGATGTTGGATCGATTGAGTGCGTTAGAGGACCGTTATGAAAAACTGAATGATATGTTGGCTGATCCAGCCATCATCAATGATACGAATCAATTGCGAGAGGTCTCAAAGGAGCAGTCACAACTTGCGCCGACCGTTGAGACCTATCGCGTCTACCGCGAGAAGATGGAAGCTTATCAAGAGGCACGCCAGATGTTAACGGATCCTGAGATGCGCGACCTTGCGAAGGAAGAAGTCGCGATGCTTGAGCCGGAGATCAAAGAGCTCGAAGCCAAGCTGAAAGCTTTATTATTACCGAAGGATCCGAATGACGATAAGAACGTCATCGTCGAGATTCGTGGTGCGGCAGGCGGAGACGAGGCAGCCTTATTTGCGGGTGACCTTTTCAAGATGTACTCGAAGTTTGCTGAGAAACAGAGCTGGAAGATTGAGATCATCGATGCAAGCTACACGGAACTCGGTGGCTACAAAGAGATCATCTTCATTATCAAAGGAACGGGTGCTTATTCGAAGTTGAAGTACGAGAACGGGGCACACCGCGTCCAACGCGTTCCGTCAACGGAATCCGGTGGACGGATTCATACATCGACGGCAACCGTCGCTGTGTTGCCTGAAGCAGAGGATGTCGAAGTCGAAATCCACGATAAGGATGTCCGAGTCGATACGTTTACGTCGAGTGGACCGGGTGGCCAGTCCGTCAATACGACACAGTCCGCTGTCCGTGTCACGCACGTGCCGACGGGAATCGTCGCCAGCTGTCAGGATGAGAAGTCGCAAATCAAGAACAAGGAAAAAGCGATGAAGGTCTTGCGCGCGCGTGTCTACGATAAGATTCAACGCGAACATCAAGCTGAATATGATGAAAAACGAAAGTCGGCAGTGGGTACGGGTGACCGTTCGGAACGAATCCGGACGTATAATTTCGCACAAAATCGCGTGACGGACCATCGCATCGGATTGACGATTCAAAAGCTTGACCGAATCTTGCAAGGCGAGATGGATGAAGTCATCGATACGCTCGTCATGGAACATCAGGCACGGGCATCGGAGGCGGCAAACTGATGCGGATCGCAAAACGTCTAAATGAGGCAAAAACGATGATGGAACAAGCAGGACGCGAGGGTTCAAGTGCCGAATGGTTACTCATGCACGTCTTGGATGTCGACCGGACCGGACTCCTTGTCCGTCTATCCGATGAATTGACACCAGAGCAGGATTTACGGTTCAGTGAATACTTGCTTGCTCATGTTCACGGCGTGCCCGTTCAGCATTTAATCGGCTATCAGCCGTTTTATGGGCGGGATTTCCGTGTCACACCGGATGTCTTGATTCCACGACCGGAAACGGAAGAGTTGATCGTCTTCGTCACGGAGCGTCTCAAACGTGAGTCGTTCACCGCGGGACAGATCGTCGACATCGGAACTGGGAGTGGAGCGATCGGAATCACGCTCGCCCTCGAACTCGAGCAACCGGTCACGACTGTCGATATTTCACCGGCCGCTATTACGGTCGCGAAGCAAAATCAAGCAGCGCTTGGTGGAGACGTGACGTTCCTTGAAGGAGATTTACTAGCGCCACTTGCGGATAATTCCGTGCGGGTGCTTGTTTCGAATCCTCCTTATATCGAGGAAGAGGAATTACTCAGTGAAGTCGTATTCGATCATGAACCGCATCTCGCCCTGTTTGGCGGAAAAGACGGTCTCGTCTTTTACCGACGTCTCGTCGAAGAGAGTGGACGGGTCCTACGCGACGATTTCCGACTGATTGCGTTTGAAATTGGACACAATCAAGGACCAGAAGTGCAAATGATGTTAAAAGAACGTTATCCAAATGCGGAAACGGGTATTTTAAAAGATATAAACGGTAAAGACCGTATCGTGTATGCGGAACGAAAGGATTGTACAGCGTGAAGACGGAAATGATTGACTTACAGACGATGGATGAAGCAGTTCGGTTATTGCAGGAAGGAGAGGTCGTGGCGATGCCGACCGAGACTGTCTATGGTCTCGCAGGGGACGCAACGAACGAAGCGGCTGTTCGGCGAATCTTCGCCGCGAAGGGTCGACCTTCTGACAATCCACTGATTGTCCACGTCGCATCCGTAGAACAGGCACATCAGTTCGTCACGCACATTCCAGATGTTGCGGCACGTTTGATGGAGGCGTTCTGGCCAGGAGCCTTGACGATCATCCTCGAATCGAACGGCACCGCATCCACACTCGTCACAGCAGGACTAGATACGATCGGATTACGGATGCCAGACCATCCGCTCGCGCTTCGCTTGATTGAGGCGACAGGGTTGGGTCTCGCAGCACCGAGTGCCAACCGTTCCGGAAAACCTTCACCGACGTCATCTGCGCACGTCGCACATGACCTCTCGGGACGCATCGCTGCGATCGTCGATGGAGGGGAAACGGGCATCGGGGTCGAATCGACTGTCATCGATTGTACGATGACGCCACCGGCGATTTTACGACCGGGCGGCGTGACACGCGAACAAATCGAGTCGGTCATCGGTCCTGTCACACTCGATCCTGCCTTATCGATGAAAGATGTTACACCGAAGGCACCCGGGATGAAATATACTCACTATGCACCGGAAGCAACACTGTCCGTAGTTGAGGGAGATCTTTCATTCTTACAGCAACTCATCGATGATGCACGACAAACCGGACACAAGACGGGCGTTCTCCTGTTTGATGGGGAGGATGTCGACGCAGATGTTCGCTGCTTCCTTGGTAACTCGATGGAGACGGCGGCACAACGTCTTTACGATTGTTTACGGCGATTTGATCAGACGACGGTGGATCAGATTTTTGTACGAGACCTATCAGAAGAAGGGGTGGGGCTTGCGGTCCGCAACCGCCTCCATAAAGCAGCAGGTGGTCGGGTCATTCGCCCTTGAAGAAGGAGGATACGGAGATGAGCACACGTCGCGTTTTATTCATCTGTACAGGAAATACATGCCGTAGCCCGATGGCGATGGCGTTACTACGCTCTAAGGTCGCTGATCAGGAATTCGACGTCCGTTCAGCAGGACTACGTTCGATGCAAGGATTTGATGCGTCCGAGAACGCCTTACAAGTGTTACGTGAGCGCGGTATCGAACTCGAGCACTATACGCAAGTCTTTGATGATGTACTCGGACGTTGGTCTGACATCATCTTGACGATGACGCGTCAGCACAAGCAGGAAGTCGGTGAACGGTATCCGGAACTGAAGGAACGGACGTTCACCTTATATGAATACGTGACAGGGCTTGAACGGGATATCAACGACCCGTACGGCGGATCGATGAATGTCTATCGTCAAGTACGCAATGAACTCGAACCCCTCGTCAACCGTCTTGTGTTAAAATTGACGCAGAACGGAAACGGAAGAAAAGCTCCGGATGCACGGAAACTTCCGAAAAAACAACCTAAACAAACGGGGGAATAGTAAAGATGAAAGTAGCAATCGGCGCGGATCATGGCGGTTTTAAGTTAAAGGCAGAAATCAACGACCTCTTACAAGAGCTCGGCATCGACTATACGGACTTCGGTACGCATTCAGCCGACTCGATCGATTATCCGGATGTCGCGATTCCAGTCGCTGAGGCAGTCGCGAACGGAGAGTTTGATCGTGGTATCTTGATTTGTGGAACAGGCATCGGGATCGGAATCGCAGCGAACAAGGTCAAGGGCATCCGAGCAGCACTCGTCCATGATACGTTCAGTGCGAAAGCGACGCGTCAGCACAACGATTCGAACATCTTGACGATGGGCGAACGCGTCATCGGTCCAGGACTGGCTCGTGAGATCGCACAACTTTGGCTTGAAACGGAATTCGAAGGCGGGCGTCATGAGAACCGCGTTTGCAAAATCTCAGATTATGAGGTGAAGTAATGGACTTGACACGCATCCAGCACGATTTAGAAGAAGCACTGAACGCTCTGGATGAACGATTTTCCTTAAAAGGAAAATTGCTCGTGATCGGCTGTTCGACGAGTGAGGTCATCGGTAAACAAATCGGCAAAGCTGGTTCACCGGAAGTCGCGGACGCCTTGTTCGATGTCTTCGATGCCTTTCGTCGGTCGCATCAAGTCGATCTTGCCTTCCAAGGCTGTGAGCACATCAACCGAGCATTGACACTTGAGCGGCAAACGGCAGAACGACTCGGACTTGATCCAGTAACGGTCGTTCCCGTTCCGGAAGCAGGTGGATCGATGGCGAGTGCTGCGTATCAACGCTTCTCGGCACCGGTCGTCGTCGAAGCGATTCAGGCAGACGCCGGAATCGATATCGGCGATACGTTCATCGGCATGCACTTGAAAGCTGTCGCGATTCCAGTGCGCTTGCCGCACAAGGAAATCGGTGAGGCACATGTGACGGCAGCCGTGACACGACCGAAATTAATCGGTGGAGCACGTGCTAAATACGAATGATTGATGCAAGGGGTTGCGCACCCCTTGCTTTTTTGATGTTCTTTTTAGGGATGCCGGGAACGAAACATTCGTGTTAAGATAGGTCTATCGAAATGAAATGGGGGAATTCAGATGGAACAAACACCGCTTACGTATCTGAAACAACAAGATGAGGCACTCTTTTCGGCAATGCGCCAGGAACTAGGTCGTCAACGGGATAACATCGAATTGATCGCATCCGAGAACTTCGTCTCGCAAGCTGTCATGGAAGCACAAGGCAGCGTCTTGACGAACAAGTACGCAGAAGGTTACCCAGGTCGTCGTTATTATGGTGGCTGTGAGTATGTCGATCTCGCTGAGAATTTAGCACGCGACCGCGCGAAGGAAATCTTCGGTGCGGAGCACGCGAACGTGCAACCACACTCGGGTGCACAAGCGAACATGGCGGTTTACTTCACGATTCTCGAGCAGGGCGATACGGTCCTCGGGATGAACCTCTCGCACGGTGGCCATCTGACGCACGGTAGCCCCGTCAATTTCTCCGGTGTCCAGTACAACTTCGTGGAATACGGTGTCGATCAAGAGACAGAGATGATTGATTACGATGTCGTCGCGAAATTAGCAGAAGAGCATAAACCAAAATTAATCGTCGCGGGCGCATCGGCGTATCCGCGTGTCATCGACTTCAAACGTTTCCGTGAAATCGCAGACAGCGTCGGTGCTTACTTGATGGTCGACATGGCACACATCGCTGGACTTGTCGCAGCAGGTCAGCACCCGAACCCAGTCGAGCATGCACACTTCGTCACGACGACGACGCATAAGACGTTGCGTGGTCCACGTGGTGGGATGATCCTCTGTAAAGAAGAGCATGCGAAAGCAATCGATAAAGCCATTTTCCCAGGCATCCAAGGTGGTCCACTCATGCATGTCATCGCCGCGAAAGCTGTCGCGTTCGGTGAAGCTCTTGCACCAGAGTTCAAGGACTACATCGGTCAAGTCGTCACGAACGCAAAAGTCCTCGGTGAGGAATTGACGAAGCGTGGACTCCGGATCGTCTCAGGCGGAACGGACAATCACTTGCTCCTCGTCGACTTACAACCGCTCGGTATCACAGGGAAACTCGCAGAGCATGCACTTGACGAAGCCGGCATCACGGTCAACAAGAACACGATTCCGTTCGATCCAGCGAGCCCGTTCGTCACGAGTGGTATCCGGATTGGAACGGCAGCGATGACATCACGTGGCTTCAAGGAAGCCGAGATGAAAGAAATCGCCGAGTTGATCGAACTCGTCTTGAACCATCCAGAAGAAGCAGACGTTCTCGCACAAGCACGCGAGCGTGTCGTTGCTTTGACAGGTCGTTTCCCACTCTACCCAGAGCGCGGGTGACCGTCATCCCCTTCGTCCTTTTCGTTATGAGAAGGGGAAGGGGATTTTTGTTTGTCTAAAAAAGGAGGCGTACGATGTATATTCTAGTCGTTGAAGATGATCCACATATTCAAGCACTCGTCTGTTCAACGTTACAAGCCGATGGACATTCCGTCCGAGCGACAGCAGACGGAAACGAAGCGCTCGCTTGGATCGAGACGATGACGTTTGAAGCAGCCGTGCTCGACGTCTTGCTCCCCGGGCAGACCGGTCTCGTCCTGTGTGAGCGATTACGGCAAAACGGGGACATCCCGATCTTGATGCTGACGGCGCTCGGTGAACTAACGGATAAGCGAGATGGTTTTGCAGCAGGTGCTGATGATTACATCACAAAGCCGTTCGATCCGGAAGAATTAGTGTTTCGGCTTCACGCCGTGGCTCGGCGCTATCAAAAAGCGGCGCAACCCGTCCTACATCTCGGGGATGTCACGATTGATAAACGCAGTCAGCTCGTGACGATCCAGTCGACCGAGTGGACACTCCCGCGGCGCGAGTTCGAATTATTACATCAGCTGGCAAGTTTTCCGGGACGGGTCTTCAGCCGCGAAGAATTGATCGAACACGTCTGGGGACTTGATTTCATGGGAGACGATCGGACGATTGATGTTCACATCAAACGACTTCGTGGACGCTTAAAGGAGACGAATCAGGTGAAGATCGAGACCGTTCGCGGACTCGGGTACCGGTTGGAGGTCGAAGCATGAGGAGCCTCTATACAAAGATTGTCGGACTCGTCTGTGTCGTCTTACTCGTGTCCGCCCTGCTTGCTCTTTTAATCAGTAACATCGCCTACTATTCGTTCTGGCAGGACAGCTATAGCCAAAAAGTCGAGGAAGCGGTCGAGACAGCGATCGATTATTACGAGACGCACGGTGACGGAAAGACGGAATCGTTTTACCGGATGTTACAAGCAACTGGCTTTCAACTATATGTACAAACAGATGACGGAATCGAGCGTTACGGAAACACATTTCGCAATGAAACGCTTTCGAGTCAAGTCATCGAGCAAGTGAAGAACGGTCACCCGTATTACGGGATGCGCGAGTATCCGTTCCATCTGTTCCTGCTCGGTCTGTTCGATAACGAGGTCATCAATACGTACGGCACATCAGTCAAAACATCGCAAGGAACGGACGCGATCTTCGTCCGTCCGGACTTAAGTCGGCAGATCCGTGAGTTGCACCTGTTTGTTGGTCTGTTCCTCGGACTGCTTGTCGTGATCAGCTTTCTCTTGCTCGTCTTCTCAATCCGGTATCTCGTGCGTCCGATCCGGCGCCTGACAAAAGCGACGGAACAGATGGCGGACGGTGACTACGGAATCCGCGTCGGAACGAAGGCACGCGATGAGATTGGAGAACTGTCCCGACGCTTTGACGAGATGGCAACGGCAGTCGAAGCGTCTGATACGGAACGACGCCGGTTCGTTGCAAACGTCTCGCATGAATTTCAGTCGCCGCTGACGACGATCTCAGGGTACGCTGGACAATTACATGTCGCAAGCGAGGATGAAGCGAAACGGACGATCATTCAACAAGAGGCAGCGCGAATGTCGGAGCTGACGCGTCAATTATTGATCTTAGCGAAGCTTGATGAAGGACGGCGCTTCAAACGACAATTACTTGATCTACGAACGAGTCTAGAGACGACACTCACAACACTTGCCTTTCAGCTGGATGAGCAAGGCATCGCTGTCGCACTCGGTGTATCGCCAGCACTACAGATTCAAGCAGATGCCAGTGCGCTCGAACATGTCTTCCAAAATGTCATTCGAAACGCCGTCTCAGTCTCAGCCGAAGGAGCGACGATTCATATTCAAGCGGAAGAACAAGTGAATCAGGTCATCGTCCGAATCAAGGACGAAGGACCAGGTATGACCGAACAACAGATGGAACATGCCTTTGAACGCTTTTATCAAGGCGATGCATCCCGAACGTCGCGCGGGACGGGACTCGGGCTTGCGATCGTTAAAGAGACGATGCGCCAACTTGGTGGGGACGCGAACTTGTCGTCTGATTCATCCGGTCTGACTGTGACATTGACTTTTTTACGCATTTGACGCGTGCGTTCATGTTCCGTTCATATTGCAGTCGTATCATCAATCCTGTAGCGAACATACAGGAGGGATCACGCAATGAAACTAGGGTGGAAAGAACTCGTCCGGATGAAAGGACGATTCAGTTGGATGACGATCGTGACGATGTTGATCGTCTTATTGATTTTGATGATCACCGGTCTTGCGGACGGGCTGGCCTACGACAATGGGGCTGCCGTCCGTAATCTACCGGTCGAACAGTTTGCACTGAGTAAAGATGCGGAAGGGCAGCTGACCCGTTCGTTCTTACAGGCGGATGAGACACCAAAGGGCGCGGAAGCACTCGGTGTCCAGAACATGGTGCTTGAGAAGAAGAATGGAACGAAGGATGATGTGACGGTCTTTGCGTTACCACAGACGACGAACTATGGTCCAAAACAGCTGCAATCGTTGCAAAAAGGTGAAGTTCTCGTCGATGCTGCGTATGCAGAGCAACGCGGAACCCGTGTCGGCGATACGATCAAGGATTTTCGGACGAAAGAGACGTTCCGGATTGCCGGTACAGTAACGGACGGACGTTATAGTCACGCACCTGTCCTCTGGATGACGGATGAATCTTGGCAAGCATGGCAATCGAAGATGGGGGCATCATACGTCTCAGCGTATATCGGTCAGTCGTTGCAAACGGATCAAGTCGTCTTCTCAAAACAAGCAGTCGTTGAGAACGTACCAGGCTATGCAGCGGAGCAAAACTCCTTCCAGATGATGCGGGTCGCACTCGTTGTCATCGGGGCATTGATTCTGACTGCCTTCTTCTATATCTTGACGATGCAGAAGATGAAACAGCTCGGTGTCTTGAAGGCAATCGGCATCCGGACCCGGACGATGGGTGCGAGTCTACTCGTACAAGTCATCCTCTTGACGAGCCTCGCCTTTGCTGTCAGCGTCGCCATCACCTATTTAACAAGTCGTTTCTTACCGGCGGATCTTCCATTCCGTTTTGAATGGTCGACCAGTCTGATGTACGGCGGCATTTTACTCGTAACGGCAATCTTCGGTGCGCTCGTTCCGTTACGGATGGTCAAGAAACTCGAAGCGGCAGATGCGATGGGAGGAATGAACGGATGATTCGATTAAATCAGATTGAGCAAAGTTATGGTGAGATGACGGTTCTGCATGACATCAACTTACAGGCAGAAGCGGGTGAGTTGATTGCCCTCGTCGGACCGAGCGGTAGTGGGAAAAGTACATTACTCCAGCTGCTTGGATTGTTACAGACACCAACGAACGGTGCCGTCTACTTTGATGATACGTGCGTCAGTGAAGCAACGGACGAAGAACGTCGTCGTTTGCGTCTCGAAGAAGTCGGGTTCATCTTTCAAGAATCGCATCTCGTACCATTTTTGACAGCAGGAGAGCAACTGGAGCTGGTCGCGCAGGAAGCGGGGCGAACCGTTGACGTGACATCGGCGCTCGCGGTGTTCGGACTCGAGCACCGGAAAGACCATTTGCCGCACGCCTTATCAGGTGGCGAACGACAACGTGTCGCGATTGCCCGGGCATTCGTTAATGAACCACGCCTTGTACTTGCGGATGAACCGACGGCAAGTCTCGATTACCCGAACGGTCGCCGGGTGATGGAACTGTTGCAACAACAAGCGCGTGAGTCGAACAAGACCGTCATCGTCATCACGCATGACGAACGGATGCTTGACGTCTGTGACCGGATTTGGCAGATTGAAGATGGGCGGATCACGGAAGCGACAGCATCCCGATCCTATTCTCATAGCTGAACGACTTTTCCTTTTGCTTTCGTGCGTCAGTGCATGTAAAAGCAAAAGGTTTTTTTGATGATTTGTCCACAAGATAGGGGAAACGGACCATTTGCGGAAGCGTTATCTTTGTTATACTTAACCATAGTAAAAAAAGATAAGGGTGGAAATAAATGTGAATTTGACAGCCTTGATTCAAAGTGAATTACAAGCCATCCAGACCGAACGATTGACGGAATGGTTTACACATAAAAGCTGCGAGCGCCGGGAATATCACCGGATGCTCGAAGATTTCAAAGCAATCGTCATCATGCAACAGGCAGGATTTTATGAACAGGCAGATGCTCGTTTCGAGCAGTGGAAGACCTTACCGATGCCAGCAGAAGTCTATCGTTATCGCCTGGCGATTGCAGGAAAAGCAGGCGGAAAACGCATTGTGCAGAAACGACTGTCATCGTTTCCGATGACGGTTCAGAATCATCCACAATTGAAAGACTGGAAGAGACTCGGAAAAATGAACCAGTGGTGGATTGGTGGAGCCGTTGCTGTCGTCTCTCTCATTCTCGTCTGGACACAGTTGGATAGCGAACCTGCCACAACACCGGTCGCAACGAAACAAACAGAGGTCGAGCAACAACTCGCAGCGTTGCAAACGGAAGTCGAACAGTTAAAAGAAAAAAACGAACAGTTGGCAAGTGAGCAAGAGAAGGCGAAAGCGATCAAGCCAGAGAAGAAGGAAACAAAAACGGAAACGCAGGAGCCAAAAGTGTCTGCGAAAGACGCGCTCGAGCAAGGGGTTGCTGCTGTTCAGGCGAAAGACTACAAACGAGCAGACAGTGTCTTGACCGGATCCGTCTTGACGAACAAAGAGACAGCAGGTATGGCACGCTTCTATAAGTTGATCGCTGCCGGAAAGCTCAAGCAGACGACACAGGCGGATTATATTGCCTATCGGAAAGATTTCCCGAAGTCCGGATACATGAGTGACGTCCTCTGGATGCAAGCGGTCTATGAACAAAAATATAAAAAAGGTGATTATCGTGCGACCTTGCAAGAACTCGCGAAACAACCGGACAATGAATGGTCTTACGCCGCAAAAGCAATTCTATCAGGGAAGAGTACGCTCGGGAACTGACGAAAAAACAGTTCCCAAGCAGTACGTTTTTAGAGTACAATGCGAAAAGAGAATGGAGAGGAGATGCAAACAATGAGTAAAGTACATGTATTTGATCACCCATTGATTCAGCACAAGATGACGATCATGCGTAAAGTCGAAACAGGAACGAAACAATTCCGGGAACTTGTCGACGAGGTGGCTTCATTGATGGCATATGAAATCACACGTGACCTTCCACTCACAGATGTCGCGATCGAGACACCGGTCACGAAGACGACGCAAAAGATGATCGAAGGCAAGAAACTCGGGATCGTCCCGATTCTCCGCGCCGGTCTCGGTATGGTCGACGGCATGCTCCGCATGATGCCGAACGTCAAAGTCGGTCACATCGGTTTGTACCGTGACCCGGAGACACTCGAGCCAACGGAATACTACCTCAAGCTTCCGACAGACGTCGCAGAACGTGATTTCGTCGTCGTTGACCCGATGCTTGCGACAGGTGGTTCGGCGGCAGACGCCATCTCCTCACTGAAGAAACAAGGGGCAAAGAGCATCAAGCTCGCATGTCTCTGTGCAGCACCTGAAGGCGTCAAACGCGTTCAAGAAGAACACCCGGACGTCGACATCTATCTCGCGGCACTCGACGAGAAGTTGGATGACCACGGATATATCGTCCCAGGACTCGGTGATGCAGGAGACCGTCTCTTCGGAACGAAGTAAAAACAGTAAGATACACAACAAGACCGCAGACGATGATCTGCGGTCTTTTCGTTGCTATTTCGTAAACTGCGCAAGACTGCTGAAGTATGCTTTAATGAAAAAAGGAAAAAAGGAGGAAGTCACCATGCCGATTACAATCATGCCGATTTTCGGGACACGACCGGAAGCTATCAAGATGGCACCGCTCGTCAATGCCCTGAAGCAACACCCTGCTTTTGATGTTCATGTTACGATTACTGCCCAGCACCGTGAAATGCTCGATCAAGTGCTTGATTTGTTCGAGATTGAACCGGATCACGACTTGAATATCATGAAGCAACGTCAGACACTCGTCGATATTACGACGCGTGGTCTTGAAGGACTCGATGCGATCATGAAGGAAATCAAGCCGGATCTCGTCCTCGTCCATGGCGACACGACGACGACATTTGTCGGAAGCCTTGCTGCCTATTACAATCAGATCGCGGTCGGTCACGTCGAGGCGGGACTGCGGACATACAATAAATACTCGCCGTTCCCGGAAGAGGTCAATCGTCAGTTGACGTCGACGCTTGCGGACTTACATTTCGCTCCGACAGCGCAAGCTGCAGCGAATCTCGCATCCGAAAATCGTCACACTGGTGTCTACATCACGGGGAATACGGCGATCGATGCTCTGCAGACGACCGTCCAATCCGATTACGTCCATCCGATGCTCGAGACGGTCGGGGACCGGAAGTTGATCTTGATGACGGCACATCGTCGTGAGAACCAAGGGGAGAAGATGCATCAGATGTTCCGAGCGATTCGTCGCCTCGTCGATGCGTTCCCGGATACGCATGTCGTCTATCCGGTCCACCTCAATCCGGTCGTTCAAGAAGCAGCGAAGACGGTCTTTGAGGGGCATGACCGGATTTCGTTGATTGCTCCGCTCGACGTGTTCGACTTCCACAACTTCGCGAGCCGTGCGCATTTAATCTTGACTGATTCAGGTGGCGTACAGGAAGAAGCGCCGTCACTTGGTGTACCTGTTCTCGTTTTACGGGATACGACGGAGCGTCCGGAAGGGATTGCTGCCGGAACGTTGAAGCTTGCCGGTACGGAAGAAGAGACGATCTATCAGATGGCGACCGAACTGTTGACGAACGAAACACTTTATCAAGAAATGGCGCATGCCTCGAACCCGTATGGCGACGGTCATGCGTCCGAACGCATCGTCCAAGCGATCCTGCATCACTTTGGTCAAGGGGAAGCGCCGGCACCGTTACTCACACAATGAAGTAGGACAGCACGTGTCATCACCCGACTCCTACAGGAAAAAGCGCGACTTGTCGCGCTGTCAGAGACGAACAAGACCCGAATTCACGGACCGGGAGGAACGTGAATCCTGGCTTGTGTCTCGCCTGAGGAAAGCGGGTGAAGGAAGCGTGAGGAATTCAAAACAAGATAAAATACTAGTATATGTAGCTTCTTGCATGAAAGAGCTATATTATTTTTGTCATTTCCACTAAAATCAGCCCATTTGTTTAGAAAATGTAAAACCAGATGACCTTGAAACTGGAAAGGAAACGATGACGATTCAAGCTGTGACGTACCGCACGATTGAAAAAATGGAAATCGTTGAAATGTATTGTTACAAACAGATGTCAGAGCTGTTTTTATGTCCCGATTCGGAAGCGTTTTCAATTGTGAACAAAAAATGTTTTTTCACAAAATCGACACAAATCAATTTTAGAGGTCTTGTTTCGGTTGAACGGGCACGATATAACGTTACTATTCAACGGTTTTGTTCACCATATGAACAATCTCTTTAACCGTTGATAGTACTACATATTTTCTTCACATCTTCGTGAAATGACTTGCACGGATGACATCTGTGAAAACCTTATCAATCGTTGATATGTATAGGTTTTTCGGCTCTGTTTTTATTGTGAATTCATTTGACTATGAAAGCTGCTTCATTGTATTCTTGACTAGTATGAAAATCCGCAAATTGTGGGAAAGAAAAAGAACTCACAATTGGGAAAAAAGGGGGTCGTCTCTAGTGCGCCAAAGTGGGCTCGCGAAGAGTATGGTCATGGCCTCGCAAATTTCGACGGCACTGGCTGCACCGATCGTCATTGGCTTTTTGGTTGGGAACTATGGGGAACAACAACAATGGTGGGAAAAAATGGGTGCGACGTTCGCCGTGTTCATCGGGATTTTCATCGGCATTCTTTGCATGATCGCCATGATCAGGCACTTGTTAGGGGAGAAGACATGAACATCATCCTTCAAGATGCGTTGTATCGTGCGTACTTACGATGGTTTGGACTCTTTTACGGAATCCTGGCTGTCCTGCTGCTCATCGGACGCCCGAGTGATCCAGTCATCTATGGACTAGCACTTGGTGGAACTGGCAGCTTTCTGATCTTGACGCTTCAACGACTCAGCGTCGATCGGATGTATCGTGTAATCGAGACGGGGCGTAAGCCAGTGTCTCGAGGGACCGTTTCACGCATGGCGGTCGCGGTACTTTGTGTGATGATCGGTTTGAAATATCAAACTGAATTGTCATTAACTGCGGTGGTAATAGGCCTTCTCGCCGGCCACGTCATACAATTTTGTGAGTTCTTGACTCACGAACTCAAGCGGGAAAAGAGGTGAATAGTCAAATGAACCACGAAATGCCACTTTACGAAATCCCACTCTGGGGTGACTTCGTTCTGTACGGTAGCTGGACGAACTTGATCACAGTATTGATTGCTGCTGCTCTCGTCTTCTTGATTGCCGTGGCCGGTACGCGACGTCTTGTGATGAAGCCAACCGGTGCTCAAAACGTGATGGAGATGTTCCTTGAATTCGTTCGCGGAATCATCAGCAGCACGATGGACTGGAAAACAGGGGGTCGCTTCCTTACGTTCGGAATGACATTATTCCTGTTCATCCTTGTGTCCAACATCATGGGTCTCCCATTCAACGTCGTGACTGGACACTACATTTGGTTCAACTCACCAACTGCAGATCCTTACGTGACACTGGCACTTTCATCTCTCGTAGTAGTCTTAAGTCATTACTACGGTGTGAAGATGCGAGGCTTCGGCGCTTATGCGAAAACATTCATGACGCCGATGTTTATCATTACCATCATCGAGGAGTTTGCAAACACGTTGACGCTCGGTCTTCGTCTTTACGGAAACATCTTCGCTGGTGAAATCATGATCGGAATCATTCTTTCGATCGGTATCGTCTCTGGTACGAACGATTTCCAATTCCTCGGACCAATCGGCGCGATCATCTCGGGTATCCCGATGTTGATCTGGCAAGGATTCTCACTCTTCATCGGTGGTATCCAAGCGTACATCTTCCTTATCTTGACGATGGTTTACATCGGACATAAGGCAGCGCACGACCATTAATTCGAAGGTAAAGCATCCGCTTTTCCGATAACAGCACGACAAATCAATGAACATACTCTAGGGAGGCAATTTATCATGAATCTTATTGCAACAGCGATCATCATCGGACTCGGCGCACTCGGCGCAGGTATCGGTAACGGTCTTATCGTAAACGGTACAGTATTAGGTCAAGCACGTCAGCCAGAACTCAAAAACGAACTTCGTCAAACAATGTTCATCGGTATCGGTCTTGTTGAGGCACTTCCAATCATCGGTGTAGCGGTCGGTTTCCTTCTTCTCAACTCTTAATCCACGATTAACGAGAACGGACTACATAGGGCGCTATTCGTTCAACGTTTGAGTGAACCGTCACGGGAGCTTAGGCTCCCTTATGTAGATATTGAAGTTGAACCAACCACGAGGGGAGTGTAATCGAATGAATCTAACGTATCTTGCGGCAGAGGCTGGCGGCGAAGGCAACCAACTCTTACTAGCCAACATGATCGTCACGATCGTCGTTTTCCTCTTGCTCCTCATCCTCTTGAAGAAATTCGCATGGGGCCCGCTCGTCAACATGATGAAAGCGCGGGAAGGGCATGTGGCTAGCGAGATCAACTCGGCTGAAAAGAGCCGTAAAGACGCTGAAGTCTACGTAGAACAACAACGCGAAGAATTAAACAAGGCGCGTACGGAAGCACGCGATCTTTTAGAAGCATCACGCCGTCAGGCAGAAGCAGAGCAAGCACGTGCGATGGAGCAGGCACGTCTTGAATCCGAAATGAGTAAGGAAGAAGCTCGCCGTGCGATCGAACGTGAACGCGCTGAAGCACAAGCTGCTTTGAAGAACGATGTCGCTCTTCAAGCAATCGCTGCAGCACGCCACGTCATGAAAACACAGCTTGCGACAGACGAAGCCGCTCAAAAAGCACTCGTCGATCAATTCCTTGCTGATACTAAGGGCACGAACTAATGCGTGATCACGTAGCGGGACGCTACGCAAAAGCGCTCTTCGATCTTGCGCTTGAGCACCATGTGCTCGAGCAAGCAGAAGCTGATGTGCGGACGCTCGGCGAAGTGCTCCACGCAACACCAGAGCTCGCTTCGGTTTTAGATAACCCATCGATTTCTGCTGAAGAGCTCAAGCAAGTTCTTCAAACAAGCTTCACTGGCTTCAACACGATCGTCTTGAACACATTGCTTGTCATGGTCGAAAACGACCGGGCGGCAGAGATCGTTACATTACCGGAACACTTCATTGCATTGTTGAATGAACACCGCAATGTCGCGACGGCAATCGTCACGAGTGCATACAAATTGTCGGACGAGGAACTCACGAAAGTGAAAGAGACGTTTGGCCAAAAATCAGGTAAAACGCTTGAAGTCGAGAACGTCGTCGACACGCGCGTCATCGGAGGACTTCGCGTCCAAATCGGTTACACGACATATGACGGAACGATCGAAACTAAACTAACGCGCCTTGAGCGTGAGCTGTTAAAAGCGTAAGAAAATAGGGGTGAAACGCATGAGCATTAGAGCTGAAGAAATCAGCGCCCTGCTTAAAGCGCGTATCGCGCAGTACGGTTCTACGATGGAAGTGAACGAGACAGGTACGGTCATCCAAATCGGTGATGGTATCGCTCGTGCACACGGACTCGACAACGTCATGTCGGGAGAGCTCGTAGAATTCGCTAACGGCACAATGGGCTTGGCGCAAAACTTAGAAGAAGGCAACGTCGGTATCATCATCCTCGGTGACTACCTTGAAATCAAAGAAGGCGACTCTGTTCGCCGTACGGGCCGCATCATGGAAGTACCAACTGGAGACGCACTCCTCGGACGTGTCGTTAACCCACTCGGTATGCCAATCGATGGTCTTGGTCCAATCGAAACAGAACACTACAACCCGATCGAGCGTAAGGCGTCTGGCGTCATGGCGCGTAAATCGGTACACGAACCACTTCAGACGGGAATCAAGGCGATCGATGCCCTCGTTCCAATCGGTCGTGGACAGCGTGAGTTGATCATCGGTGACCGTCAGACGGGTAAAACGTCGATCGCAATCGATACGATCATCAACCAAAAAGAAGAAAACATGATCTGTATCTACGTCGCAATCGGACAAAAAGAATCAACAGTCCGTGGCGTCGTCGAGACGCTCCGTAAAAACGGTGCTCTCGATTACACGATCGTCGTTTCGGCAGCGGCTTCACAGCCAGCTCCACTTCTTTACCTCGCACCATTCGCAGGTGTCGCGATGGGTGAACACTTCATGGACCAAGGCAAACACGTTCTTGTCATCTATGATGATCTTTCAAAACAAGCAGCTGCTTACCGTGAGCTTTCACTTCTCTTGAAACGCCCACCAGGCCGCGAAGCTTACCCAGGGGATGTCTTCTACCTCCACTCACGCCTTCTTGAGCGTGCGGCGAAGTTGAACGACGAGCTTGGCGCAGGTAGCTTGACTGCCCTTCCGTTCATCGAAACACAAGCGTCGGATATCTCAGCTTACATCCCGACGAACGTTATCTCGATCACGGATGGTCAAATCTTCCTTCAATCGGATCTCTTCTTCTCAGGTGTCCGTCCCGCGATCAACCCGGGTCTCTCGGTATCGCGTGTAGGTGGTTCGGCTCAAGTAAAAGCGATGAAGAAGGTAGCGGGTACGCTCCGTCTTGACCTCGCATCTTACCGTGAGCTTGAAGCATTCGCTCAGTTCGGATCTGACCTTGATAAAGCGACTCAATCGAAGCTTAACCGTGGTGAGCGGACAGTTGAAGTCTTGAAACAAGACTTGAACCAACCACTTACTGTCGATAAGCAAGTCATCATCATCTATGCCTTGACTCGTGGTCACCTTGATGATGTTGCTGTAACGGATATTCGTCGTTTTGAAAAGGAACTCAACCTCTGGCTCGATCAAAACCGCAAACAACTTTGCGATGAGATCCGTAAGACAGGTAACCTTCCAGCAGACGAAGAGATCGTAGCAGCAATCTCAGAATTTAAGAAAACGTTCCAAGCGACGGTCTAATCCGGCGGAACGCTCTTGATACTAACAAGGT
Source organism: Exiguobacterium acetylicum DSM 20416 (assembly GCF_000702605.1). Taxonomy (NCBI): domain Bacteria; kingdom Bacillati; phylum Bacillota; class Bacilli; order Caryophanales; genus Exiguobacterium; species Exiguobacterium acetylicum. The sequence goes on along the minus strand of NZ_JNIR01000001.1, from coordinate 2,363,023 downwards.
GGTGAATCGAAATGGCATCGTTGCGCGAGATACAAACGCGGATCAACTCGACGAAAAGTACGAAACAGATCACGAAAGCGATGAACATGGTTTCGGCGTCGAAACTGAACCGCGCTCAAGCACATAGCGCGAAGTTCCAACCTTACATGCTGAAAATGCAAGAGGTACTCGGAACCATTGCGAATGGCACGACAGGTGCGAGCCATCCGATGCTCGAGAAACGTCCCGTCCAAAAGACGGGCTACATCGTCATCACATCGGATCGCGGCTTAGCTGGTGCATATAACGCCAACGTGCTGCGTGAAGTCTACCGGGAAATCAAAGAAAAGCATACTGCGGACAGTTACGTTCTCTTCGTGGTCGGTAAAGTCGGTGTCCAGTTCTTCCGTTCACGCGGAATTACGGTCACGGATGCGATCACAGGCTTGAACGATTCTCCTTCGTATGTCGACGTCGCTGAAATCGTGAAGCGCACAGTGAGTGCGTTCACGCTCGGCGAAATCGACGAGCTCAAGCTGTGCTACAACCACTTCTTATCTGTCATCAGCCAAGAAGTGAAAGTCGAAACGCTTCTCCCACTCGGAGAAATCGAAGCTTCGTCTTCGACGACTTATGAGTACGAGCCAAGCGAGGAACAAATCCTTGCTGAACTCCTCCCGCGTTATGCGGAGAGCTTGATCTTCGGTGCGCTTCTTGACGCGAAAGTAGCAGAACATGCGTCACGTATGACAGCAATGCAAAGTGCGACAGATAACGCAGATGACTTGATCGGTCGATTGACTCTCGTCTACAACCGAGCTCGACAAGCTGCAATCACGCAAGAAATCACAGAGATCGTCAGTGGGGCTGCTGCGCAGCAGTAATCCCGACTGGCGTAACGATAGGTAGGAGGAAACACGATGAACGAACTCGGTTTAAAAGGCCGCGTCGTCGCGGTCATGGGACCTGTCATCGACGTTAAGTTCGAAGGACACTTACCGAACATCTACAACGCGCTCCGTATCCAATATACGCCGCAAACTGTAGAAGAAGTGGCTATCGACTTGACGCTTGAGGTCGCCCTGCACCTTGGTGACGACGTCGTCCGTACCATTGCGATGGACTCAACGGATGGAGTACGCCGTGGAATTGAAGTAATCGATACGAATGCTCCAATCTCGGTACCCGTCGGAGAAGCGACACTTGGTCGCGTCTTCAACGTACTCGGTAACCCAATTGATGAAAAAGAAATCGCTGCTGACGTGGAACGTCTTCCGATCCACAAAAAAGCACCGACTTTCGATAACCTTTCAACGAAAGTTGAAATCCTCGAGACTGGAATTAAAGTCGTCGACTTGCTCGCTCCTTACATCAAGGGTGGTAAGATCGGTCTCTTCGGTGGTGCCGGTGTAGGTAAGACCGTCCTCATCCAGGAATTGATCAACAACATCGCGCAAGAGCACAGCGGTATCTCGGTATTCGCAGGTGTTGGTGAGCGGACGCGTGAAGGAAACGACTTGTTCCACGAGATGACGGATTCAGGCGTTATCAAACAAACAGCGATGGTCTTCGGTCAGATGAACGAACCACCGGGTGCACGTCTTCGTGTTGCCTTGACTGGTTTGACAATGGCAGAATACTTCCGTGATGAGCAAGGACAAGACGTTCTTCTCTTCGTTGATAACATCTTCCGTTATACACAAGCAGGTTCTGAGGTATCGGCCCTTCTCGGTCGTATGCCATCTGCCGTTGGTTACCAGCCAACACTCGCAACAGAGATGGGTATGCTTCAAGAGCGAATCACATCAACAAACAAAGGTTCGGTTACATCGATCCAAGCGGTTTATGTACCAGCCGATGACTATACTGACCCGGCTCCTGCGACGACGTTTGCTCACTTAGATGCAACGACGAACCTTGAGCGCCGTCTCTCTGAGATGGGGATCTATCCTGCCGTGGATCCACTTGCTTCGACATCACGCGCCCTTTCACCGGAAATCGTCGGCGAAGAGCACTACGGTGTTGCACGTCAAGTTCAGGAAACACTTCAGCGTTATAAAGAACTTCAAGATATCATCGCGATCCTCGGTATGGACGAGTTGTCAGAAGACGACAAATTGACTGTACACCGTGCGCGTCGTATCCAGTTCTTCTTGTCGCAGAACTTCCACGTAGCTGAGCAGTTCACAGGACAAAAAGGATCGTACGTCCCAGTTAAGGACACGATCCGCGGCTTCAAAGAAATCCTCGAAGGTAAACACGATGACTTAACGGAAGAAGCATTCCGTCTCGTCGGTCCGATCGAAGATGCGATTGAAAAAGCGAAGGCGCTTGTCTAAGTGACAAAGCATAAGGGGGACTTGAGATGAACACACTTCATGTCAATATCGTCACCCCGGATGGCGAAGTGTATGATGGCGATGTCCGTATGGTCGTTGCGAAGACGATTTCTGGTGAAATCGGGGTTCTCCCGCACCACGTCCCACTCGTAACACCACTCGACATCAGCATCTTGAAGTTGCGCCACGAAGATGGCGGACGCACGTTGATCGCTATCAGCGGTGGCTTTATGGAAGTGCGCCAGGATACTGTAACGGTTCTTGCGGAAACTGCGGAGCAAGCAGACAAGGTCGACTACGACCGGGCTGCAGCTGCGAAGGTTCGTGCAGAACGTCGTCTCCAGGACACGAAATTATCAGAACTCGAATTCAAGCGTGCTGAACTTTCACTGAAACGAGCAGTTAACCGTCTCAGCTTGAAAGACTACGGTCGCGATTGATTTGATGAAACCCCGGTTCCGTTCGCGGAACCGGGGTTTTTTTGTATGAAACGTCAATGATTTTTCGTATGGCAACCGTTTTCGCAACACGATGAAGGATACAGGTTTAAAATACTGAAAAAATGTAAAAGTACAATATATGCCTCGTCTTCACGAATTCTTCAACCTTTTTTCAGTAGAAGACCAAATTTATCTTCAATAAATATATTTTATACGCTAAAATTAATTCAGCGTGTTCTTTTTTGTTTGCGCAATCATTCATTTTATGAAATCATAGTAGAGTTGAAGAAACTATGAAGAAGAGGTGCAACGAAAGTGACATCTATTGGTGTGAGTGCGTTAGTTAGTATGCTGGTCTACATTGTGGCGATTTTACTCGCCTGGTGGTCCTTGTTACCAGTCAAATGGGAGAAAATCCTGCAACATCCTAAAGGACCGCATGCGGTAGCCTTGCGAACGATTCTAGCAATTGCACTTGGATCCATCGTAGCGCGCTTTTTACTGGATTATGCCGGCTTTGCACAACGTCTTCAGTTTTTAATCGGGTGAACTTGTAACTGCATTGTAAACCCTGAAATGGTAATTTGTTTTAACATGGAACAGGACACTGCTCTTTCAATGAAGGAACACAGTCATTTAGCAATCATCTAACATTACAATCGAAACGTCGTATTGGCTTTGGAGTAAGAGATCAACTATAGGGAAGTTTCTTTTCTAACATTCGTTGAATTCCAACTATGATCCTCACCAATCACGAATTGAACATACTAGAACAGAAACGAAGCAGAGGAGTAGGGAGAATGGAAAAAATCGTTGTCCGTGGCGGACGTAAATTAGCTGGAACAGTCAAAGTAGAAGGTGCAAAGAACGCGGTCTTAAAAACACTTGTCGCGACATTGCTTGCATCGGAGGGACAATCGGTTCTTCAAAACGTACCACGTCTAGCAGACGTCTATACAATCAATAACGTCTTACGCAACTTGAACGCAGAAGTCGAGTTCGATGCAGAAGCAAACACGGTGACGGTCAATGCTGAGCCGGACCTCAAAGATGAGGCACCACTTGAGTACGTTCGTAAAATGCGGGCTTCGATTCTCGTCATGGGTCCATTACTCGCACGCCTCGGTCGCGCACGTGTTGCAATGCCAGGTGGTTGTGCGATCGGTTCACGTCCAATCGACCTTCACTTGAAAGGATTCGAAGCAATGGGCGCAAAAACGATCATCGGAAACGGATTTGTTGAGGCACAAGTCGACGGTCGTCTCCAAGGTGCAAAAATCTATCTTGACTTCCCATCAGTCGGTGCGACAGAGAACATTATGATGGCTGCGACACTCGCAGAAGGAACGACAGTCATCGAGAACGTCGCAAAAGAACCAGAAATCGTTGACCTTGCTAACTTCTTGAACGCAATGGGCGCAAAAGTCCGCGGTGCAGGTACAGAAACGATCCGCATCGAAGGCGTCGAGAAATTACACGGTGCAACACACTACGTCATTCCTGACCGGATCGAAGCAGGTACGTTCATGATCGCAGCAGCGATCACTGAAGGTGATGTCGAAGTCATCGGCGCTGAGCGCGAACACCTTCGTCCACTCATCTCGAAGATGGAAGAGATGGGCGTTAAGATCACGGATACGGAAGAAGGTCTCCGTGTCGTCGGTCCAGCAAAACTTGAAGCAGTTGACGTCAAGACGATGCCACACCCTGGTTTCCCGACAGACGTTCAAGCACAAATGATGGCACTCGTCCTCAAAGCAGGCGGCACATCGGTCATCACGGAAACAGTCTTCGAGAACCGTTTCATGCACGTTGAAGAATTCCGTCGTATGAACGCTGACATCAAGATTGAAGGTCGTTCATCGATCATCAACGGTGGCGTACAGTTGCAAGGCGCAGAAGTTCTTTCAACGGACCTTCGTTCAGGGGCAGCACTCGTCACAGCAGGGTTGATCGCTGAAGGCGAAACACGCGTTGGTGCACTTCACCACATCGACCGTGGATACGTCGACTTCCACTTGAAGTTACAAGCACTTGGTGCAGACGTAGAACGTGTGACTGAAGAAGTAGCAGTCGTTGAAGAAACAGCTGCAACAAAACTTTAAGCACTTATATAAGAGCATCATCCCATTTTCGGGAGATGCTCTTTTTTGTCGTCTTTTGAAAAGGACGACAATGAAATCCGAAAAGCCGAAAAAGAAAGTCGTTTCACGAGGGGGCATATGCTAGAATTGAAAGGTATGTATACATAAATGGGTTAGACGTCCAAACGACGTTCTATATTTTGGAAGAATAGCCAGTGGGTAAAGGAGAGCACACGAGATGTTTTCAAGAGATATCGGAATCGACTTAGGGACGGCGAACGTCGTCATTCATGTCAAAGGTAGAGGCATCGTCCTCGATGAGCCATCGGTCGTCGCGATCGATAAGGCAACAGGTAAGATTCATGCGGTAGGTACGGAAGCACACTTGATGGTAGGGCGGACGCCGGGGAACATCGTGGCCATTCGACCACTTCAAGACGGTGTCATTGCTGATTTTGAAATGACGGAAGCAATGCTTCGCCATTTCATCGATAAGATTGAAGTCCGTAAGATGTTCGGTGGAGTCCGGATGTTGATCTGTACACCAGCAAGCATCACGACGGTTGAGGCGAAGGCAATTCGTCAAGCCGGTGAAAAATCAGGCGCAAAGACAGTCTTTCTCGAAGTCGAGCCGAAGGTCGCAGCAGTCGGTGCCGGTATGGACATTTGGATGCCAGCAGGGCACATGGTCATTGATATCGGTGGCGGAACGACGGATGTTGCCGTACTTTCAATGGGGGATATCGTATGCGGGGAGACGATCAAAGTCGCAGGAGATCGTTTCGACCACGACATCATCCGTTCGATCAAGGATACACATAAGCTCATCATCGGAGAACGGACGGCACAAGCCGTCAAGACGACGGTTGCTACTGTTTCAGAAGACGGACGGAGCGAGCAGATGGATATTCGCGGACGCAATCTCGTGACGGGTTTACCACACAACATCACGGTGACATCAGAAGAGATGCACGATGCGCTTGCGGAAGCAGCGATGGAGATCGTCGAAGCAACGAAACGTGTGCTCGAGAAGACACCACCGGAGCTTGCAGCGGACATCATCGATCGTGGTATCATCCTAACGGGTGGGGGCGCGTTGCTGGACGGAATCGATCAACTGCTTGCAAAAGAACTTGGTCTACCGGTTCTGATCGCAGAAGATCCGATGTTATGTGTCGCACGCGGTACAGGAATCATGCTCGATAACCTCGGAAAGTAAGAACATCGAGATGAATTAAAAGATGGTTCTTCTCAGTAATGGGAAGGACCACTTTTCATTTTTGGACGATGTTGAAGAAAAGAAAGACTTGCTCCATTTGACCCGCTTTCCTCAGGCGAGACACAAGCCAGTCTTCACTGTTCGTATAACAGTGAACCCGGGTCTTGTTTGTCTCTGACAGCGCAAAAATTTGCGCTTTTTCCTGGAGGAGTCGGATCAATGATAGCAAGTCTTTTTTCCTGTGCCTTCGTTTCAAATCTTTATGTTCTCACTGCGTACTACGCATGAACGCTTGGTAGGATTCAAAATCATGATAGACGATCGCACTTGGCGGCAGCGAACTGGCCATCGTCTGATTGACGAGCTGATTCAACTGCGTTCGTGTCTTACCGTAAAACGTGATATCCGGCGTCTCTGGGAGTTCGGTGAACTCGATCGCATACGATAAAGTATGATTGTTGCTTGCGGCATGGAGTGCATCGGTCATCGTGATGGCGCCAAGTCCGTTACCACCACCATAGACGGTCCGGTAACTCATCAACGTGACTTCGTCAGCAAGATCCATTGCCCATTCGCTGAGAGGGCGACTGTTCGCATCCTGTACGGTATGGAACCAGAACGGGAGGAACAGTTGCAGTGGTAATCCTTCAGCAGACGCTTTCTCGCGGAAGGCGAGTAAGATGCGTTCATAGGAGGCGATGACACGTGGCTGGTCCGTCTCCCACTCAGGTAAGGCATACGGTTCGAGATCGACGCTGATGCCATCCGGATGACTGATCGTTTCCTGTTGATAGGTCGAGATCCAGGCGAGTGGATCCTCGACGTTCGGTCGAGCTGTCGTTCCTTCGTTTGTGATCCAGCGTGGCTGTCCGAATAAAAAATAGACTTCGATTCCGACAGCATGCGCTTTTTCAACGAATGTTCGGTAGAGAGTACGGTCACCCTCGACAGCGACATGCAGATAGACACGTTTCATCTGTCTGTTTGCCAGCTGATTGATCTTCGTTGAAATGGATTTGGCCTCTGGGATGGACCAGATGACCGTGTGACGAGTGACGGAAACGGCAGCTGAACTCTTGAGTGGTAGTCCGAATTGAAGCAACGATAGACAGACTACGCCAATCAAAAAGCGTTTCATTTCAATTTCACTCCTTCGTGTGGATTACCTTACTATCGGTCGTAGTACACTAGTTTATATGCATCAAAGGTCCCGTTCTACACTTTGACAGTTCAAATCCTAGACATTTCACAATGTGAAGTGTATATTAAAAGTTGTTGCATTGAAACGAATTGTCAATTAAAAGGAAGTGATGCCACAATGCCATTGTGGAAAAGAAATTTAGTCGTCGTCTGGTTCGGTAGTTTTTTGACCGCCGCCGCCCTCAGTCTCGTATTACCGTTTTTGCCTTTATTCATTGAAGAACTCGGTGTCGACAGCCGACAAGATATTACGACCTGGTCCGGTATCGCCTTTGGTGCAACCTTCCTCGTCGCTGCGATCGTCTCACCAATCTGGGGACGTCTCGCCGATCGAAAAGGACGGAAGCTGATGTTGCTCCGAGCAAGTCTTGGTATGTCGATCGTCATGTTCTTGATTAGTTTTGTTCAAGACGTCTATCAACTCGTCTTCTTACGTCTTGTCATGGGAGCCGTATCCGGATTCATCTCAGCCGGGATTACACTCGTTGCTTCCCAAACCCCAAAAGAGAAAAGTGGCTGGGCGCTCGGCACCCTGTCGACCGGTGGGATTGCCGGTGGATTGCTAGGACCTCTCATTGGAGGATTCCTCGCCGACGTTGTTGGGCTTCGACCCGTTTTTCTCTTTACGAGCGTTCCGCTCTTCATTACCTTCCTCGTGACCTACTTCTTAGTCAAAGAAGAATTCGTCCCAATGGAAGTCAAAAAAATGGCGTCCGCGAAGGAAATCATCCAATCGCTTCGTCATCCGGAACTTATCTTAAGTCTGTTCTTGACGACGTTCCTGATTCAGTTCGCGGCACAATCGATTAGTCCGATCCTGTCGCTGTACGTTCGGGAACTCAGTCCTGGTACAGAACGTCTGGCACTATTATCCGGGATTGTCGCTTCGGCACCTGGTATCGCGGCCTTAATCGCAGCGCAACGACTCGGTCGTCTGTCAGATAAGATTGGTGCAGAACGCGTCTTATTCTTTGCGTTACTCGTCTTTGCGGCCTTCTTGATTCCGCAAGCATTCGTTACGGATACAAGTCAATTGATCGTCTTACGGATGGGAATTGGTTTTGCGACAGCAGCACTGATGCCGTCGGTACAGACATTGCTCCGGAAGAATACGCCAGCGAATGCGTCAAGTCGTATCTTCGGATATAACCAGTCTGCACAGTTCATGGGGAACTTCCTCGGACCACTGGCAGGTGGACAAATTGCTGGTCACTTCGGTTTTGAAGCGTTGTTCCTCTTCACCGGCTTGATCGTCATCACGAATGCCGTGCTTGAGCGGACGCAGACTGCTGTCTTGAACAAAAATCCGAATAACTAAGGAAAGCTTCCATTCCCGTTTGATTAAGGGGATGGAAGCTTTTTTCATACAGTCGATTGTTTGAAGAAGTCATCGACGCGGGAATGATGGGAATGATTTAACTGTTCTTGGACGATGAGAGACAAGGCGCGAACTTGGAAGTCAGCGACGTAGTAGAAGAGACCGTTATCGAGTTCTGAAATCGACGTCGGTTCAATAAAGATATCAGGATGTGTCAGGTGATGCAGTTGCAGAGAGAGCTCCAGTTTATGCTTTACCGGTAGACGAATCGAGGAATAGAAAGAGATCGTCCGATTCGTACAACGATTGATTAAGATCGGAGACGATCCGACTTGGATTGGCTGTCCGTTCAGCTTCGAAATCGTCACCTTCGCATGAAGGCTTAAAATCGGCTCCTTCGGTGGAGCGGTGCCCGTATCTTTTGGATAAAGGGTGCCGTTTGCAAGCAACTGCTTGAACGTCTCGATATCGACCGGTTTACTGAAAAGATAGCCTTGAATCATGTCGCATTCTAAATCGCGATACAGATTCAACTGTTGCATGTTCTCGATGCCTTCCGCGACGACGGTCAAACCGAATTCCTTTGCCATATAGATGACACTTTTAATGACAGAGAGGCTCTTTGGATCATGTTCGGCATGAATCGCAAACGATCGATCAATCTTCAAACAATGCACCGGATAACGCTGGACATAGGAAATCGAAGAGTAAGCCGTTCCGAAATCATCGAGTGAGAGTTTGACACCGAGATCAACGAGACGATCGAGTGTCTCAAGGACTTGTCCGCCTTCGAGTAGAACATCTGATTCAAGGAGTTCGATTTCTAAGAGGTGACTGGGCACACCGTGTTTCTTTAAGTGTCGTTCGACGATATTCGCGAAATCGCCGTAAAACAATCGTTTAGGCGATAAGTTGATCGAGAGCGGAACGACATGTTCCGGTTGTTCATCGAGCAGATCACGAATCAATCGACAGGCTTGATCGAGTACCCAGTCCCCGATGTGGATATAGAGGTCACTCTCTTCCGAAAGCGACAGGAAGTCCTTTGGCGCAAGTCGTCCCCATTCCGGGTGATCCCATCGAATCAATGCTTCCGCACCGACAATACGTCCGCTCCAACTATCGACTTTCGGTTGATACTCAAGGAACAGCTGGTTCTGACTGATGACATGTCGCAAATCGCGTTCGAGTTGATAACGGCGATACATCGTGATGTCGAGTTTCGATGAATAGAACTGGAAGTTACTTTTAGAAATCGACTTCGCACGTCGGAGTGCTGTATAGGTCTGTTTAATCAGTTCTTCCGCTGTATGATCATGATGGACGGAGTAGGTGATGCCGATGAAGACCTTCGAAAACAATTCGTAGGATAAGACGTCGAACCGGTGATGCGTCAGCTCGAGCAGTTGGTTGGCAAGACCGATCGCCCGTGTCTCGTCGATCTTTCCTTTTAGAATAATGAGGAATTTATCCCCAAACAGATGACCGATGAATACCTCTTTTTTGATAAGCTTTTTCACGGCGTTGCTCGTCTGTCGAATCCACTCTTCCCCGATTTCGTGACCGAATCGCTCAGCGAGACGGCTGTGTTGATTAAACGTGACCGTTAATAAAGTGAAGGGGGAACGATGCTTCAATAATTCCCGAACCTGTTCTAACGTAAAGGCATGATTGGGTAAATCGGTGATTGGGTCATGCATCGAGAGGTGCCAAATCTCATGCTGTTGTTCCTTTAGACGCGTGATGTCGGTCGAGACACCATAGTGACCGAGAACTTCACCATGTGCATCGATGATCGGGATACACGTCTCTTCGACCCAGAATTGGCGATCGGGATAGTTTAGACGGTAAACGAGTCGAACGACTTCACCTTGGCGAATTTTTGGATACGCGTCTTTCATGATGACGAGGTCTTCTGCTGAGACGAGTTTCGTCCACAGTTGATGATCTTGTTCGATCCGCCGAAGGTAATCAGTGTATGGTTCGAGAAAACCGGCAGCATGGAAGGTCACGGAATCATCACTATAACGGTGTTCGTACGCCGTCGTATGCAGTGACGTGAAAAACTTCTTGAGGGATGCGATCGCCAGATCCCGTTCTTGTTCAAGTTGGATGAGAGGTGTCGCATCCTTGAGGATGAAGAGAATCGAACTGGGAATCGTATCCGTCTGAACGACACCTTCACAGTGGACGATCTTTTGGAAACGACTTCTACGTCCCATTCGTAATTGCATCGCGAAGGTCGGAATTTGGCCTTTATGAAGTGCAAGACTTTGTTCGCGAAAAATCGTTCGATCTTCTGGGTGGATTTCTTCAAGAAAGTCGTAGGCATCCATCTTCACTAAATGTTTTTTGGAGAGTTGTAATAGTGTGGCGAGAGAAGGGGACGTGGCGACTTCTTTTGACGTCGGGAAGTATTCAACGAAACTGACGCCCTCGATCGAGTTCGTCAATCGGTCTTTCATCAAGAGACGCTGATAATCGGTTCGGAGTTCTTGGTGGTGTGACACATCACGGGCAATCCCGTAGAGACCGATGATGACGCGTTGATCGTAAATCGGGATGTTCGTGACGTTCAAGGTCAGCCAATGACCATCTTTATGTCGAACCGTCGTCGTGAAATGGACGGTTTCACCAGCATAGACCCGCTTCTTGAATTGGTTGACCGTCTCGACTTCATTCGCTTTCAAAAATGTCTCGAAATGAAGCTTTTGAAGACTATCCCGATCGTATCCAAGCAGGAGCGGAAATTTATTGTTGAAGGAAATGAAGTGACCCTTCGTATCCATCGTATAGACGGCATCCGGATGATTTTCCAAAAAATAAGTGACGTCGGACAGTGTGTATAAATCCAAAGACCCAGGCACAGTTCGTTCAGTGGCACGTTTTTTAAAGAAGCTCATAGGTTTCACCTCGAGGATCATGTTTTTGTTGTTTATATCATAACAATATTTGTCAATTTTTAATATGTAATCTATTAAAAAAAAGGCGAACGTGATTCTAATAGGTCTTTTGATTCATCTCTTCCGAACATTACCTTTTTGTTCAAAAAAACTCATAATTCACGTCAAGTCGACCGATATACTGAGAGGAAAGAATTGAACATGAAGTCAATGAGGAGATGAACGCATGCTACGAGGAATGTACACGGCGTCGAATGCGATGCAGGCATTACAACGCCAACAGGAAATGCTCAGCAATAACTTGGCGAATGCGCGGACGCCGGGCTTCCGCGCTGATCAGGCGTCACTCCGGACGTTTCCGGAGATGCTGATCCAGCAGACAGCAAACAATGAACTGACAGGTGTGCGGGGAGTCGCGACGGTCGGAAAGCTCGCGACCGGTGTCTTCATACAGGCAGCGACCCCGAACTTCACGCAAGGTTCGATCACGGAGACGGGGAATGCGACAGATCTACAAATCAGTTCGCTTGAAGGGGCACCGCTCTTTACGATCCGTCACCAGGATCCGCTGACAGGAGACGAAGAGACCCTTTATACGACGAACGGACAGTTCGCCGTCGGACAAGACGGGCTACTACGGACGACAGAGAATGATCTCGTCCTCGATACGAACGGACAACCACTCAACGTCGTCAATGAAGACTTCCTCGTTGACGCGAACGGTGCTGTTACAGATGGGAACGGTCAAGCAATCGGAAACTTGGGTCTTGTCGTAACGGATCAACCGGAGACGCTCGAGCGAACAGGAAACGGCTTGTTCCGTTCCGCTGATCCGTTGAATGCAGGAAACGTCCGAGTCGATCAAGGTGTACTCGAACTCGGAAACGTTGAAGTGGAACAGACGATGGCAGAGATGAATGCCGGTCTGCGCCAGTTCGAAGCCAATCAAAAAGTCATTCAAGCGTACGACCGGACAGCGGAGAAGGCTGTTTCCGAAATCGGACGCGTTCGCTAATAGGAGGATACGATGCAATCAATCTATACATCCGCAAGTACGATGGGACAGTTGCAAAAGCAGCTCGATACGACCGGTCAAAACTTAGCTAACGTCGATACGAACGGCTATAAACGTCGGGATGCTCAGTTTAATGAACTGCTCGTCCGTAACATCAACAACCAAGCGACAGGTTTTACACCAGGTCCGTTGACGACACCAGAAGGACTTCGACTCGGTGTCGGAGGCTACGTCGCAAACGAAGCGACACGCTTTGGCGTCGGAACGTTCCGGACGACAGACCGAAAACTCGATGCTGCACTTGGGAATCCACATCATTTCTTCGGTGTCGTCGATACGGATGGCGTGACGAAGTTCACGCGAGACGGGAACTTTCAGTTGTCGCCACAAGCGAACGGACAAGTCCTGCTGACGGATGATGCCGGACGCTCCGTCATCAACCAGGCGAATGATCCAATCGTTTTGCCAGCGAACGCGACGGAGATTGAACTGAACAAGGATGGCAATATCACGGGAATCCTAAACGGAGATCGACGTGTCCTCGCTCGAGTAGGTGTCGCGGACATTCCAAACTACGGTGAGTTGACGGAAGTCGGTGGTGGTTTGTTTACAGCAACCGGACAATACCAGAATGCAGCGGGCAATCCATTGACGGTCGGCCGACTTGAGACATCAAACGTCGATATGGCGCTTGAGATGACGAACTTGACGCAGCTCCAGCGGGCGTATCAGTTCAACTCGAAAGCCTTGATGACGAGTGATCAGATGATGGGAATCGTTACGTCTCTTAAATAATTGCAAATCAAAAGGGTGGTGCTTCTCAAATCGAGAGGCATCACCCTTTTCGTTATTTTTCCTGTAAGGCAAGATAAATTGCTGCCATATCAGCATCACCATAATCAGGTTTCGCTTCAGTGTAGCTAGCGTTCGTCGCTTGGGCAAGGAGGAGCTCAAGCCGTTGGCGTGTGGCTTCTGCCGTGATAAGCCCGAGATCTTTCGCCATCAGCCGGAGTGGGAAGGCGGAAGGGAAGTCATTCTTCCGGTACATGTCGCGTTTGCCGGTGAAGAGCGGCGTATTCATGCCGGAAGCACTGATCATCTTAATCAACTTCTCTTTTTCAAGTCCTGCACCTTCTCCAAGGAGTAATGTCTCCGCAACCCCTTGACCGACGACAGCAAGCAACAAATTAATGGCGAGTTTCGCCGCACTTCCCGTACCGTGCGCTCCAAAATGAATCGTTTCCTTGCCGAGTAAGTCGAGATACGGCTGACAAGTCGCGATGACTTTCACGTCACCACCAGCAAGCAGGACGAGCTGACCATTTTCTGCGACTGGAACAGAACCTGATACAGGAGATTCGAGATACGTACCGTTATGCTCTTCGACGAGACGAGCCATCTCCTTCGTTTCTTCTGGTGAGATTGTGCTCAAATTGACGATTGTCTTACCATCGAGATCCTCTTTCACATTTTCGAGAACGGACGCAACAGCCGGTCCGTCAGCTAACATGATGAAAAGAATGTCGCTCTGACGGACCGCATCTCGTGCCTCTTTGACAGCCGTTGCGCCTTTCTCTACTAAAGGAGCTGTTTTTTCATACGTCCGGTTGTAGACGACCAAGTCATGACCACCGTCGAGTAGACGTTTTGCCATCGGTACACCCATATGTCCTAAACCAATCCATCCAAGTTGCATGTTGATTCCTCCTTAAAATAATGCGCTTTTGACTATACCCCGCGTCTTATCCGATCTAACGACAAAAAAGACCATCCACTGATGTGAACGGTCGAATGATTAATCTTCATACGTAAGGATCGTCGAGATAACAGCGATCGGGAAACGAATCGTAAAGGTCGATCCGACACCAACGACGGATTCGACATCAATCGTCCCGTTATGGTGTTTGACGATTTCCTTACAGATCGACAGACCAAGACCGGTTCCGCCGATTTTTCGTGTCTCGGAGTTATCGACACGATAGAACTTATCGAATAGTTTCGGAAGGGCCTCTTGCGGAATGCCGATGCCTTCATCCTGGATCCGGATCTGGGCGAAACCGAGTTCGTTTGAAATTCGTATCAAGACTGTACCCCCACTTGGCGAGTACTTGACGGCATTACTGAGCAGATTGTTCAGCAATTGCTTCATCTTTTCCGCATCACCGTCAATCATGATCGGTCCCCGTGCCTCAAAGTCAATCTTATGCGTTTCATGCGAGACATCATAAAACTCGATCAAGTCCTGGGCCAGTTCGACGACATCGAATGTCGACATCTCATAGCGGTGCTCACTCGACTCCATCCGCTGGACGTCGAGGAAATCATTGACGAGCGTCGTCAGGCGACCAGTCTCCGAGTGAATCGTCTGGAGATACTTCCGTTGCCGTTCTTCCTCGAACCGTTTGTTGAGCATCAGTTCCGTGAAGCCATAGATGGAAGAGAGCGGTGTCCGCAATTCATGGGAGACGGTTGAGACGAACTCTTCCTTCATCCGCTCGGCTTCCGTTTCCTTCGTCACGTCGCGCAGGACGAGCATCGTACCGACCCACATGCCGTCGACTTCAATCTTCTCGGCGTAAATCTGAATATACGTGCTGTGCTTTCGGATCGAGACGATTAAGCTGTCTTTCGGTAAATTCAGTTCAACGATTTGTTCGATATAGCGCTCGAACGCTGCCGGTTCATCAATGATATCCGCTAATGCTTGCATCGCTTGCTCAAAAGCAGAGCGTTCTTCGTCTTCGAACTGAGTCGGTACTTCCGGGAATAACGTCATGAGGGGTTCGTTGACGAGCAACTCATCCGTCTCATGTTCGATATAGACGACAGCTTCGCGAATCGAGTTCAACAGTTGCGTCGTCTTGTTCTTCTCGCGGATCATTTCCTCATAAATGCCCATCCGTAAGAGCGAGAGGGACAATTGATGCGAGAACGACAGGATGTCATTCATTTGTTCCGTCGTGAAAGCATCACGGTAGCGGACGAGATAGATACAGGCAATCATGTGCTCTTTCGTCGGATCAAGCACCGGCACTGCGACTTCATACATATAGTATGGATACGGGAGCGGACTCTCGTGCGCGACCTGTTTCGATGAATGGACGGGACGCTTCAAAAGACGTGCCCGGTGCAAGAGCGATTGATCGTCAGAGACAAGACGGCCGACCATCTCTTCTGTCATTCCGTAATCGATCGTCGAGCGAACTTCTTGTTGATCAAGGAACAATAGGGCACCGATTTCAGAATGCGTGATCGAGACAAGCTTTTCAATGATTTCTGGATATGCCGTCAATGTCTCGCGGGAGGCGAGTGTCTCTGTCAATTCATTGCGATACTTCAGATGTTGTTCGCTACGAAGCGTGATATCGAGTGCTTCTTCGAGTTCTTCCTGCTGTGCTTGCAGTTCTTCTTGCTGGGCGACGAGTTCTTCCTGTTGCGCTTGGAGCTCCTCGTTCTTCGCCAGCATATGGACCTTGTTATCTGCAATCGACGCTGCCATCTGATTGAACGATGCCGTCAACGTATGCAGCTCATCCTTGCGTTTAGGCAACGGAATTGCTTGAATATCTTCCCCCGTCGCAAGGAGTGCACTATCGCGAGACAGTGTATTGACCTGTTTCGTGACGCGGCTGATGAACGGACGAACGAGCGAGAAGAGGACGAGAATCAAGACGACGAGATTCGACAGCCAGATGAACTGGGCAACACGCATTTCGCCAAGAAGATTATTCTTTGCATCGACTTCCTTGCCTTGAATCAACGTTAGATAATCCGAAAGTAACGTATCAATCCGTGTCATGTCGACATCAGCATCTGATAAGCTGACCGATCCACGTAACGTACCATTTTCGGTGAACAGGTCTTTCCCGTTGGAGAGAGCAGCGAGCGTATTCGGATCAACGAAGTCTTCATTGATTTTCCCGTCTTTTTTTCCTTCAACGTATTCATTCAGGAGTGGAAGCGATGTTCCGAAGTAATCGTCATAGATTTGACGCGTCGCTGTCGCATATTCTTTTCCTTGCTCATATACCGCATACTTTTCAAACCATGTCGTCAAGCGGTTGATTTCCTGTTGATTTGTCTTGATGGCATCAAGTGTTTCTTGTGAGCCAGTCAATAAGTAGGATTTGACGTTACTTTGCGCGACAGTCCACTCGTTCGCGAGTGCATTGGCGTTCGTTCGCCGTTCCCGCAAATCATCGAACGTCGCATTCGCTTGATCGATTTTCTGCTCCGTATAGAAGTAAACAATTCCGGACGTGATGCTGAGGGCGACGAACACCATATAAAAAGCGAACATCAATTGGCGACCGATTGTGTGATTGATCCATTTCACTAGGATTTCCTCCGTATTCTATTTTACATGTATAAAAAAGGTTGCTTAAATATCGAATATACTCATCTTACGCAGAAACGGACACACCATCAAATTTGAATCTGCAAAAATCACTGAAACAAATATATCATATATTTCTTATCTACATAACGAACTATACATTTTTTAAGAATAAGGATTAAGAAGTATCATTTTAAGGAAAACTAAAGAGGATATTGAACTTTATTCTTTTACGTAGGGAAGTGGTTAGATGCAAAAAATGTTTGAAAACAAGTGGTACCGATTCGCCTGGTGGGTTATGACATTACTGATCATCGTCTGGATTGGTGATCATGTGACGTTCCTGTTCCGACCAGTCGCGATTCTGCTTCAGATGGTCGTACCACCCCTCGCGATCGCTGGGATTCTCTATTATGTCCTGCTACCAATCGTCGAGTTGCTTGAGAAAAAGATGAAGCGGCGCCCGGCTGTTTTGATCGTCCTCGTTGGTTTGATCGGTATTTTAACGACACTCGGATTCATCTTTGGTCCGATGTTATCGGAGCAGATCACACAGTTCGTCAATTCGATTCCGACGCTTGCGACACAGTTCCAGCGGCAATTGGTCGATGTTCGGGAACAACTGGAGAACAGTGCCTTCTTTTCACGATTCATGACGGGTCAAGACAACTTATTCAATAAGTTCTCTGGGAACATCTCGGAGTATGCGTCGACGTTCCTAAAGAACATCGGTACAGGTGTCGGTGGGTTCGTCAGTGTTCTGACGACGACGGTCGTGACGATCGTCATCATTCCGATCATGTTGATCTACATGTTGCTTGATGGTGATAAGCTTAAAGGTAATCTCGTTAAACTGATGCCGTATGAGTATCATAAGGAAACGAAAAAAATCCTTGGTGATGTCCACTTGACGATCATGAGCTATATCCGAGGACAAGTCATCGTCAGTATCGGTGTCGGAATTATCGCCTATATCGGATATCTGATCATCGGGATCGATTATGCGTTGTTGCTCGCCTTGTTTGCGACATTGACGAACATCATTCCGTTCCTTGGTCCGGTTCTCGGTGTCATTCCGGCGTTGATCGTCGGGTTCATCCAGGATCCGATTCTTGCGATCTATGCGATCATCGTCATGACGGTCGCGCAACAGATCGATTCGCACATCATGTCACCACTTGTGCAAGGGAAAACACTTGATGTCCATCCATTGACAATTATCATCGTCTTGCTCGTCGCAGGGAACATCGCTGGATTTTTCGGCGTCTTGCTGGGTGTTCCGTTCTACGCTGTCATGAAGGTAGTCATCTTGAACATCCGTCGCCTGTATCATCTCCGGTCGCAAAAGAAGATGGTCATCACGGAGGAAGAGAAGACGTTCGATACGATCATCACCGATCGCGATTGAGTTTTGAAATTCACGTAAAAGTGCGTCATACTGAAGAGGTAGTTAAGAAAAAGGGGGCAGGAATCAGATGGATTCACGTCATACCGAAGAACAAGCCGATTTACTGGCGTTGCAAAAATTTCAACACAACTTCGAGAACAGTCTGAAGTCGAGCATCATTTATCTCTTGCGTGATGGTGCGTTGACGATCGGGGAACTCGAGCAACGGATCGATCAATCGCACGGTCAAATCCTCGAACAATTACAGGAGCTGATCGAAGATGGACTCGTCATCCAGCAGATGTCTGAGAAAGTGCACGGACTTGCCTATTATTTGACGGCACCGGCTGAAGATCTCGTCCGACAGTTCAAGGAATCGATCCGTTGGAGTAAGCAACACATTCGATACTAAAAAGCAGGTTTCTAGACCTACGAGCAGACGCTCGTAGGTCTTTTTGCGTTTTTTAAAACTATGGTCATATAAAATTGAAATAAGCCGTTTTTACACAAAATGGATAGAACTAGCATGAAATAAAATTACAATATATATTAACGCGTAATTATTCATAATATATATTATTTATATTTTTATAGTAAATTAATATCTAAAATACTGGTTAATAATAACTATTTAAACATTGTTTTTGTAAAAAATTGTATATTTTCATGGGAATTGCATGCATAATAATAGGTGTACGATTATTTTTTCCGTAGAAAAGGAGTGTTGAAATGAAGAAAAAAGCACCTGATTTTCGAAAGAAGATGAATCGACACCATAGAAACCACACACGAAGACTAGTGAAACTGCTGGCAGCGTCCTCTCTCGCCCTCTCTCCGATCTCATTCACTTATACAAAAACCGAAGCAGCTGAGAATTCTGAAAAGAAGTTTCAGACGCAACAAAGCCAATTCGCGAATTCGGTGCGAAACTCACTCGTCCAAGGACCGAATCGAGTCAGTTTAGCTGAAGTTCAACTACTGACGGATGTCGCGGTCAATGCAAATCTGACGGAACAACCGGATAACTATGATTTAGCCCTTAATTTAACCGGTGTCGGATTAGCCGATGCGGAAGTATTGAACCCAGACCGGGTGGCTGTCTTCAACATTCCAGATTTAGCGGGAAAAATGCAGGCGAACGGTAATGCGTCGGTCAGTGTTGAATTATTACCCATCACACTTGAAGATTTACCGACGCTTAAAGGACAGCTAGATCCGTTGACGGGAACAGTAGCAGATACTGTGACTGACCTATTAGCGGGTATCGATCGATTACAACGTACTCCAGTCGTAGGTAGTTTGTTGAGAGTGGAGGGGCTCACAGAATTAACGGATGCTCTGGATAATCTACAGAATTTAGATACCGCCCTTTCGGATCTTTTGGATTACGAAGGTTCTGCTCCAGTCACGATTAATCCGGATGGTTCAATCGTCATCGATTTTAGTGATGGTTTAGGACAGCATCTTGATACGGTAACGAAACAAGTTGTCCAAGACGCCTTAACCGATTTAGTCAATGCCATCACGAATTTAAAACTATCCGGAATAGCAGGAAACTTAATTGATCCTGTTTTAAACCCAGTCAAAAATTTACTGCCAGGTGTGAACAGTCTTTTAACGGCAGTAACGAACGATACAGTGAACTTGTCGAATGAACTCGCAGGTGTACAAGTACTTGGACCAACTTCTGTTAATGCCGATGTCATCGTTGATAAACCGGCTGGAGTTGCTCAAGACGAAGTTGTTGTTACAGGGTCTGTCGTCAATACGTCTGCAATTGATGCACAACTGCTGGCCGATTTAGATGGTCAAGATACGATCGTCTTTGATGAAGAGGCAGATGGAGACGCTGATGCTGACGCTGATGCCGACGCCGACGCCGATGCCGACGCTGACGCCGATGCGGATGCCGACGCTGACGCAGATGCTGACGCCGACGCAGATGCCGACGCCGACGCAGATGCTGATGCTGACGCAGATGCTGATGCCGACGCTGATGCCGACGCAGATGCGGATGCCGACGCTGATGCCGACGCAGACGCAGACGCTGATGCCGACGCAGATGCTGATGCGGATGCCGACGCTGACGCAGATGCCGATGCTGACGCAGATGCTGATGCCGACGCTGACGCCGATGCTGACGCTGATGCGGATGCTGACGCCGATGCCGACGCTGACGCCGATGCGGATGCCGACGCTGACGCAGATGCTGACGCCGACGCTGATGCGGATGCCGATGCGGATGCTGATGCTGACGCCGATGCTGACGCTGATGCCGATGCTGACGCTGATGCGGATGCTGATGCGGATGCCGATGCTGACGCTGACGCTGACGCAGATGCAGATGCTGACGCCGATGCAGATGCTGACGCTGACGCCGATGCGGACGCCGATGCGGATGCTGATGCTGACGCTGATGCCGATGCTGACGCTGATGCCGATGCTGACGCTGATGCTGATGCTGATGCTGACGCTGATGCCGATGCTGATGCTGATGCTGACGCTGACGCTGACGCTGATGCGGATGCCGATGCTGACGCTGACGCTGACGCTGATGCTGATGCTGACGCCGATGCTGATGCTGACGCTGACGCCGATGCTGACGCAGATGCCGATGCAGATGCAGATGCTGACGCCGATGCGGATCAAGATAATGATGGTGACAATGATAATAACAATGGTGGAGACAAGGATAACGACAATGATGGGAAAGAGGATCCAGACAACGTCTCGAATCCGAACGATGATAACGACAATGACAATGTCATCATCCCGATTCCTGTCGTCACGCCACCAACGACTCCACCAGGAAATGGTCCGGTTGTCACACCAACTCCTGGAACGAGCCCTGTCTCAGGTCCGAACGTCAAGCCAGCTCCTTCGACTGGCGCTGTAAATGGACCAAGCGTCAAGCCGACATTGCCAGTAAACACAGTCAGTGCACCAATCAATAAATCACCACTCGTTTCAAAACCGATCACTCAACCAGTCAAACGAATCGTCGGTGGTACGTTACCGAATACTTCGGAAAATCTGTTCTTGATCACCCTCATGGGAATGCTTGCGACAGCTGCCGGATTGTTCACGAAACTGTTCCGTCGCCGTCCACAAGAGTAAGTCATGCTGTAGTTAATCGTAGTGGGGCCATCTGTGCCTCACTGCGATTCATCCTTTTAGAATAGGAGTGAAGCTGAACATGGACCTGCTCAACCGATTCACCACTGCCATGGATGTACTGGAACAACACATGAAGACTGATGATATCTACTACTGGAATCGTCAGATGATGTTATTCGTCTCACTCGGACAAGCATCGGAGCGAGCCCGTGTCGTTCGATTCCAAGGTAAAGGGCTACAATCCGTAAAAGATCAAGCACGCAATTGGCTCCGCCAACAACCAGAAGTAGCGTGGTTGAAGCTCGACATCGCCCGAAACTTTGAGGCACTCTCGTTTGAGACCTTAAACGAGCGAGTGAAAGACACACGGAAAAATTACTTCCGGTACGGAATCGCGTTTGATCGGAAGATGCAATGTGCCTATCTAGAAGAAGAATTGAATGGTAATGCCGTTTTGACACAAGATCCGACGCATCCAGAACTACACATCAATCTAACGAACTTGAGCAATTATGCGCACCAACAAGGGCGGACGGAGCGGATGAACTTTCATCCGACAAGTCCATGCCTCCTCTTTGATACGCTAGGTGTTTTCGCAGACGAAACACCGCATGTACTTGAAGTCATACGTGATGTTGAAAAAATCCGTGAGACGACAAGTCAACTTCCTTCTGAAATCAAGACAATCGTCGCCCAGTCGAGTGAGTATCTTGCTCGCCAAGTCCGGGCGAATGGTCGCTTCCAATATGGTTACTTCCCATGCTTTGATAAACCGATTAAGTTCTATAACAGCTTACGTCATGCAAGTACACTCTATTCAATGATTGAAGCCTATCGACTGACACCAAGCGAACGATTACGCCAAGCAATCGATCGAGCAAAACGCTATTTGATCGAGGAATTGATCGTACATGAAGGGGAGCGTTCCTTCGTGCTTGATCGCGAATCAAACGAAATCAAACTCGGCGCGAATGCTGCAGCGATCTTAGCATTGACGGAATACATGCAGACATTTCAGACGATGGATGATCTACGACTCAGTCAACGACTCGCAACAGGCATTCTTTCACTGCAACAACCGTCGGGACAATATCTGCATGTGCTCGAGTATCCGTCGTTTGCGTTAAAGGAAGCCTTCCGGATCATCTATTACGAAGGGGAAGCGACATACGCCTTGATGCGGTTGTACGCACTCGATCCCGATTCCCGTTGGCTCGATAGTGTCGTCCAATCATTTGATCATTTCATCGCTAAATCGTACTGGAAATTCCACGATCATTGGTTGAGCTATAGTGCGAACGAGTTAACGAAATGGTTGCCGGAAGAGCGTTATTTCCAGTTCGGTCTCAAGAACGTCTCCCCGAAACTCGACTTCATTCATCACCGGGAAACGACGTACCCGACGTTCCTTGAACTGATGCTTGCGGCACGCGAGATGATCGACCGGATCGAAGCGCTTGGACGAGTCGACTTATTAGCAGACTTTCCACTCGACTGGCTCGACCAGACGATTGAACGACGGATGATCTATCAGCGAAACGGTTTCTTTTATCCGGAAGTCGCGATGTATATGAAGAAACCCGGTCGGATTCTCGGAAGTTTTTACATCCGGCACCACTCGATGCGGGTTCGGATCGATGACGTCGAGCATAATTTATCTGGTTATTGCCGGGCATGGACACGAATGTTGAAGGAGGTGCCGTCATGATGCGACGCCTATCGACAGGATTACTGGTGATCGGACTTTTGTTGCTCGGTTACGTCGGCTATCAGAAACTGACGGTTCAGCAGACCTTGACGACGGAACTAGCGAAAGCAAAAGATGTCGTCCAGGCAGAAGGAACGTCATCGACCACAGCAAAATCAGAAACAACGAGTAAACGGTCGAAGGAGAAGACAGAGGATGTCCTCTTTCAAACGGGCGAGACGGTCGGATATTTAAGAGTGCCGTCACTTGAGATGGAGTTACCGGTGCTTGAAGGCGTTGATGATGCGACACTTGCTAAAGGAGTCGGCCATCATCCGGAGACAGCATTTCCTGGTCAAGGCGACCGGATTTTCCTCGCGGGACATAACGATACGACGTTCTCGAAGATCAGTAAGCTGAAGAAGGGCGACGAGGTCGTCCTCTATCTCGCGAACGGTTCCTATCGCTACGTCATGCAATCGAGCGAAATCGTCGATTACAAAGATACGCGGGTTCTTGAGTCAACGAAGCAGGAGTCACTCGTCGTTTCGACCTGTTATCCGTTTTATAACGTCACGGACAGTACGGAACGTTATTTGATCTATTTTGAACCCGTCGAGGAGGATGCGTCATGACACGAATCGGAATTTTACGCTTAAATGAGACGCCCCAGTTTCGCGATAAGATTGCCTGCGTCATCGGAGCCTCGATGGGTGTCGACATCTTCTTTTTCCGACCGCGCGATGTTGATTTCGAAAATCGGACGATCCGCGGACTCTTCTTCGACGAAGATGCGTGGCATCAAAGTATGTATGAGTTTCCGGATGTCATCTATAATCATTTGCCACTGAGTGATGCGGACAAAGAATTGTTCAAGCGACTCGCAACCGAGATTCCGTTTACGACGCACCGGATCGGTAATAAAAACGTCGTCCTACGTCAATTGGCACAAGAAGGCACGTTTCAGGATGTCTTGATTCCAATGCACCGGGTAAAGAAAGGAAAGACGATTTTGCCGCTGATTGAGAAATACGGAAAAGTCGTTTTCAAGCCGGCGAATGGTAAACAAGGGCAACGGATTTATACGATTGAACCAAAAGGCGACGAGTATCGATTCAGCCATCTATTGGAGTCAACCGTCTGTTCGACAGGGGAATTGATCACCCGCATCGAAGAAGAGACCAAACGGAATCCGATGATCGTCCAGCCGTTCATCGCCTCGCAAACGATTCATGGACACTCGTATTGTATGCGGATCCATGTCGCGAAGGGAGCGAACGGTCAATGGAAACTCGTCAAATATTTTCCGTTCGTCAGCAACAATCACCAAGAATCGGTCAGCCATCTCAGTCATGGAGCGTTTTCGACGACGCGGATGGACATATTTATGAAGCAGAACTATCCGGATCAACATGAAGCGATCTCGCGACGGATCGTTGACTTTGCGCGACGATTCCCCGTCTATTTCGAATCGTTTTATGATTACCCACTCGATGCGCTCGGGATCGATGTCGGGATTGGTGCGGATGGAAAAATCTATCTCTATGAGGTCAACAGTCTACCGGGAACGCGGTATGTCGAGTTTCAGGCAGAATATCTCGCAGTCCAGTATTGCCAGTACCTTGCGACACATGGACGTCCCGGTGTACATGGACTCGATCGGGGATGGATGAAGGAACGGATCGAGGCTTAGAAAAGAGGCGACGTGTGAAGACAGTATTGTTTTATGTGATGTCGGGCTTGCTCGTCCTTATCATCGTAACGAAATTCATGGTCCCGCTCTTCGGTTGGTTTCAGGCGGAAGAGCCTGCGAAAGAGACGAAACCGCGAACATCGATCCGTCTTGATGAAGCGCAGCTGAAGCAGTTTGATCGCGAAGATCGACTTGGTGTCGTCTATGAGATGGCGGGATTGAAGCTGAAGACGCTTGACGTCGATACGACGGAAAAAACGCGGCAGACGCCACTCGTTCAAATGAAAGTCGAAAAGCAAAAGCTTCTCCAAGTGATGGGGGAGACGGGACGGTTGCTTGCAATCACGGTTAAAGTGACGAATCAATCAGCGGATGAAATCGAGATCTTACCAAGAATCGGGGAGTATGAGACAGCGGACGAGATCGTAACGATCGCGGATCAGTTTAATGCCTTGAACGGTACGTATCAGCCGGATGAAAGCCGGATTGGGATCGTCTTCATTCCGTCGGAACAGCTCCGCGTGACGGAAGGGCGACTTAGTCTATTTTATGAGACGATGTCTGGTAAGAAACAACTCCGAATTGCATTACCAGCAGCGAATAAATGAACAACGGGATGCCTCCGACTTGGAGACATCCCGTTTCGTTATTTCTGAACAGCGCTGAACGCGTCTTCTGATTCGATTCCGGCTTTACTGACAGCCGTGATGACAAAACGACCGGTTGCATCTTCAGGAAGCGGGAACGCTTTACGCTCGATCGATTCTGTCGTACCGAGTTTTTTGCGTTTTCCGTCCTTTTCTTGGTAGACATTGTATTTGACGACGTCTTCATCAGTTGACGCATACCAGTTGATGAAACCGCCACTGACACGGATGTTCGTAGCAGGTTTCGGTGGTGTCTTGACGGGATCGGATGCTTTCTCGTCCAGTTCCGTGAAGACGACGAGACGATCATCATACGTCCCTTGATTCTCATCATACGTTCCGATACACGTAATCAAGTTTAAGTTCCGTGTATCGGCTGGACCGAATATTTTCTTCAGTGGTGCCTTCAAGTGATCGTACTGGACGATTTCTTTGACGCGGAAGACGAGCTTTCGTCCAGACGCATCTGTGATTTCGACTGGATCACCTTTCTTCAGCTCGTGCAATTTATAGAAGATTGCTGGACCAGTCTTCGTATCGGTGTGACCGTCGATGACGGCATTGCCGACGTCACCGGGACGCGGACCGAACTTATACCAGCCAGCTTGTTGTTCGTTTTTAGGTGTCGCCATCGCACCATCCTTATCGAGCCCGACCTGTTCGACCTTCGTCTTGATGTCGTGCTTCGGGATGACGAGTTGTTTTGGAAGCTCGACCTCCGTTGCCGAGAGGTCCTTGAACTCCTTCTTAAAGATTTCAGACGGCTTGAGCGGATCTTCTTCCTTCGTCTCGGAAGAGGCCGCGGATTCTGTTTTGGGGTCACCTTGCGTGATGTTTGATGTATCCGGTTTTGTTTGACCGAACAAGAGGAACAGCAGTGTTCCGACCGAAACGACCATCAAGAGGATGCTCGCCGGTAATAACCAACGTTTCATAAACGCGTATCTCCTTTCCGAGAGAAGAGATTCCCTCTATGTACAAAAATAACAGGATAGCATGTCGCTATCCTGTTATTGAGTATACCCAATTTCTTAGGCGTTTTGACGTTTACGTGCGAGGACAAGACCGACTGCTCCGAGTGCAAGACCGAATACTGCGATTGCACCAGTTGTTGCAGCTGAGTTGTTGTCGCTCATTCCACCGTTACCTGTGTTAGGCATTGATCCTGGAGTACCATCCATGAACTTCTCTGGTGATTGTTTAACAATTGCATCACCGAGGTTAGCTCCTACGCCATACATGTAAGCGTAAGACTCACGGAATGTGTCGACAGAACCTTTGTAGTCGCCTTCAACATACTGCATGAACGTATCTTGGACGTAAGTCTCGTGACCTGATACGGCTTCTTGTGCTGCTTTTGTTGGAAGGTTTTCTTCTGTAGCTGCACCAAGGAATGCACCGAAGTCGTTCGAGAACATTTTGAGCATATCTTGTGCGTCACCCATCAATTTTTTGTCGTCATTGATTGCTGCTGTGACGAGGTTAGCTTGTGCTTCGATGTGGTTTTTCGTCCAAACTTGTTCGAATTGATCTGCACCGGCTTGACCGTAGACTGATTTCGTTGCTGCTTTGAAGTCAGCTGTGTGCATATCTTCAGCCCAATTTGCTGCATCGTAGTCTTTCGCTTGATCGACGCCAGCTGTCATACTGAGGTTTGCAAGAGCGACGTGTTCAGCTGCAAGGCTGTTGAGTGTTGAACGAAGATCTGCTGCTTTTGAGTCAGCTTTCGTGTTGTCGAATTTCTCAGGCATCTGTGTTGTGATCGCAACAGAGAGTGCTTTTGAGATATCGTACATGCGGCTGTAACCTTCACGGAACGTGTTGTACGATCCTTCGTAGTCACCAGCTGCATATTGCTGGAATGTTTTGTAGACGTCTGCTTCGTGAGCACGGAGAACTTCTTCAGCTGCTGCTTTCGGGAGTTTACCTTCCGTAGCTGTATCGAGGAAGCTCGAGAGATCTTGTACGAACTCTTCTGTTTCTTTCTTCGAAGCGTTGATGCCGTCTTGGTCGTCTGCTTTTACAGCTTTGACGAGGTCTGTCGTATATTTGTTGTGATCAACGAAGATTTTCTCGAACTGTTTCGCGCCTTCTTCGCCGTAGACTGAAGCGATTGCTGGAGTCATGTCGAGTGCGTTTTGTTTGAGTGCTGCTTCGTAATATTGCGCGTCTTTTGAACCGTCATATTGTTTCTTCATGTCCATGACTGCAAGGACGAAGTGCTCAGAGAGTAATTGATCGAGTGTTGCACGAAGGTCAGCGGCTTTTGTTTTGACCGTGACGTTTTTCGGTGCATCTTGTTTCATGTCTTCTCCGCCACCGGAAGCGAATGCTGCCGTTCCTGGTAGTACGAGTGCTGCTGCCATTGCTGATGCTGCGAATTTTTTCGTGTGTTTCATCTTAAATCATTCCTCTCAGTTTTTGGTTTATTTGGTAAGTGTTTCTTTCCTGTTCTGAATAGCTTACGCAACCTAGATTGATTTGGATTGCATCAAGTTTTAATTTTTTAAATTAAATGTTGAAGCGATGTTTCATATTCATCCAAGGACCGTTGCTGCGTCGTTCTGGAGAGCTTACGCCGAGACGTTCAGTTTGGATTTAAAAAAGTGTAAAAAAACCGCAGAACGTGGGAAACTGTTTTTCTCCTTCCTTATATACACAAACTAAAATTTTTTAGAGGAATTGCCTGTCTGGTCGTGTTACACTAGTTGCGGAACACGTTTTGTAGCGAATTTGGAACTATTTAATACCAGGTACTAATATGCTATACTGTTCTCAGACTGAATCAATGAAAGGTGATCAAGATGGTACAAAACCAAACAGGCACGGATCAGCCAACGCGTGAACGCCTGAAAAAGAAGCAACAAGCTTCAAACCAGGAAACCGGCAATCCGGAGCACAAATCAGAGCGACGTCTTCGTGCGTATTCGACACGCCGAGTTCCGATCATCGTACGTGTACTGATCGTTCTCGTTCTCATCGTCGTAGCACTGATCGTCGGCGCAATGGTGGGTTATGCGACGTTTGGTGGTGGCGAGGCAATGGATGTGTTAAAGCTCGACACATGGACCCGCATCACCGATTTTTGGATGAAATCTTAATTTAATCAGTGATGGGAGCTGTCGAATATGTATACGATCGAACAAATCAAGGAAGTCATTCCGCACCGGTACCCGTTTTTACTCGTTGACCGCATTTTGGAAGTCGAAGAGGGAAAACGTGCCGTTGGAATCAAGAATGTCACGGCGAACGAAGAATTCTTCAATGGCCATTTCCCAGAATACAATGTCATGCCCGGCGTCTTGATCGTCGAAGCACTCGCACAAGTTGGTGCCTTCGCCGTATTGAAGATGGAAGAGAACCAAGGAAAGCTCGCCTTCTTCGCAGGAATTGAAGGATGCCGCTTCAAACGTCAAGTCGTGCCCGGGGATCAGCTCCGCCTCGAAGTCGAATTGACGAAGGTCCGTGGACCAATCGGTAAAGGTCGTGCTACAGCCACAGTCGATGGGGAAGTCGCTTGTGTCGCTGAACTGACGTTTGCTATGAAGTGAAGCGAACATGAAACGCTGGCTTCTCCCCCTCGCGATTTCCTTACTCGTCGTTCCTGGTTGTCAGCGCGCAGAACAAGCGAAGACCGCTTCCCCGACGGTCATCGTAGATCCCGTTAAGCGTGCAGGACAGACCGAGAACATTTCCGCTCAGGTCACTCTGACGGAAAATGACCGGATGCGTCTTGTTATCCGGACAGCGAATGACATTCGACTCGATGACCAACAGGTCGATATTCGGCTCGAAGTCGCCAATCAATCGATTCCGTTTCCGTTCGTCTCCTTCGAAGCGAAGAAGATGGGGGAAATCCGGACCTACACGTCCAATACGACGATCGAAAAAGAAGTCTTCGATGACCAACGTCTTCCGGTCCTCATCATTGATGCAGGAGCAGGGCGTGGGATCGAGATTCCGCTTGAGATCGTCAAATAAGACAGCATCGCGAGCTTCTAGCTCCATGTGCTGTCTTATTTTTGTTTTGTTTCGAGTCATAAGGGTACAAAACATATACAAAGGAGGAATCAATATGGATCACGCAGTACAGCAACGACTGACCGATTGTATTCTCGCTTGTAATCATTGTTTTGATGCCTGTCTGAACGAGGGACACGTCGGACATATGGCAGATTGTATTCGACTCGACCGCGATTGTGCCGATATCTGTAGCTTATTGCTACAAGCCATCGCTCGAAACAGCTCGAATGTCGCAGTCCTCGCAAAGGCATGCCAAGAAATCTGTGAGGCATGCGCTGCAGAGTGTAGCAAACACGATCATGACCACTGCCAAGCCTGTGCGAAAGCTTGTACGGAATGTGCAGAAGCGTGTCGTCAGCTTATCTAAAACCTTGTCCTTGGACGAGGTTTTTTGATTATAAAAAATAGCAGGAATTCAAGATTTCTTCTGGTTATTTTTGGCGGATTTGTTTACTATTTAGGGAGGTAATATTAAATCACGATAGGAGCATACATACACTCATGAAAAAACTTGGTTTACTTATGATGGCACTCGTCGTTGCGTTCGGTCTGAAGTTACCGGTCTACGCAGAAACCGTCGAGTGGGACGTCACAGGAACGGGCACGGGTCCGTATACGTTAACGTTTGAAGGCACAGGCATCGTCGATATCACGTCGGAGACGGCACTCGTCTTTGAAGACGGCGTGACAGGTGAAGATGTCAACATCGAAGAGACACCGGTCGTGACGTTCACGGCAGAGACGGCACCTGTCGTCAAGGTCGTCTCAGCAGATGGACAACGGACGATTCTCGTCGAATTCGGTAAAGTCGTTACACCAGAAGAACCGACGACAGAAGAACCAAATCCAGAGACACCCGTAACAGAAGAACCGGTCAAAGAAGATCCAGCAACGGATGAACCAGTGACGGAGGAACCAACACCAGAAGAGCCTGTGACGGAAGAACCGGTCAAGGAAGAGCCAACGACAGACGAGCCAGAGACAGGTGATGACGCGACACCGACACCAGTCGAAGCGCCGACGACGGCAACGATTGAAGGAACAATCTGGTTCGATGAGAACGAAGACGGCATTCGCCAAGAGAAGGAAACACGTCTCGATGATGTCGTCGTCTATTTGATGGACCGGAATGAAGATGTCATCGATGAAGCATATACGAAGAATGGTCTATATAGCTTCAAGGATTTAAAACCAGGAACATATGAAGTCGAAGTCGACGGATATGACATGGGATATTACTTCTATTCCGAGCAAAACGTCGGTGATGACCGGACGATCGACTCGGATGTCGATGAAGACTTTGGGATGAAGAAAGTTCGTCTCGTCGCCGGTCAGAAGGAAGTGATTGACGCTGGGATTTACGGCGACGAAGAGCTCGACGGTATGTTCGAGCATTGGTTAGCTGTCGTCAATTTCTTTGATGCAAACGGAAACCAACAGCCAGATTTTGATGAAGGAACAGTTCCTGCGACGTATACGGTAACGGATGCGATCACAGGAAAGGATGTCTATCAGGAAAAGATCGCAAAAGATGACTTGATGATGCTCCAACTTGATCCGGGAACGTACACGATCAAGACGGAAGTCGCAGCGGGCTACACGGTCAAAGCGATGCATCACCTTGACATGGATGACTTGATGATGGATATGGATGAAGAGATGTATGAAGACTATGAGTCATTCGCTCAGCAAGCGAAAGCGATGAAACTGATGGCGAGCGATGAAGAAGCAATATCGCCGGAAGAACAAGAGATGATTGATGAGTTGTTGAAGTACTTCGAGCGAAAATCACCGGAAGCGGGTGTGACGATTGAAGAAGGTAGCCTCGGTACGATCTTGCTCGCGGAAATCGCGAAAGCAAAACCGGTCGCGAAACCGACGCCAACACCAACGTCAACAGAAACATCTGTCCAAACAGTCGAATCGGCTGAAAAACAGTCGAAACCTACGACAGCAACGGGCACATTACCACAAGCAGGTGAAGACAAGCCGTTCCCATATGCAGCAACGGGAGCAGGACTTGCTATCGTCGGCCTTTGGTTACTCGTTCGTCGGGGAGCATAACGATTAGAGACCTTCTATACGAGGGTCTCTTTTTTGATGTGTGTATCCTTTGACACACACGCACACATGTGTGTATAGTAAAGGTACTACTAGAGGGAAAGAGGGATGACGATGTTAACGACAAAACAGATCAGTGAATTGTTACGTGTCTCAGAAGAAACGGTCCGTCGCTGGATTCGGACGGGCGAATTGCATGCCGAACAGGACGGAAAAGGGTATCTCGTCGATGAATTGGCGCTCAAACGTCTCGTCGATGAAAAGTCACAGATTCCAGGAACCGCGATGAACAAGATTCTCCCACTCATCCAAGATATGTTCGGACCGGAAGCGGCTCAGTTCGCGAAATCAAACTTGTTTGATCCACTCCGTCAATCGATGGAGCAAGCACCTCCGAAGCCGGAAGCGTCGAACGAGTCGCTCGCGGAAGAACTCGATCGTCTCAAACGCAAAAAACGTCGTCTCGAACTCGAACACGAACTGAAGTTGCTTGAGATCGAAGAGAAAATCGCAGCAATCGAACGCAAAGTCCAGTCCTGAATATGAAAAGCGATGTCCCCCATTTGAGGAGACATCGCTTTTTTCGTTCATCTACAAGAAAAACCCACTTCACGAGTCGGAAGGGGTTTTGTCGGTTGCTTGTTTCTTTTTACGGTACCAGTACCAGTAAGCAAGTCCCAGTCCAATCGGGATTGCAGCTAGATACGGGTTAGCTTCGATGAAGCTGATCATCTCAAAGAGCGCGAACCATCCACTGAGTAAACCGAGGATGAGTAAAATCGTCCGTAGTGCTTCGGGAAGCTTGCGGATCCGATACGCAATGAGACAGACGAGGCAAAAGATAATGATAGCCACGAGCATTCCTCCCATTCCCGTAATCCAGTATAGCGTATTCGGAAAGCTTTTTCGATGCACAAATCTTCTGCTCTCCCGTATAGTGGAGACAGAGAAACTATCGAAGGACGTGATGAAATGCAACTGACAGTGATTGGAACAGGATATGTTGGTCTCGTGACCGCAATCGGACTGGCGGAAAATGGACACGACGTAACGTGCGTTGACTTGAATGCAGAACGGATGGCGCAACTGACACGAGGGATCCCGCCGATTAAAGAAGAGGGGATCGAAGAAGCGCTAGTCGCGAATCAACAACGAATGACATTCACGACGGAATACCCAGTCGCAAAGACATATCTTGTCGCTGTCGGAACACCGGAGAAAGCGGACGGGAGCTGTGACTTATCAGCAGTAGAAGCCGTCGTCGCCCATATTGAGCGAATCGCACCAACTGCAGCTGTCATCATTAAATCGACAGTTCCACCTGGTACGACGATGCAACTAGCGATGCAGTATCCGACGCTACGCTTTGCGATGGTCCCTGAGTTTTTACGGGAGGGTACGGCGCTTGCTGATATGCGCAATCCTCATCGGGTCGTCATTGGAACGAATGATGATGAGTTGTCAAAAGAACTTGCAACATTATTTGCAACGACAGCACCTCTTGTTGCAGTCGACCCGACGACGGCTGAGTTAACGAAATATGCAGCAAATAGTTTTTTGGCAGTGAAAATCAGTTTTATCAATGAAATCGCGCGACTAGCGGATGCTGTTGGGGCTGACGTATCGGACGTCGCAAAAGGAATCGGTCTCGATCCACGAATCGGTTCCTCGTTTTTACGAGCGGGAGCCGGATACGGGGGATCATGTTTCCCGAAAGACATCGCAGCGCTCACGACGCTTGCGCGCGAGCATGAGCAACGACTTCACGTCATTGAAGCAGCAGATAAAACGAATGAAGCCCAGCTAGATTATGTCTTACAAAAAATCCAACCGCGGACGGGAATGCGCGTGGCGCTACTCGGTCTCGCCTTTAAGCCGGGAACGGATGATTTACGAGACGCGCCGGCACTACGCCTCGCAACACGACTGGAGCAATTTGGCGTCAGTGTAACCGGATATGATCCAGTTGCCCGGACGTTACTTGATCAGAAGCAAACGGTCGAAGAAGCATTGAAGGATGCAGATGTTGCAGTTATTATGACGGAATGGGAAGAGCTCCGTAACATTACACCAGAGCAATTCGTTCGTCAGATGCGTCAACCACGTGTCGTCGATGGACGCAACTGTTGGTCGTTTACGGATCAACCGGGAGATGTGCAATACGAAAGTATCGGACGACCGGCTAAATCATTTTCGAACAATCGAACCGTTTGACCTGTCATGATAGGTGAGCCCCTCGCGGACTCACCTATTTTTGATGAAAAGGAGCAGACCCATGGTCATTGATTATTTCGCAGTCTTACCGAGTGGGAAAAAAGGCGTACTAGAACCGCACTGTCTAACACAGGGAACGTGGTATCAGCGCGTCAACGAGGAATTGTTTCGAGCCATTCATTATGGAGCCGGCATCATCCAGATACGCGACAAGGGAGCGGAATTGCGGATTCCGATTGAATTCGGATTCGGTTACGTCTTGCAGTATCTGCGCCAGTTCACGGAGGCGGAACGACAAGATGGACGAAAACGTCATATCTTGCAACGGCAGCTCGATTGGATTGGTCGCGGATTACCGATTGAACTCAAACGACGCGGAGCGAAGATTGAGATGTGGGCCGATGATGTCCATCGTTTGCACCGAGAATCATTTCTTCGAGCAATCGAAAAAGCAGATCACTTCATCTCGTAAAAACAAAACTTTATTTTAGTAAAATGAAAATAAGACAAAAATTTAATAAAATGTAAACGTTTTCTTTAAAGGGGTGAATCCAAAATTTAATTTCCATGCACAGCCTATATAAATATATTTTGATTTACTACTATTCACCTATTTTTTACAAAAAATCTATTGTAGCGTTCTTCCTAGTTTTGTATATTTGACCTGTAGCGTTTCTACCGATTCTCAAAAACGAAGCGGTGAAGCGCACGAATCTACAATCAGAAATGGCTTTTTGAAGCGATTTCGGCGGTTTCTTTAGTTCATCCCAATCGGATACATAATGGCTCACGAATGATCGTCTTGATGATAGACGAAAAGTCGCACGTGAAACAGAAGGTACTCCTCCTAAGACGACTAAAGAATTTTTTAACTGCTTTAAAGTAAAATATTTCTATATTTTACTTATATTGTAGATTTAAAATTGGGATTTGCGCTTTTGATTTGTTAGAAAAGAGGAGGAATAGTAAACATGGGTTATTCGAAGAAAACGAACAAATTGTACGCTGCTGCAGCTGCGCTTGCAGTCACGGCGTCTGTCGTAGCACCGGTTGCTGCTGATGCAGCAACGAAGGTCTCGGTTAAATACATCTCTCCAATCTTGATGAAACATGCTGGTGGTTCGAAATATGCAGTCAAGAAATTGACGCTTCCGACGAAAGTGAAAGTCAAACTTTCAAACGGCAAGTACGAAATGCGCTCAGTCAAATGGAGCGGTTCTGTCAAATTCGAAAAGAAATACATCAACAAATACCAAGTCCTTTACGGTAAGGTAGCGGGTACGACAAAGAAAGCTGTTCTTAAAGTCGAACTTCAAAACTACCCAGTTGATGTCCTCGAACCAGTCCTCGAGCCGGTTGCTGTTGGCGGAAAAGTTCAATTGCCAAGCACGATCAGCATCCAGTACAAATCAGGTATCATCGTTAAGCGTCCAATCAGCAAGTTCAACCTCAAAACACCATCGACTTCAAAAGCAGGTAAATATAAACTGGCTTACTCGTACAAAGGTGCTAACTCTGTCGTAACAGGTTACATCAACTACGAAGTCAAGGCAGCAAACATCTCGAACGTCATGGGAAGCGTCGATGATCAGATGCTTTCAGTCAAAGCAGATGTCATGTACCCAGCAGTGGGCGCAATGGCAGAACTCTTGATCTACCCAGGCAAAGACATGTCAGCAACGCCAATCGTTGCAAAAGGAACGCTCTCGAAAGGGAAGTTCATGGCATCGCAAGGTGGCATTCCGGAAGGAACACACAGCTACGTCGTCAAAGTCGGCGATGTCAAATCAGCTCCGATGGACTTCACGATCGCAAACACGGTCCTCGCTTCAGCGAAAGCAATCGGCAAAGAGAAAGTCGAAGTCTCATTCTCGCGTGCAGTTGATTCTGTCATGGCAGACAACTTCAAAATCGCAGGTGCGACAGTCAAGTCAGCGACACTCAGCGCAGACAAGAAGTCAGCAGTTCTTGAAGTCGAAGGGCTCGAGTACGGCAAAGACTATTCAGTTGACGCGAAAGGCATCTTGATCGGTGGCGTTGCGAAAGACCTCGGTTCACTCAGCTTCATGACACAAAGCATTGAAAACATCTGGATGCTTGAAGTGACACCAAAAGCGTCTTCGATCCTTGCAAACGGATCAGACAACACGGAAGTCACATTCCAGTTGAAAAACAAAGCGACAGGTGAAGTTGATACGAAAGCAGACGATATCGTCCTGAAATTATCGACATCATTCGGTTCACTTGCGAAAGAACGTGTCACGATCCAAGACGGTAAAGCAACTGTTCTTTTGACATCTGAATTCAGCAACACAGACATCGAAGCAACAATCGACGCACAAATCATCGAGACAGCAGACAACGAATATAAAGAGTTAATCGGTAAAATCGATGGTCAAGCGAAAGTCAAGTTCAGCACGGTCATGGTGACACCAGCACCAGTTGAATTGATCAACGTGCTTGCAGCGGAATCGAACCAAGCGGATCGTGTGACGATCTTCCTCGATAAAGCCGTCTCACGTGATCTTCTCTTGAAATCGTTCGGTCTCGATAAGAAATTACCGACTGTTGACGAGAGCGAGTATCTTGCGAACGACAATATTCAAATCGAGCAGTTCGATGGTATGAAACGTGTCATCGGTATCAAATCGATTCCTTCGAATCCAAAAGCATTCGAATTGATCCTTGATAAAGAAACACCACTCCAAGACAACGCCACTGTTAAAGTGCTTGCGAAAATCACAAGCAACACGGATACAGAAGTGAAGTCAAAAGCAAGCTTCAAGTTGACGGATGCACGTCAACCGGAAGTCACTTCGGTCAAACCAGTCGGTCTGAACCAACTTGAAGTGAAATTCTCAGAAGCAATCGCAGGCGCGAAGTTCAAAATCGATGGTCAATACGGCGAGAAGTACTTCAAATTCGAATACCTCGGGTTTGATAACAAAACAGGCGTCGATCGCCGTGATACAGTCATCATCACGTTGAACGACGCGAAAATGATGGGTGTTGCTCCAGAAGAAGCGTATCCAGGAGCAAAAGAAGGCTACTTCGCACCTGGTAAACACTCACTCCAGATTTGGAACGCGATGGACTTCGCAGCCCTTTCGGATGAGTCGAACATCGGAACGACACAAAACCTCGACTTCACAGTTGCTGCTGATACAGTCAAACCAACTGCAGGCGTCGTTGTTGAGTCGCCAGAACAATTCCGTATCATGTTCAGCAAACAGCTCAAAGGTCTCGACCTCGATGCAGTCAAAGCATTGCTTGCTTCGAAGAAGTTGAAACTTGAGCGTTACAACTCAAGCACGAAGTTGTACGAAGACTTCAGCCAGTATGCTGATGTCACGTACTACGATGAAGAGACAGGCGAAGTTCTCCTCGAGCTCAATAAGGACTGGACGGAAATCTACGATACAGTCAACACGAAAGAGAACTACTACAACGATAAGTTCAAACTTTCGCTCGCAAAAGATTCTGTCAAAGCAGAAGCGAACGGCGAGAAAAACGATGCGTTATCGCTTGACCTCAACTATGCTGGTTCACCGCTTAACTCTCCAGATCTGAAGAGTGCGGAAATCACGACGATTGACCGTTATCTCTTGACGAATGACTTCACAGTCATGATGAGTGAACCGGTTAAACTTCGTGGTCTTGATCAGTCGGATACGCCACTCATCAACGCAGAAGGTACAGTACTTCCGCCGAAAACAACAGTTGAGTTCATCGGTAAAGATAAGAACGGTAAAACCGTTACGATCGATGGATCAGTCGTTGGTTACACGGATAGCTCAGATATGAACTTCCGCGTCGCTGCGAACGAGAACCTCCAGTACCTCGTCGACAAAGACGGTTACGGAGAAGATTGGAAAGTCGTCGTCAAGTCACTCTCTGACGATGTCGGTAACACGGTCGCTACAGCGACACACGACTTCAAAGTTTCGAAAACGCCAGTCACACCAGTGGCTTCGCCATTCGAAATCGCTAAAGTCACAGCTAACGCAAAAGATGAAAAAGACGTGATTCGTATCAAGTTCACGGAAGGTGTACAATACACTGGTATGTACGATGCAACGAACACTGCACAGTACACGTTGAACGGAAAAAATCTCCCAGTCGGCACAAGCATCTCGCTGGCTGATTCGGATGATGATATCACGAACGGTCTCGACATCGTTAAGATCAAAGTTCCAGAAGGAACACTCAAAACATTGTCGAACGTCATCACGGTCAACAAAGAGCTTCAGTCGTATGACAACTCTGTCTTGACTGGTGGTTACGAGAAGGCAGTTCTTCTCGGACTATAAGAAACGCTAAACCTCTTCCTACTTCGGTGGGAAGAGGTTTTTTGTGACAAATTAGCGCAATCGATTGCATTTTGGTAAATCTATTTACCTGTTTTATAAATTTATAACTGTCTTTACTTTGAAGAAGATGTTAAATTATGTGATGTTATTTGGAATTTTAGGTAGAAATAATCAGAAATATAGATTAGTTAAAGGGAGATTAGACTCATGAACAAGGCGAAAAAAGTCTCAACAGGTTTGCTTGCGGCATTGGTAGCGACAAGCGGACTGACGTATGCACCAGAAAGCGCAAAGGCTTTCGCACCAAGTGAAAAACTCGATAACCGCGTTATTTTCCAAAGCTTCAGCCTGTATCAACCATACGAAAGCAACATGTACCGGACGCTTGCTAAAAAAGGTGAGTTGCTCAATTCGTGGGGTGTGACAGATGTGTGGTTACCACCTGCATATCGTTCATTCGATATGGCACGTTACATGGAAGGATATGCAATCGCTGACCGTTATGACCTTGGTGAATTCCCACAAGGACCAGGTGGATCGGTTGCGACGAAATACGGAAAAGCCACACAACTCGAGATGATGGTCGACATGTTGCATGACGACAACATCAAAGTCCAGATGGACCTCGTTCCAAACCAAATGCTCGGTCTCAACAAACGTGAAGCTGTCTTCGTTCGTCGTGCGACAAGTTCAGGTGAGCCGTTCATGAACCCATTCACAGGTGGAGAAAAAACGAAGACCCTCGCAACGCCTTACCTCGCTTACACAAAAGGTGGCGGTATGGGACAAGAGAAGTACGGTTACCTCAAAGAGTGGAACAAATCATTCATCAATGGAACATCACTGCAAGGGCAGGGTATGGGGCGCGTCATGACGGACAAAGACGGTAAACCGTACCGTTACTTCGGTAAAGACGATGCGAACAACTACTTACCAGAATGGTTGCTTGACGCAGCGAAGACACAGAACTTGAATGTCGTCGATACGTACCTCGCAGCAGACGGTTGGTATGAAGTCTCACCAGAGAACTGGAAGCCGATGCTTTCGCAATATGCGAAGGATGAAGGATACCTCGAGTACATGAAACAAAACGGCTTCGAAACAAAAGAAGCTTTGCTTACTTCAACGGAAAACACCAAGATCGCTTCGTTGACGGAAGAATACATGAAGACACAAGCTGCGTACGGTTATGGGTCAGAAGAACGTTCATACCAAAACGATAACTCAGGAATCGATATCGAAGATCAGTTCCTCTTCGTTGATGAGACTGGTTTCCCAACACAGGCATACAACAAAACGATGACGAACAACGATGAGTTCTTGATCGGTGTCGACCTTGCGAACTCGAACCCAGAAGTCATCAAGGAACAAAAGAACTGGATGAAGTGGATGCTTGAAACGTACAAGTTCGACGGTTTCCGGATTGATGCTGCGTCGCACTACGATACGGCGATCCTCAAAGCAGAAGCGGAAATTTCAAAAGCACACTTCGGGAAACAAGATTACCTCAGCTATATCGAGAGCTATAAAACAGAACAGAATGCTTACATGAAAGCAAACAATAACGAGCAACTCGTCATGGACGGAGAGCTTTACTTCACGCTCCGTTCAGCACTCACACCATCGAACAAACGTGCACTCCGTGACTTAGCGAAAGTCTCAGTCGTTAACCGTGAAGGTGACGGCGCGACAAACGTTCAAGCGAACTGGTCATTCGTCAACAACCATGACCAAGAGAAAAACCGCGTCAACCAAATCATGCTTGATGCGTACGGCATCAAAACGAATACGCAGTACGGAAAAGACGGCGAGCCGAAATCGTTCGAGAAGCTCTACAATAAAGAAGATGAAGCGAAGGCACTTGCGATCTACAACAAAGAACTCGCAAGTCCAACGAAGAAATACTCGACGGAAAACGTCGTCGCGCAATACGCGTTCCTTCTTTCGAACAAAAACACGGTGCCAACGGTCTACTACGGTGATCTCTACCAGACGGATGCATCGTACATGTCGAAAACGACACCGTACTATGATGAAATCACGAATCTCCTAAAAGTCCGTAAACAGTATGCGTATGGTAAACAACACGTTGCGTACCACACATCGAACACGTCAAAAGAAGCGGGTAAAGACTTGATCTCAAGCGTCCGTTTCGGAAAAGACCGCAACACAGGTGTCGCGACAGTCATCGGGAAAAACGCAGCGCTTGATACGACGGTTCAAGTCAACATGGGTAAAACACACGCGAACCAAGTCTTCGTTGATGCTAGTGGCGTTACGAACACGAAACTCGTCACAGATAAGAACGGTATCTTGACGGTTCCAGTCAAAGGTATCAAAACAGCAGAAGTCAACGGTTACGTCGGCGTCTTCGTTCCACAAGCAACAAAAGCGCCAGTTGCAGCAATCAAAGCAGGTGCTGTCTACCAAGGAAAAGCACTCGACTTGAAAACGACAGTTACGAACACGACATCAGCAGTTGCGTCAACACGCTACCGTGTCCTTGATACGAAAAAAGCGACAGTTGATTCAAAAGGTCGTCTGACAGGTAAAGCAACAGGTAAGACGACGGTTGAAGCAACAGTTACGTTAAAAGACGGTTTTGTCTTGAAAACAGTTTTACCGATCGAAACAAAAGCGAACAGCGTCACGCTGAAAGCAACAAAAGCAACACTCAAGAAGAACCAGACGACACGTATCGCGTATACGTCAGCAACGGATAAGATCAAATCTGTTCAGTATGCGTCAGCGAACAAAAAAGTCGCGCAAGTCTCGTCACGTGGTAACGTGAAAGGGATCAAAGCAGGCAAAACGACGATCCGTGTCACATACACGACAGTAGGAAACTACAAAGTCGTCAAAACGTTCACAGTCACAGTCAAGTAATATTAGACATCACTCTCCCTGCGAGAGTGATATTTTTTTGATTCACGTCAATGTTTTACTATATTCCACATAATCCCATCTAATCCGGGTATTAGTAAGAAAGACCTAGAGGGAGGAACAATGATGCGAACATGGATAGCAGGGAGCTTAGCGCTTGGTTTGATCTGTAGTACAGTACCAGTCAATGCGTTTGAAAAGCAGGAAACGATTCGTCCGGCAAAACTAATGAAGGCAAAGGAAGTCCCGGCGTTCTCAAAGCAAGCCGGTAGTGCTTTAACAGGTCGCTTTGATTCGGATGGATTTGCGGTCTGGTATTTTGATGCGAAGGATTTCGTCGCAAAAGGAACGCATTTTGAGTTCGAGCTCGACTACAATACGTACGGAACGATGTTCGCCAGTAAAGCCGACGCGGAAGCAGGTCGCGTCTACAATCGGTATTACCAAGTCACGGATGATACGCTCTACTTCCCACTCAGTTGGAGCGGACGACAATACTTAGTCCTCGAAGGCTATCCGGGCGACCGTTATTCTGTTCCTGCCTACATCTCACGTTACGAACCAATCGAGGAATCGATGACAGCTGCTGTCAAAGCAGTCAAACCGGCGTTACTTGTGCAGACACGCCCTGGTGCAATGCGGGCACAATCGTTCGGTGCCTCAAAAATCGAATCGTTAGCGTCTGAGCTCCGCATCGAACGACTCGTCTATAATTCCTATGTTGAAGCTGAAGCAGCGAAGAAAAAGTTCGAGCAATCGAACAGCGTTGCGTTCGCAGAGTTTGACGCACCGATCCAAGCATTCGGTGTCGACGCCTATCAAAAACATCAATGGTCGCTACAGAACACGGGACAAAAAAAGGGACTGAAGGGAGCAGACATCGGCTTTGTCGCCATGCAAAAACGCATCAAAGGCAAGAAGCTGTCTGCAACGAAAGTCGCAGTCCTTGACTCCGGCATTAATCCGACGTATGCCGACTTCGCCGGTAAAGTCCGGATGGATCTTGGCTATGATTTCATCAATGGCGATAAGACGGCGTGGGATGATAACGGACACGGTTCACACG
This sequence comes from Exiguobacterium acetylicum DSM 20416, assembly GCF_000702605.1. Classification (NCBI taxonomy): domain Bacteria; kingdom Bacillati; phylum Bacillota; class Bacilli; order Caryophanales; genus Exiguobacterium; species Exiguobacterium acetylicum. The sequence continues at coordinate 2,321,102 of NZ_JNIR01000001.1, read as the reverse complement.
TCGCCGGGATCATTGCAGCAGGTGGAAATAATACGTACGGGATGACCGGTATCAATCCGATGACGACGTTGATTCCAATCAAGGTGCTCGATGAGTCAGGGGCTGGTTCGGTGTCGGGACTCGTCAAAGGCATCCAGCATGCAACGAAACAAGGTGCCCGAGTCATCAACATGAGTCTCGGCGGTAGTTCTTCTTCGAAATCGATCGAGTCGGCATTAGCAGCGGCAGTCAAGAAGAACATCCTGATCGTCGCCGCTTCCGGAAATGAAGGACGCGGAACGGTCGCGTATCCGGCCCGTTCGAAATATGTCTTGTCGGTCGGTGCAACCGGACGAAAAGATACGAAAGCGTCGTTCTCGAATTATGGAACAGGTCTAGACCTCGTTGCTCCAGGCGTCTCGATCCCAAGTTATCTCGCAGATGGGGAGCTGTTATATGGAAGTGGTACTTCGATGGCGACGCCACACGTCGCGGGTGTCGCGAGTCTTATGATCAGTCTGAAGCCTTCCTTGAAGGCAAGTAGTGTGGAAAGCATCCTCAAGAAATCAGCGAAGGATCTCGGGAAAAAAGGCTATGATACGAGCTATGGTGCCGGTCGTTTGAACGCTGATAACGCCGTCAAACTAATCCCTTAATGCAGTCAAGAAGTCCTGTGCGAACAGGGCTTCTTTTTTTCAGACAATTCATTGATTGATAGAGGTAAAAAGAACTAGGAAAATCAATTTTTTCCATTATAATGAAAAAGGATACAACGATAAGGAGTGAAACCCAAATGAAAAAGGTCATCGTCAGTGCTCTCTTCGTGAGTGCATTTGGTACATATACATGGGATACGACAGAAGCTGCGACAACGGCGAAAAAAGTCCCAGCCATCGAAGCCAAAACGAAAAAAGGCTACATCAAAGGAACGTTCGATGCGAGCGGGAAAGCCTTATTCTATTTTGATACGAAGACGTATCTGTCAGGTGGAACACACTTGAAGTTCGCCTTTGATGCTTCAAAGAAAGCGACCGTTTACACGTCGCAGACGGAATACAAACAAAAAGATCCATATGCGCGGTATGCGAATAGTAAAAAAACACTCTTTTTCCCACTGACGTGGAGTGGGCGACAATACATCGAAGTGACGGGGGCGAAGAACAAAGCATTTACGATTCCCTATAAACTCGAACGCCTTGAACCAATTCGGGAATACGCGACAAAATCAACGACAACCGGACAAGCGACGAGTCTCGTCGTCCGTCTGAACGGGGCGACGAAAGCGAGTACGTTGTCACAGACGTCACGCGCCACTGATCACGAAACGATTGACAGTACGTTACGTATTGAAAAGTTCTCCTACAACAGCTTCATCCAAGCGATGGCAGCCAAACGCCAACTCGAAAAAACGAAGGGCGTGCGTTACGTCGAACTCGATCAACCGATGAAGTTACTCAGCACTGATCCGTTCCAATCGGTTCAGTGGGCATTAAAAAACACGGGACAACGCGGAGGCGTTAAAGGAGCGGACATCGGTTATCACGCGATGGTCAAACGAATTGCCAACAAATCACGTTCGACCGTTCGCGTGGCGGTCGTCGATACGGGGATCAATCCGACCTATGCGGATTTCGCTGGACGCGTCCGAATGGATCTCGGCTACGATTTTGTCCATAAACGTCAACTCGCTTACGACGATCACGGACATGGGACACATGTCGCCGGTGTCATCGCCGCAACATCAAACAATGGGTATGGGATGACGGGGATCAACGACCGAGCAAGCATCATTCCGATTAAAGTCATCTCGCGCAATAACTATGCGTCGAACTCGAACATTGCCAAGGGCATTCTGTTCGCTGTGAAACAAAAGGCAAAAGTCATCAACTTGAGCCTTGGTGGTGGCGGTGTCTCACTGGCGATTGAAGATGCCTTAGCGGAAGCGCGCAAGAAAGGGATCTTCGTTGCAGCAGCAACCGGCAATGAAGGTGCATCGAAACTGTCCTATCCGGCACGTTCGAAATATGCGTTCTCGGTCGGGGCGACGAACCGATTCGATAAACGAGCGTCGTTCTCGAACTACGGCGAAGGACTGGATCTCGTTGCACCGGGACAAGACATCGCGAGTTACCTGCAAGATGGCGAATCGATCTTTTGGAGTGGTACATCGATGGCGACACCGCATGTCGCTGGCGTCGCGAGTGTCCTCTATAGCTTAAAGCCAAGTATCAAAGTGACGGACGTCGAATCGATCCTCCGCAAGTCAGCAAAGGACCTCGGCAAAAAAGGTCGTGACACGACGTACGGATACGGTCGCTTGAATGCTGATCGTGCCGTTCAGCTCGTGAAATAAGGAAAGTAGGTAGAACGATGAAACGTATCCTATGTGTCTTCCTCATTGGTGTTCTCTGTATAAGCGGGACACTCGAAGGACAAGCAGCATCAAAGGAAGCGTTGCAGATCAAAAAAGAGTACAAAGCACTCAAGTTCGGTATGACGCTAACGGAAGTCGCGAAGACAATATACGGAAAAGAGTACCGGAAATACATCAAGAAGCAAAATGGAAGCGTCATCTTTACGAAAAAACCGGGAACGACCGATAACGAACAAGGGTATCGGTCCCTCGGATATGTACTTGATCGCTCCTCCAAAAACCTTCCAACGACAACGCTTCTTGAATTTAGTACGAAACAGCACCAGAAGACATATTATCTGACACAAAAAGCGCTGTACTACCAAGCCGATACGGAAAATGGGTTGTATGAAAATAGCCGGACACTCATGAAGCCGGCGTCATTACGCCACGGGATGACGGAGAAACAACTCGATCAACTCGTGACAGGCAAAAAACTCGGACAGGTGTCAATGTATTTTAGTTGGAACGTTTCGTCTGTCATCAAAGAAAGTCCGATGAAAACGGGGCGCTACAAAATCTATCAATTCCATCGACCACATACGAAAAAGATGCAGGTCGTCGCCTTGTCCTATAACACGCAGAAAAAGCGATATGAGGTGGATACAGAAATCGGGATTTCATTGAAATACGAAAAATGAATAAGGATGATTCATGGAGTCATCGAGGAGAGTAGGAAACAGGTATGAAACGTATCATGATAGGGTCACTCTGTTTAGTACTGTTGCTTGGTCTGTTTGTTCCAGGAACAGTATCCGCAGCAACAAAAGCAGAAACGCTTGCGACGACACAGTACAAGGGCTTGAAAAATGGAATGACGATGCAACAAGTCGCGCAAGTCCTGTACGGCAAGTCGTATCAGAAACACCTGAAGAAAAGAAACGGATCGACTGTCTTGAAACTTCCAATCAACTTCGAAGGGGATGAGGAAGAACATAAGCAATTAATCCACGTCCTATCCGATTCGGCAACAACCCATCCCCCGACTGAACTGGTCTTACAATTCATGACGAAAGAGAAGAGTGCGAAGTATCGCTTGGTGACGAAAGCCTTGTTCATCGAACGGAAGACGAAGACAGGATATCGTGAAAGCACACGGACGCTCGTCAAAGGTGCCGTACTCCAGAACGGGATGACGGAAAAAGAGCTGGATGCGAAATTGACGGGGAAAGGTCTTGGTAACTGGACGATGCTCGGTCATATGGATACAGCGTCTGCTTATACGCTGGACGAACAAAAACTAGGATTTGCTGAAGTGTCTCGGATCAAAGAATATGTCTTTAAATCGACGACGAACAAGTGGAAACATGTCGAACTGACGTATAGCGAACAAAAAAGAACTTATCAGATCAGTGATGTTCGGACGATTCAGGAAAAAAACTAAAGCACGTGCAATAGAAAGTGAGTGAACGGGATGCAGAAGTGGATCAAGTCGAGTTTCGTCTGTCTGATGGTCATCGTATTACTTAGCAGTGGAACGGTCTCGGCGGCAACGAAAAACGAACAACAATTTACCGATTCTTTGAAAAACTATTCGTTCGGGATGACGGTGACAGAGTTTGCTAAGCAGATGTACGGCAAGTCGTATCAAAAATACTTAACGAAGAAAAATGGATCGACTGTTCTCAAACACGATGTAAAGAAAGTCATTTCAGAAGAATCTGTCGATAGCCTCCAGTATTTCTTCTATGATCAAACGAAACAAGAGCCGATGCATGTCATGCAAATCATGTTCATGAAAAAACCGAAGGATAAGCTCTATCGCCTTGTATTTAAAGGCGTGGACATGAAACGAGATCACCCGATGACCGTAAGGCAAAGTACGAAACAGCTCATGACAGGGAAACAGATTCGATTCGACATGACCACGAAACAAGTAGATGCTGTCCTGACAGGGAAAGGGCTCGGCGACTGGATGACGTGGGCTGTGATGGACTATCGCTCGGTCTTCTCAAAACGAGAGTTGAAGACCATTGGATTCGGAAATGCAAAAGTGAAAATCTATATCTTCCAGACGGATAACAAGGAGAAGCAGAAGCGCGTCAGGATGCATGATACGGGTAAAGGCTATGTCGTTGCGGATGTCATGACGGTTTCCGGCGCAAACGAAGACGGTGGATTCTGATGCATAAGTGGAACGTAAAACGATGGCTTCTCATGGTACTTGTCGCAATAGTTTCTTTACATCCAGTAACGGCGGATACGGCAACGAAGGCTGAGACAATCGCCACAAAACAATATCGTGCTTTAAAGCCCGGGATGACGGTGGAACAAGTCGCCAAAGTCCTCTATGGCAAGACGTATAAAAAACAACTGAAGATGAAAAACGGTTCACAAGTCTTACGATTGAACACAGAAATTGAGATGGAGGAATGGGATCGGAACGTCCTTCTCTATGATCTTGTGAATCGAAAAGTGGAATTCCCGTCAGCGATCGGTGTCCTGATGTTCATGACGGAGACGGGCGGAACGAAGTATCGGCTGACGATGAAACAAATGGAGTTCAAGCGTGACACCGCAGCCGGATTCCGGACGAGTGATCGCAAACTGATCAAGGGTGCGAAAATCAAGAACGGGATGACGGAACAACAAGTCGATCGATTACTAACGGGGAAAGGGCTCGGTGCATTCGGAACACTCGGTCACGTCGATACGACATCCGTCCTTCGAAAAAAAGAAGTCAAAGCAGGGAAAGCGACGATCATTCATACAAAATCGTACGTTTTTCCGACTGCAACAAACAAATGGCAATACATCTTTTTCATCTATGATACGAAAAAGAAAACGTATCGTGTCGAAGATCATAGTCAGTATTAAAAAGGAGATTAGAGTATGAACACGACATTCATGAGAATCACAGTGGCGACAATCATCGCAGGATCAACATTCCTTAGTGGCACGGCATCGGCAGCGACGAAAGTCGAGACGACAGCGACGAATCAATACACAGCACTCAAAGCGGGTATGACGGTGGAGCAAGTCGCAAAAGTCTTATACGGCAAAGACTACAAAAAACAATTAACGACAAAAAGCGGTTCACAAGTATTGAAGACGAAAGAAGAGTTTAAGGACGTTGAAGATAAGCGTAAAGAAATTTATTACGAAATCTATGATCGGAATGCAAAGATTCCTCCGACTTTGATGTCGCTCGGTTTCATGACGAAAAAGAACGATTCCGTGTATCGTCTTATTTCGAAACAAGTCGAAATGGGACGGAATACATATTCCGAATACCGAGAGAGTACACGGAAGTTAAACGCGGGCGCTAAAATCAAGACGGGAATGACGGAGAAACAACTCGATGGTGTGCTCTCGGGGTCTGGTCTTGGGGAATGGGCTGGATTGCTTGAGGAAGATGCACGAAGCGTCTTCAGTGCGAAAGAAATCAAAGACTATGAGATTGAAGCGTTTAAAGGAAAATTGTATGTCTTCCAAAAATCGACGAAATCACGTGTTTACGTTGAGATGAGTTATGACACGAAAAAGAAAGCCTACGTTATTGAAAATCACGAGACATTCTAAAAAGGAGATAGGAACATGAAAATGACATTTACGAAAGTTACAGTAGCAACAGTACTCGCAGGAACGACTTTATTCGGAGGAGCGGCATCTGCTGCGACGAAAGACGAAACGAAAGTAACCGATCGTTACACCGCATTAAAAGCGGGGATGACAATCGAGCAAGCAGCAAAAGTCATCTATGGGAAAGATTATAAGAAACAACTGACGAAAAAAAGTGGTTCGACGGTACTAAAGAAAAAGGCGGAATTCACGACCGTATCACAAGGTCAAAAAACAACGGCATACACGTTCTCTGATGAAAAGAACTTTACGAACATATCTGTGTTTCAGTTCATGACGAAAAAAATAGTTCAGTCTATCGTTTGACAGGAAAATCACTAGATCTGTTTCGTGTTGATAGTTACTCAGGTGCTCGTGAAAGTAAGATGAAACTGCTCAAAGGAAAGAAAATCAAGACGGGTATGACGGAGAAACAATTGGATGCAGTATTATCTGGTTCAGGTCTTGGCGAGTGGACAGGAGTAGACTCGATTGACTGGACATCGATTCAAACGAAACAAGAACTAGACTATGGACTCGGAATCAAGGCACTCTCGAAAACATACGTGTTCCCAACTTCGACAACACAACGTAAACTCGTCATTATGAACTATGACTATGAGAAGAAAACATATACGGTAGAAAGTCAAACATCACTCTAATGAACGAAAGAGCTTATCTGAACGTGAACTGCCCCATAAAAGTTGGACATAAAAATCCAACTTTTATGGGGTATTTTTTATGGTCAAATATACGAAGGCATTTAAGATCAAGGTTGTTGAACGTTATCTGACGGGACGAGACGGATACCAGATTATGGCGGAGGAATTCGGGATACGACCTGAACGAGTCCGTGAGTGGTCGCGTCTTTATGAACGTTGGGGAGAGACGATCTTCGATCCTTCCTATACAACACACTCGCCGGCATTTAAACTGGAGGTATTAAACGACATGGCGACCAACGGACTGTCCTACATAGAGGCAGCCGTAAAATATCGAATTTCCTCCCCGGGGATGATCTCGAACTGGCGATCGACGTATGAACGGGAGGGGACCGCAGGTCTGGTCACTAGACCGAAAGGACGTGCCCCGATGGCGAGACACAAGAAGAAAGATTTTGAAAAGATGACAGAAGTCGAGAAGCTCAAGGAGCGGGTCGAGTATCTCGAGATGGAGAACGCTGCGCTAAAAAAATTGAGAGCCTTGGTTCAAGAAGAGAATGCGCGACGAACCGGATCAAGGCGCAAGTAATCGATGAGTTGCGGGCGGTCTATCCCGTCCCGGGACTCCTCCGCGTGCTCGAGATGGCTCGGAGTGTCTACTACTATTGGCGGACGCGCCTGACGGGCGAAGACAAGTACGCGGAGGTGAAGTCGGCCATCCATACCCTCTTCCACGAACACGAGGGACGATGTGGCTATCGTCGCATCCACGCACTTCTCGAACGCCAAGGCTTCCGGCACGATCCGAAGACCGTGCGCCGTCTCATGAACGAGCTCGGTCTCAAGTGTCTCGTCCGCATGAAGCGATACCGTTCCTATAAAGGACGGGTCGGAGAAGTCGCACCGAATCTTCTCCAACGTGACTTCAAGGCCACCGGTCTGAACCAGAAATAGGTGACTGACGTCACTGAATTTCATCTGTTCGGGGAGAAGCTCTACCTCTCGCCGATGATGGACTTGGGAAACCGTGAAATCATTGCCTATACCCTATCGGACCGACCTACCTATCGATTCGTTGGCGAAATGTTGGACCAGGCAATCGGGAAGCTCGACGGAGAGGCGCGCCCAATCCTTCATTCCGATCAGGGGTGGCATTATCAATACAGAGCGTTCACTGGTACGCTCCACGAGCACGGCATTACGCAAAGTATGTCCCGTAAGGGCAACTGTCTCGACAACGCAGCCATCGAAAGCTTCTTCGCCGTGCTCAAGTCAGAGCTCCTGTATCTCAAGGAGTTTGATGACATGGATCACTTCAAATATGAGCTTGAGCGTTACATCGAGTACTATAACCATCGTCGTATCAAGAGACGACTAAAAAACCTGAGCCCGGTGGAATACCGGACTCAGGTCCTCAAGGTCGCCTGACAAATTATTTATTGTCTAACTTTTTTGGTTCAGTTCAACGATAGGCTCTTTTTTTCATCTTTTCCCGTTTTTTACAAATCGATCTCAAATTTCGTTATACTCGGACTGTAAGTTTTTTCATGGATGACCGATACTAACGAGAAGCAAAACACAGAAGGGAATGGACGCAGTTGGAACGAGTCAAAAAAAGACGTAAGGTGAAAAAACGCTGGACACCACTGAAAATCATGCTATTGATCGCACTTGTCCTCGTCGTCGGTGTCGGCGGATTCATCGGCTATACATATTATCAAGTCGACCAAACGGTCAAAAAAATTCAATCACCCGTCAAGAATACGGGAGACAAAGTCGTCGAAGAGCAAAAGCCGGTTTCGGTTCTGTTACTTGGTGTCGACCAACGTCCAGGAGAGCGCGGACGCAGTGACTCAATCATGGTCATGACATTGAACCCGACACGAAATGAAAGTCGATTGATCAGTATTCCCCGGGACACGAAGGTTGATATCGTCGGAAAAGGAACAAATGATAAGATCAACCATGCGTATTCATTCGGTGGACCGGAGATGGCAATCAAGACAGTCGAAAAGTTTCTTAATATCCCAATCAACTACTATGCAGAAATCAATATGGAAGGGTTCACGTCCTTGGTTGATGCAGTCGGTGGGGTGACGGTCAATAACGACATCGACTTTACGGTCAGTGGGACACATTTCCCAGTCGGTAAAGTCAACTTAGATGGAAAATCAGCATTGAAGTTCACACGGATGCGTTATGAAGATCCACGTGGTGACTTCGGTCGACAGATGCGCCAACGGGAAGTCATCGCCCAAGTCGCAAACAAATTGTCATCTGATGTTTCAGTCAGTAACTTCAACGCCATCATGGATGTCGTCGGCAAAAACGCTCAGACGAACGTTTCGTTTAAACCGATGCGTACTTTAGCATTTGATTACATGGATGCCTTCCGTAACCAGAAGAACTTGAAACTCGAAGGAACGGGTGGAAAAGAAGGCGACGGAATTTATTACTGGCACCCGACAGAAGATTCATTAAAAGAGACACAAACGGCATTACGCTATTCACTCGATATGGAATGAACAAAAGCACCGAATCTCACGGATTCGGTGCTTTTCGTTTAGAACGATTGTTCCGCTAAACGAATCCGACTGATCGTTCCGTCTTTTGCAAAACGTTGGAGACGATACGAGTTACTCGTGACGAGTCCTGTCGATTCCGTTTCTAGTTGAAGTGGGGCGAGTGAGGCTAATTGCTCATTCGTAATAGTCGTCTCCGTCCAGTCAATGGCGATGACCTTGTTGTCCTTCAAGACAAAAAAGTGATTTCCGTAAAACAGGTAGTCATGCAATTCATCATTGAAAGTCCGATCGGCTGGTCCATAAAGACTATTCAGTTCTTCACTACTTTTGCCGATAAGGTCAATGAGGGTCCCGGTAACAAAACTTGTATCGAGCTGATCGTTGACCCACGTCAAAAGCGTTTCATCAGCAAGTGGTTCACCTTCAAGCCGTTTTGTCGTATCGGACGTTTTAATATAACCCGTTAAATCATCCGACAATTCGATTTCAGTCACACCGTCATTTTTCTTGACGATGCGATATCCGTCACCGAAATCGGCTTCGTACAGCAATGTCGTCATCGACTCTTCCCGGTAGATGTTGCTCGAACGTGTTTTGATGTATAGGACATCATCAACAGCGGCAGTCTCTTCTGGTACTGTCGGTTTCTTTTCCTTCGTTTTTTCAACTGTGACGGGTTTTTCGACAGTAGCCTTTGGTGTCGTATCTGCAGATCCTACGAAGTATGTCGAGTAGACGTAAGTTCCACCGGCTCCAAGTAAGAAACAAAGAATCAACAGCGCGATCCAGCCCCAAGGTAACGGTCGTTTTGCTCCAGCATGCTTGATTTCTTTCTCTTTTTTACGTCGTTTTGGTTCCGGTTCGCGTTGACTCCGTGAAAGAGTTGGAAGTGGTTCTTCTGCCTCGTCCGGGAGTGGACCATCTTCGTCCAAGATTGGACGAGCGACTAATGTACCGTAAAAGTCAGCTAATGTCGCATGATGTTTTCCGACGAGGAATGCATTCCATTCTTCGACCGTGACGGTATCTTCGTCATAAGGAATCAGTGGCGGTTGACCGGTAATTCGGATCATCGTATCCGTCAAGGATTCCGTCGAAGCAAGACTCGAACGAATCCGTTCATGAAGTCGTGCGATATCCTCCTTCGAGTGAGATGTATAGAATTGTAGCGCTTGTAACGAGCGATGCATAAAGAAATTCCTCCTATGTCGAGATACGGAAATGAATGTAAAAAGTAACAATTCATCTTTTATTATACGCAATGTTTTTCAATAAACGTATGTCATTTCCTAAAAAAACATCAACCATTTCCCAAATATTTGTTATACTGAGTCCTAGTTGATGTAGGAAAGTCACTGAATTAGACAAATAAAGGAGAATAATTAGACCATGAATGAAACGATTAGCTTGCAGGAATTATTTTCGATTTTACGTAAATCGTTCTGGCGCATCTTGGCGTTGACGATCGTCGCCGCCCTCATCTCATTTGCCGTCAGTAGCTTTTTGATTAAACCGACGTATCAAGCAGGGACGCAAATTCTCGTCACACCGAAGAAACAAGACAATGAAGTCATTGATGCACAGTCTGTCCAGTCGTCTGTCACATTGGTTAATACATATCGGGTCATCATCAAGAGCCCGGCGATTTTAGAACAGGTTCAAAAGGAAGTTCCGAACGCACCAACGAATATGAATGCTTTGAACAACATGGTCACGGTCGAAAGTGAACAAAACTCTCAGGTCATTAACGTCTCTGTCCAAAGTACCGATGCAGCATTAGCATCCAACTTGGCGAACTCGATTGCTGAAGTCTTTAGTTCAGACGTTCAAGAATTAATGAGTGTTGATAACGTTACGGTCTTGTCGACATCAGGTATCCCAACGTCACCTGTCAGTCCCAATATTATTTTGAACACAGCAATCGCAGCAGTCGTTGGACTCTTACTCGGTGTCGGTCTTGCCTTCTTACGTGAAGTACTAGACCGTCGCATTCGGACAGAAGATCAAGTCCAACAGATTCTTGATCTCCCAGTTCTCGGTAGTATCCCGGATATCGATAGTAAAGTATTCAAGTCATCGTCAAAAGCAGCAAAACGAGAGGCGGTCAAACAATATGGCTAAGAAGAGCAAAATGAACAAAGACGCACGGAAGCTGATTACGGTCACGCAACCGAAGTCACCTGTCGCGGAGCAATACCGGACGATCCGGACGAACATCGAGTTCATGGCCGTCGATCGTGAGATTCAAGCAATTCTTGTCACCTCTGCAACACAAGGTGAAGGAAAATCAACGACGTCATCAAACTTGGCCGTTGCTTACGCGCAACAAGGGAAAAAAGTCTTAATCATCGATACCGATATGCGTCGTCCGACAGTGCATTACACGTTCAAAGTGGCGAACGGATTAGGACTCTCGAGCCTTTTGACACGCCAAGCGGAAAAAGACAAAGCGATCTTACCGACGAAAGTTGATAACCTGTCAATTTTGACAGCAGGTCCGATTCCACCGAACCCGGCTGAACTCTTATCGTCACGTGCGATGGAACATCTCGTTTCACAACTTCGTGAGGAATTCGACGTCATCATTTTTGATGCACCACCATTGTTGCAAGTCGCTGACAGCCGGATTACTTCGAAACTAACGGATGGTGTCGTTCTTGTCGTCGGTTGTACGACATCTGATCGTCAACGAGTGTTAAAAGCGAAAGAACAGCTTGAACTGGCCGAAGCGAAAATTCTCGGTGTCGTCTTGAACCGTCGTGAACTGACGGATGATTCAGCATACCAATACTACTATTCCTATGAGTGAGGGACATCTATATGGTTGATATCCATTGTCATATTTTGCCGCTCGTCGATGACGGTCCGGCTAGTGTCGAACACGCGTTACAGTTAGCTGAACAAGCTGTCGCAGAGGGAGTGTCGCGGATCATCGCGACTCCACACCTCTATCATCCGCAATTCGAAACAGAAGATGTCGATGTTCAGTTGACGGTTGATGAGTTCAATGTCTTGTTGAAACAACGTGATATTCCATTAACCGTCTATCCAGGTCATGAGATCCGGTTGATCGGTGAATTGATGGAAGCGTTAGAAGCAGGACAAGCGCTGACACTCAACGATTCACGCTATATTTTAATCGAGTTTCCGTCAAGCGGAATTCCGTCGTATGCTCGTCAAGTCTTTGCAGAATTGATTTCCGATGGTTATATCCCGGTCGTTGCCCATCCGGAAAAAAATAAAGCATTCATTCAAAATCCATCGTTACTCTTTGAATTGATTTCAAACGGTGCTATCAGTCAGGTGACGTGCGCTAGTTTGATCGGCAAGTACGGGAAGGATGTCCAGCGGTTTGCGATTGCTTTGCTTGAGAATGGGTTAGCCCATCTTGTGGCAAGTGATGCGCACCACCTCGAGAAACGTCCATTCTACTGGAAGCAATGCGAACGGATGCTTGAGAAAACGTTCGAAGATTGGTTGATCGATGAGATTTATGAAAACAATGAAGCCGTTCTCTTGAACCAACTCGTGACAATTAATCCCCCGAGTCCTGTCGAGAAGAATTGGAAAGGACAGTGGGTATAACATTTTTTGTCAAGGTAAGGGAAAGAGAGTGAATTAGTACTCTCTTTTTTTTATGTTAACGCTTACATTATGAAATTATGGAAAACTTTATGGAAAGAAACACGAGTCCTGTGTTATTGTATTTTACATAAAGAATGGAATGTTAGATATAATTTGGGAAACCGAATTTATATATGGGAGATGATTATGTGATTAAAGTAAAAAAGGCAGTCATTCCAGCAGCTGGTCTAGGCACACGATTTTTACCAGCGACAAAAGCGATGCCAAAGGAAATGTTACCGATCGTTGATAAACCGACGATTCAATACATCATTGAAGAGGCGATCGAATCAGGAATTGAAGATATCTTGATTATTACTGGTAAAGGGAAACGCGCGATCGAAGATCATTTTGATTCCGTACCAGAGTTAGAAGCGAACCTGATTTCGAAGAATAAATCAGAATTACTTTACTTAGTCGAAGAGACAACGAAGATTAACATTCATTTCATTCGTCAATCAAAACCAAAAGGTCTTGGGAATGCGATTCTTCAAGCGAAAGCATTCGTTGGTAATGAACCATTCGTCGTCATGCTTGGCGATGATATCGTTCAGGCTGACGTGCCGTGTACGCGACAGCTAATCGAACAGTATGAAATCACGAATAGTTCAATCATTGGTGTACAACCAGTTCCAGAAAAAGATACACATCGTTACGGCATCGTTGATCCAAGCTCGAGCATCTCAGAGCAATTACATAAGGTGAAATCTTTCGTCGAAAAGCCAGCACCAGGAACAGCCCCATCGAACTTAGCGATTTTAGGACGTTATCTACTCACGCCAGAAATCTTTAAATATCTTGAAACACAACAAGTTGGTTCAGGTGGCGAAATTCAATTGACGGACGCGATTACACGACTCAATGAAATGCAACGGGTCTTTGCCTACGAATTTGATGGTAAACGGTATGATGTTGGTGAAAAATTAGGATTCATTCGAACGACACTCGAATTTGCCTTGAACCGTGAAGATTTAGGAGAAGACGTAGCAGCGATGATGGAAGAGTTGTTACAGGTACACAAATCACAATCGCTTGTCTGAAAATCAGTATGTCAAATATTAGTTGAAAGGAGTGAATGTTCGTGAAGAAGTATTATTATTACCGGACGATTTTACTGGCATGTATGGATGCCTGTGCATTGATGGTGGCGATGAGCTTTACATATTTTTTCTTGTATCCAAAGGAATTATTTTTATTGATCGACAGTCGTGATGTAATTCAGTCAGCGACGGTATTTGCCCTACTCTTCATCACTGTCGCGTTTCTCATGAAACTGTACCGTGTTAACTGGAAATATGCGAGTGTACAGGAAGCAATGACATTATCATTGTCCCTGGGACTCAGCTCAATCGGCTTAATAGTGTATCAAGTTCTATTCTTCGGACAAGTCTTAGAACGCATCACGCTATTAAGTTTTTGTATTTCTTTACTGCTACTTGGAGCAATCCGAGTAGGCTTACGTCTGCTTGGGATCGGTCAACATTGGCGGAAGTATGCCTTACCTCGTCGCATGATCAAGTCGCGAAAGCGGACGTTGGTCATCGGGGCAGGACGTGCAGGACGGGCATTGGTTCGTCAACTCTATGCATCACCATTCCATGAATTAAAGCCGGTTGCTTTTGTCGATGATGATCCAAAAAACATGCATTTCGTGATTCAAGGAATCGAAGTTGCAGGAACGACGGAGGACTTAAAGGCAGTCATCGAGCGACATAAAATTGAAGCCATCGTCTTAGCGATTCCATCGTTGTCACAGCAACGCCGAATCGAACTGATCACCGAGGCAAAGACACTGTGTAAGAACGTTCAAACCTTACCGATGATTGAAGAACTTGTGACGGGGAAAGTCTCGGTCAACGCGATTCGCGATGTATCGATTGAAGACTTACTCGGACGCGAACCGGTTGAACTGAACATCTCGGGGATTCGAAGTGAGATTGAAGGACGGACGGTCCTTGTTACAGGAGCCGGTGGATCGATTGGATCAGAAATTTGTCGCCAAATCATTCAATTCAATCCGACGACGTTAGTATTACTCGGTCATGGTGAGAACAGCATCTATTTGATTGAACGGGAACTGCGGAGTTTACAGACAGCAATCAATCTAGTGCCAATCATTGCCGATGTGCAAGACCAGATGCGTTTAGATGAAGTGTTTGCACAACATCGACCGGATGTCGCCTTCCATGCAGCGGCTCATAAACACGTGCCTTTAATGGAAGCAAATCCGTATGAGTCTGTTAAAAATAATGTCTATGGAACGAAGAACGTCGCAGAAGTAGCCGACCGTCATCAGGTCGAACGATTCGTCATGATCTCAACAGATAAAGCGGTCAATCCAACAAACGTCATGGGTTCGACGAAGCGGATTGCCGAGATGATCATTCAGGATTTAGGAAAACGGAGTCAGACGAAGTTTGCCGTCGTTCGTTTCGGTAACGTCCTTGGTAGTCGAGGGTCTGTCATTCCACTCTTTAAATCACAAATTGAGGCCGGTGGACCTGTAACGGTGACCCATCCAGAAATGACACGATTCTTCATGACGATTCCAGAAGCAAGTCGATTAGTCATTCAAGCAGGTATACTAGCTGACGGCGGAGAGGTTTTCGTCCTTGATATGGGCGAGCCGGTCAAAATCGTTGATCTTGCGAAAAACATGATTGAGTTGAGTGGTTTCACGGAAGACGAGATGCCAATCGTATTTTCTGGAATTCGACCGGGAGAAAAGATGTATGAAGAATTACTAAAAGATGGAGAAGTCGATCCAGAAGCGATTTATCCGAAGATTTTCGTCGGTCGAACGAAACAAGCTGAACCAATTGAAGAAATATTACGGATGGTCGAAAATCATCAACTAAATCCACTTCAATTACGCAATACGCTACTTGATATCGCCAATGACGTCGCGATGAAACAACAAAAATTAGTATGAACATAAGGAGCTAAAGCAAATGAGTTATATGACAGTGAAACGGTTGTTAGGATTCATCCTAGCACTTGTGGCATGTATCGTATTGATACCAGTATTTTTATGCATTATGGGAGCGATAAAGATTGAATCAAGAGGACCAGTCTTCTTCAAACAAAAACGAGTTGGTCTAAAGAAGAGTCATTTCAACATTTTAAAGTTCCGGACCATGTATATTGAAACACCACAAGATACACCGACTCATTTGCTTGCTGATCCGGATGTTTATATTACGCGTGTCGGGAAGTTCTTACGGAAAACAAGTTTAGATGAACTACCACAACTGTTTAACATCTTAAAGGGTGAGATGAGCTTTGTCGGACCGCGTCCTGCGTTATGGAATCAATATGATTTGATTGATGAGCGCGATAAATACAAAGCGAACGATACATTACCTGGATTAACAGGATGGGCTCAAATCAATGGTCGTGATGAATTACCGATTGAAGTAAAAGCAAAACTTGATGGAGAATATGTTCAACGTATGGGGATTTTAATGGACTCACGTTGTTTCATTGCTACAGTCTTTAGTGTATTGAAAAGTGATGGAGTAGTTGAAGGTGGTACTGGAACGATTACGGCAAAAGAATCAGCAAGTACAAAGGAGTAAACACTAATGAAAAAGGTACTTGTCACAGGTGAGAACGGTTATATAGGTAAACAATTTAAAAAGTGGATTGATGATAACGAAAGTAAAATAATCTTAGAGTTCGTTTCAATTAGAGAAGAAAGTTGGAAAGTTAAGAATTTCAGTGATTATGACGCGGTACTGCATCTTGCGGGTATAGCACATGTGTCTAGAAATCCTAAACTAGAAGATCTGTACTACAAAATCAATAGAGATCTCACACTTGAGGTAGCGAAAAAGGCTAAAAAAGATGGTGTTAAGCAATTTATTTTTATGAGCAGTATTATAGTTTACGGTAAGAAAAGTGTAGGTCTAGAAAATGGGATTATTAATAAAAATACTCTACCTATTCCTAATGATTTTTACGGAGACAGTAAATTACAAGCAGAAAAGTTACTTGAGAAATTACAAAATAATGATTTTAATGTTGCTATTATTCGTCCACCTATGATTTATGGACCTGAATCAAAAGGAAACTTTGAATTACTAAAAAAAGCTGTACCTTTAACTTTTTTATTTCCTTATATTGAGAATAAAAGAAGTATGTTGTTTATCGATAACTTATCTAACTTTTTGAAGTTAATAATTTTGAACGAAGATAAAGGAATGTTCTTTCCACAAAACAAAGAATACGTCTCTACATCAAATTTAGTGAAAGAAATCGCAAATACTTATAAAAGAAAAATGATATTAACTACTGCTTTTAATTTTTTAATATTGAGATTAAGTCAAAGAGTAAATGTAATTGAAAAATTATTCGGAAATTTAGCTTATGATCATTCATTATCAACTTATAGAGATAATTACCAATTAGTAGAATTTAAAAAAACAATAAAAGATTCTATATTAAGGAGATCTAGATTTTGAAAGTCATACAAATCACATCTGTAGATACTATGATGCACAATATGCTTGGAGCTTTAAATAAAGAATGTATACAGCAAAACATTGAAGTAGTCGCAATATGTGAAGTTAACAATCATGGACAAGTTATTGAAAATACAGGAGTAAGATTAATTAATAAAAAAATCGGAAGAAATATCGGGCTTTCTAACATTATTTCTATTTTTGAAATTATGAAGATACTAAAAAAAGAAAAACCTGATATTGTTCATACTCACGCACCAGTAGCGTCTGTTATTACAAGAATCGCTTGTAAATTAGTAGGAATTGAAAATGTGATTTATACAGCTCATGGATTTTATTTCCATGATGAAATGAGCAAGTTAAAGTATAATTTTTTCTTTAGTATAGAAAAAATTATGGCTAAATTTTTTACAAAGCATTTATTTGTTCAATCAAAAGAAGATACCGAGCTAGCTATTCTCAAGAATTTTCTTCCTAAGCAGAAAATTGACTACATAGGTAATGGCATTGACCTTGAAAACAAATTTAATATACAGAAATATTCAACAAAAAAAATTAAATCGATTAAACATCAGTTTCAAATATCCGAAAATGAGATTGTAATTTCTTTTATTGGGCGCTTAGTAGAAGAAAAAGGCATTATTGATTTATTAGAGGCGTTTGAAATGATTAATAATATCAAAATTAAATTATTGATAATAGGGGACTTGGCTCCAGGTGAACGCGATTTAGAGACAGTGAAGAAAATTGAGAAATATAAAAAAAATAAAAACATCATTTTTACTGGTAGACGAGAAGATATAAATGATTTGTTAATTATAAGTGACATTTATTGTTTGCCTTCATATAGAGAAGGCATGCCTCGATCAATTATAGAGGCTATGGCGATGGGGAATGCAATTATTGCTACTGATATTAGGGGCTGTAGAGAACAAGTTATTAACAATTCTAATGGATTTATTGTTCCATTAAAATCTCCATCTGAAATTTCTAAAAAAATTATTTATTTAGCGGAAAATTTACAAGTCTTACAAAGGTTTCAGCAAAATTCGATTCAACTTGCTATAGAAAAATATAATGAAGAAAAAATTGTTGATTTTCAAATTAATAGATTTAAAGAGCTAATGGGGGAAGAAGTATGAAAATTTTAGTGACAGGAAGCGCAGGATTTATTGGGTTTCACGTTTCAAAGCGCTTATTAAAAGAAGGAAACAAAGTAGTTGGTCTGGATAACGTCAATGACTACTATTCCGTACAATTAAAAGAAGATCGATTGAAGGAACTTATTGATCATCCTAACTTTACATTTTATAAAAATGATTTAGAAGACTTATCTTCTATGCAAGACATTTTTATACAAGAAGAATTCGACGTGGTAATCAACTTAGCTGCGCAGGCTGGTGTAAGATATAGCTTGAAAAATCCCCATGCGTATATTAACAGTAATATTGTTGGATTCATGAATATTTTAGAATGTTCGCGTCATCACAATATTCAACATTTAATTTATGCTTCAAGCAGCTCGGTATATGGCGCAAATGAGTCGTTGCCGTTCTCTATTCACGATAACATTGATCACCCAATGAGTTTATACGCAGCAACCAAAAAGTCCAACGAATTAATGGCACACACATATAGCCAATTATTTAATTTACCGACAACCGGATTACGATTCTTTACGGTATATGGACCATGGGGACGACCAGATATGGCATTATTCCTATTCACTAAAGCTATTTTAGAAGGTAAAGAAATTGATGTTTTTAATAACGGAAATATGCTACGTGATTTCACATTTGTAGATGACATTGTAGAGTCGATTTTTCGATTGACACAACAACCTGCAAAGCATAATCCAAAGTGGAGTGGGCTAAACCCGGATCCTGGAACAAGCTACGCACCATATCGTGTCTATAACATTGGAAACAATAGTCCGGTAAAACTATTAGATTTCATTGAGGCTATTGAAAAAAAATTAGGAATAACTGCAAAGAAGAAGTTCTTGCCCCTTCAAGCTGGTGATGTTCCACAAACTTTTGCTAATGTAGAAGATTTAATCAATGATATTCAATTTAAGCCAGAAACAAAAATTCAAGATGGAATTGATCAATTTATTGAATGGTACGTTAGCTATTACGAAAAAACTATCGAATCAGGAGTGACACAATAATGAATACTTTAAATAGCACAAGAAATAGCACAAGTACAATTGTACCTTTGTTGCCAGCAAAAGATCGTTCAATCGGAATTGTTGGATTAGGATACGTAGGATTACCTGTTGCAGTAGAGTTCGGAATGAGTAAGCAAGTTGTAGGTTTTGATATTAATGAATCAAGATTAGATGAATTAAAGAATGGGTTAGATCAAACAAATGAAGTAGAAAGCGATTATTTAAAAAAATCTGATGTCATATACACAAATGAAATTAGTAAATTAAGTGAATGCGACTTTATTATCGTAGCAGTTCCGACACCAGTAGATGACAGTAAAACGCCTGATTTAACACCATTATTAAAAGCATCAGAAACAGTAGGAAAAGCACTTAAAAAAGGAACAATTGTAGTATACGAATCTACAGTATATCCTGGTGCAACAGAAGACGATTGTGTACCTGTTTTAGAGAAAATGTCTGGTTTAAAGTGTGGTGAAGATTTCTTTGTTGGATATTCGCCAGAACGTATTAATCCAGGTGATAAAATACATACATTTAAATCTATAATAAAAGTTGTTTCGGGACAGACGCCTGAAGTACTTGATATTGTAGCAGAAGTTTATGAGAGTGTAGTCGAAGCTGGTGTACACCGTGCGCCCTCTATTAAAGTAGCAGAAGCAGCAAAAGTTATTGAAAATTCACAGAGAGATATTAATATTGCATTCATGAATGAACTGTCAATTATATTCAATAAGATGAACATTAATACAAAACATGTATTAGAAGCTGCGGCTACTAAGTGGAATTTTTTAAACTTTTCACCTGGTCTAGTAGGTGGTCATTGCATAGGGGTGGATCCATACTATCTAACTTCTAAATCTGAACAAATAGGATATAGCCCTGAAATTATTTTAGCAGGAAGAAAACTGAACGATAACATGGGAAAATATGTTGCAGAACAAATTGTGAAAAATATGATAAAAAGTAAAATGGATATTTCAAATTCAATAGTTACTATTTTAGGAGTTACGTTTAAAGAGAATGTACCAGATGTTCGAAATACAAAAGTAATTGACGTAATAAATAGTTTGACAGAATTTAATATTGATATACAGTTAGCAGATTTAAATGCTGATTCCGAAGAATTTTATAAAGAATATAATCTAGAATTATTAGATTTGAAGCAATTAAAAAAATCAAATGTTATTATTTTAGCAGTTCCCCATACAGAGTATGTGAATGAAATTTTAATGCTACTAAATAATTTAACAGAAGAAAATGACAAATTTATTTTCTTCGATATCAAAAGTGCTGTAGATGTAAATCTACTTGATATGAATAAAGTACAATATTTAAGTTTATAAAATAGAAAAGGTAAGGTAAAAAAATATGGTTATTGAAAAGAAAGTAGACCACAAAGCAAATAATAAAAGAATAATTAATATTAATTTCTTAATAACCATATTTATTTTACCTGTTACCCTAATTGAGATCTTAGTTTTAAATAATATCAATAAAAATTTAGTAGCATTATTAGCTCAAATAGAATTAGCAAGTACATTTATATTTTCAGTGATACTATTTGGCGGAGCAAATAGCATTATTATTTTTATGCAAGGTAAAAAAATTCAGGATAAACTAAAAATAGTTGCAATTAATTTACTTCCCTCATTCATCTTTTTGATTATATTTATATCCTTTGATGTATTTAAACCTCTCAAAGAATCGATGTTTAACCTAATAACTGGAAATGATTTTATACTATTTATGTATTTATCTCTATGGATGTTATTTTATATTTCCATTGCTATTTTTAAATCTGAAAAATCTTTACTGACTCCAGTTGTGTTCGAAAAAATTTTTAATCCTTTAAGAATAGTAATCTTTTTGGGGATTATATTTATATTAGGGACACATGATTTAATAAACGGTATGAAAATTTCCTTATTTATATCTATAAGTATTTTAATAGTAAGCTTATGGATAATTTATCTGAAAGAACCCCGAAAAATAGATTATAATAAAGACAACTACATATTTAATGTTGGTGAAGTAATAAAGTTCAATTTTTATGCTTTTACCCTAGGTTTGTTATCATTCACCTATGAAAAAATTGATCAAATTATTATAAGTAAATATTTTTCTTTAACTACTTTAGCGATATACTTCACACTATTAAAAATTAGTTTTTTAATGGATTTTATACCAAAAATTTTTAATAGTGTTGCTTTACCTACATTTGTTAAATTAAAAAATGAATTAAATAATAATTTGGAAGAAATAAAAAATCATTACAAGGAAATGCTTAACAATAATTATTCGTTCTCAATTATGACAGGCTTGTTACTAATGCTTATAATGGAATTAATTTTAAGATTAGGCTATATGCAAGAATTCGATAAATATTTAATTATTTATTTTATATTACTATTAATAAAATTAATATCAGTTCCTAGTTCCATAAGTAATGCATTGATTAATTCATTTAAAAAAAATAAAGGATTATTGTTACTTTCAATTGCTACTACTGTAATACAAGTAACTATTGTATTAAGTACAGTAGAATTTTGGGGTATATATAGTGTTGTTATTGCTAAATTAGTAGCAGCAATCATAGGACAAGTTATATACCGTTTAATATTGAAACAATTAAATTTAGAAATACCCATTGATCGTAAATATGTAAGTGGCGTTATTTTATTTAGCCTTTCAGGAATTTTGCTAATTCAAGGTATGGGCTATCTGATTATAGGTTGTGTAATTCTAGCATTTTTACTGTTTAAAAAATATTATTTAGATTTTATTTTGGGATTTATAAAAATAAAAAGTAGGGGATAACAATGAAAAAGATAATCCAACTAATATATTCATTTGGCATGAGCGCCTTGAACTTTTTACCAGATAATACATTCGGTAATAGAATAAGAGGGAATTTTTTAAATATTTTCTTGAAAAAAAAGGCGAGAAATCTACAAGTTAGTAAGAACACAAATCTTATTAACCCTTGGAATATCTCAATTGGTAACGATGTTTTTATTGGCTTTGGTGTTTGGATCAATCCTATAAAACCAATATTCATAGATGATGAAGTAATTATAGGACCATATTGCTGTATATCAGCTGGAAATCATACTATTAAAAAAGGTAGTTATAGATATGGAGAACATGACTCAAAAGAAATTTATATTGGTTATGGTAGTTGGTTAGCTGCGCATTCAGTAATCACTAAAGGTTCTACAATTCCTAAGGGTACTTGTGTAGCATCAGGGGCAATAGGAAATAATTTCGATAGAATTGAAAATGAAATATATGTTGGAATTCCTTTGAAAAGAAAGAGTGAGAATAAATGAAAAATAAAATTATTAAGTTTATAAATTCACCTGAAGCGAATATTTTAAGTTCACAAACTATGTATGAATCTTTAATGGCAAATATTAATATGTTTATTATCTCTAATGAATTAAAATTTAAAAAAGAATCAATGAAAATAGGATATAAATTATTAAATCATCAAAATGCGGATGGCGGTTTTGATATAGGGTATAATTTTATCTTTGGCCATAACATAGTAAAGAAATTAAAAAAAG
The DNA here is from genome assembly GCF_000702605.1 of Exiguobacterium acetylicum DSM 20416. Lineage (NCBI taxonomy): Bacteria > Bacillati > Bacillota > Bacilli > Caryophanales > Exiguobacterium > Exiguobacterium acetylicum. Next base: position 2,298,136 of record NZ_JNIR01000001.1, on the reverse strand, counting down.
AATCTACTACTCCTGAATTAGTTAGCCTATTTGCATTAGTTGAGTTAAGTAAAATTTTAGATATAAATCAAAAAGAAGATAATGATCTTAATGAGAAAATTATGAAGTCTTGTAGAAAATCAGTTGAATGGATAGAAAAGCATCTTGTAAATTTCGATTATGGAAGTGCTATACCGTATGCTCCGTTGACTACTACAAATATCCATATTACCAACGGTGTATCTTTCACAATTGGAGCATTAGCAAATTATATAGATCGTTTTGATAAAGACAATAAAGAATTAAAAGAAACTTTAATAAAGATGAATAAGTTTATGTATACAAACCTTGAAGAAAATGGTCATGGATTATACTGGCCATATTTTTGGCAAAATTCACCTTATATAAATGATAATCCGAGAAAAACTAAAATTGATAATTTTCATATTGGTCAACAATTAAGATATCATGCTTTTTCTTTAAAAAAATTCAAAGATCAATTTAATGAAAAAATTGTTGAGGGCGTTACAAAATATCTTACAACTGAAATTGAAGATGATGGAACGTTATCATATGTAATTGTTAACGGAAAACATAGTGGAACTATTAATTCTTGGGGATATTCTTCTGTTATTAAAGGTTTAATAGAAGCTAGTAGTTTTGAATTTGTCAATAAAAATGAAATTAATGATAAGATATCTATCATGGTAAACACACTAACTGATCATTTTTGGAATGGTGAGTACTTCTATCCAATTGTAGAAAAAAAATCATATAACGTAATAGATTCGAACTTTTATCCAAGATCAGATGCATGGGTAGCTCATTCCTTATCTTATGTTTTAAAATATAATCAATCTGAAAAATTTTTAGATGAGAACAAAGAAAAGGAGATTTCTAATATAGTATCAAACGTATTATTAAAAATAGCAACTCAAGATTATACAGGTTATGAAAATCATACAGTTACAAAGAAAAAGTTATATTTTTCTGCAGTAATAAATAGTTTTAAAAAAATTAAGGGGAAAATATGAAAAAAATTTATATAGCTTCAAATGCATATAAACCATCTTACGGTGGATTAGTTTCCTACATGGATAATATATCAAAAGAAGTAGAGCTCAATAATGAATATAAAAGTGAATTGATATACTTAAATAATGATAGTTTTATAAATACTAAATCAATTTCATATAATTCTATAGAATTTAAAGTTAGTGGCTTAAAAAAACTTTTTACTCCTTATTATACAATTAAATATCTAAAGTTATTAATTGATCAAAATAAAATTTTTACTGAAATTGAAAAAGAGAATTATATTATTATCCGTCATTTTTATTTTGCTGCTGCCATTGCAATGAGTAGAAATAAAAAGTTAATTGATAATAGTATATTTCTAATACCTTTGTTAGCGCCTGTACATCAAAGAGTCATTATAAAAGATAGTAAATTTATAAAGAAAATTTACTACATGATAATTCAAAGTCAAATAAAATTTTTTGAAAAAAAAGCGATTATTTCAAATATAAAACTTGCTACTTTGAGTAACTCCAAAAAAGAAGAAGTTCAAAAGTACTATAATTTGAAACAAAAAGATATAAAAGTTATAAATCCAGGAGTAAACACTGAAAAATATAAAATAACAGAAAAAACAATGAAATAATTAAATCTATAAAAAGTGAATTTAAAGATAAATTTATTTTACTTACAGTCTGTAGATTATCAGCTGAAAAAAATATTGTTTTATTGCTTAAGTGGATTAAAAATACAAAATTGACTAATGTTCATTTATTTATAGTTGGAGCCGGAGAAGATGAAGAGCGCTTAAAAAAATTAGTCATAGAGTATAAAATAAATAAAAAAGTTACTTTTTTTGGATATAAAAAAGAGACGGAGTTATATTATTTATCCGCTGATTTATTTATATTAGCAAGTACTTATGAAGGATTTGGACATGTTTTTTTAGAAGCGCTTGCATCTGGTTTACCAGTAATTGGTTTGAAAAGTAATGGTTCAGATGTAATCACTGCGAGTGAAGAAATTATTGAAAATGGTTATAATGGATTCGTCATAGAAAATAATATTCAGGATCTAGAAAGTAAAGTATCAGTGTTAAAAAATAATAGAGAATTACATAATAAAATGAAAAATAATGCATTACAATCTTCAGAAAAATATCGTTGGAGTAATCACTTACAGGAGATAATTAATGGAATTGACGGTGAATGAAAATAAATTAAATATAGTGCATTTTTTATTTTTTATAATTCTTTTTAGATTTACACCAACAAACATATTGGGAGAATCTATAGGAATGAGGTTAGGTGATTTAATTTGTTATATAGTAATAGTTATAACTTTATTTATAATTTTAAATAAAATAAGGAATATAACTATTACAGCACCGCTTATATTACTAATACTAATGAGTGTATCCGATCAAATAAGTTTAGTCATATCTCTTTATAAAGGGGTAGTAGTTTTAAATGATGCATTCGAATTAACCAGAATGATTATCTATATTTTTACGTATTTGATAACTTTTAGTTACTTTAATATTAAAGACTATAAATTAAACCACTTAGATTTTAAGTTTATACAAGTAATAATGATAATATTTTATGCAATAAATTTTATTGAAATATACTATGAAAATATTTTATTAAATTTCTTAGATTTTGTGTATAGTTTTGAAAAATCTAGAGGTATTTCTGCATATTCTATAAGAACAGTTACGATGTTTGCGAATCCAAATTATTATGGGATTTTCTTGAGTGTAATATTTAATATTTTTTATTATATACTTCTAATGTCAAAGTCAAAAAAAAATAATTTTATATTGATATTAAATTTACTTATTATAGTACTATGCGTATTTAGTACAGGATCTAGGACGGCATTTGTAGTTTTACTTTTAGGTTTTGTTTACAACAATTTGTATGGTTTCATTTTTTGTAAAATTATTAGAAAAAAAATATTATTTATTACGGTCCCGTTATTAATTACTTTTATGCACTTAATTTCTAGCAATAATTACGCTCAAAACTCAGGTACTCCATCTATATTTTCGAGAGTATTAGATTTTCAAAATACAAGTGAATCCTTAAATGAAAGATTTGAAATTTGGGATCGAAACAATAAAGATTTGAAAGAAAGTATTATTTTCGGTAATGGTCCTAACAAAGCAGAAGTAAGAGTTTTTGACAATAATTATTTGTTTATCCTCTATAGAAACGGTCTTATGGGGTTGATTCTTTTTCTAAGTTTAATTTTGATAGAATTTTTTAAAGCACAAATTAATATATTTAGAAATAAAAACCTTAGTGAATCTATAGTGTACTCTAATATTATTTTTATGATTTCCATTTCGTTATATTCAACGTCTTTATTTTTCAATTTGCAAACAGGCTTATTATTCATGCTAGCTGTAGGATGGTATAGTGCATTGAGTAGAAGGAGAATTTAATGAAAATTAGTGTGATTGTAATTGCAAAAAACGAAGAAATAGGCATAAAAAGATGCTATAGCAGTATTAAGGAAGCGTGTAAATCGTTTAGTCACGAAATAATATTTGTAGATTCTAATTCTTCAGATAACACATTAGAAGAAATGAGAAAAATATTAATTTCTAATGAAAATGATACTAAAGTTATTCAGCTTAAAAGTAATTTTTATACAGCAGCACTTGCTAGGAATATCGGTGCTAAAAATTCTCAAGGTGAATGGTTAATTTTTTTGGATGGTGATATGGAGCTTGACAAAAAATTTATTAACAGTGTACTAAATGGTGAAAAAACAGATGACAAAATTATTGGCTATGTAGGAGAAAGGGACGATTTATTTTACGATGAAACCGGTAAAGTTTATAAAAGGGTAAAAAATGTATATTCCAAAAACAACAAAGTAGGTCCAGCAAAAAAATTTGGTGGTGCTCTTATGATTTATAAAAAATCATTTGATGAATTAAGCGGTTATAATTCAAAATTAAAAACAAACGAAGAGATGGAGTTTTATTCCAGAATTTTATCTATGGATAAAATAATTTATTATACTGATCAAAAAATGATTGAACATAATATAAAATATGGTAAAAAAACTCTTTTAGGAAAATTTTTTAACCTTAGATATATTTATACTGGTCAAGCGTTAAGATCCGGGTCATTAAACAGAAACTTTCTTGCTCTAAACTACTCTCTTTATGTGTCCTTAAGTTTTTGGATATTTGTTATAGTGTTTATTTCTACATTGGGTCTTTTTAAAGTAAATAGCTTTACTTTATTTTTAGGCTTTATAGCGCTTTACTTATTAATTAGATTATTTTTTATAACTAAATTTAAACCGATTGATTTTTTAAAAAATTTATTCAATTCATCATATGCTTTTTTTGGATTTTTACTCCCATTAAAAAATTTGAGATACACTTATGAAGTTATAAAAGAAAATCTACCTTCTGATAAATAATTAAGAATGTTAAGAGTCTGTAAATTAAAAAATATCAATTGAATTTAAAAGCAGTACTAGTCATAAATTGAACTGAACCCCGAATGATAGACACTTGAAAAAAAGTGCATCATTCGGGGTTTTTCGTGTGGATACGAATCGCTATAATGAACCTATTCAATCAGACGGGAGAAACAATCATGAGTAAAATCATCTTCACTATGACCCAAATCAATCAGCTCGAAGAAAATCTGAACGTCGCTTCCGTATCAGAACGCTCGATCCAGTACACGACCGAGTTCAAGGTCAGGGCCGTACGTGAGAATATGGAAGGAAAGGGACCTCAACAAATCTTCACGGAGGCCGGATTCGACCTGACGGTGATCGGGAAACGAAAAGCGCATTCTGCGTTGATTCGCTGGCGCCAAACGTTCCGAAAAGACGGAGAGGAGGGTCTCCGGAACGACAAACGTGGAAAGGCTCTGGGAGGCGGACGCCCGAAGACAGACGAGTCGATGGAGAGACGGTTGGCGAAGGCAGAGGCACGGATTAAATACCTGACGGCAGAGAACGAGCTCTTAAAAAAGCTAGAGCAGTTAGAGGGGCAGGCGAAACGTCCGAACTGACACCAGCAGAGAAATATCAGGTCATCAACACCGTCATCCGCATCGCACAGATTAAGAATCTCGTCCGCCCACTATGTGAGATTGCCGGAGTGAGCCGCAGTGGCTATTACGCTTGGTTGAACCGTTCCGAGGCGGATTCCCTACGAGAAGAGTGTGATCATCTAGATGCGACACTCCTCAAGAGCATCCATGATAGCCATAAAGGCAAAGTCGGCTATCGGGGGCTGTACATGGAGGTGTTCGCCACCCTCGGTTTCCCGATCAACCATAAACGGATTCTCCGACTGATGCGCAAATTTAACATCGTGACTAAAATCCGGAGGATGAACCCTTATCGCAAGCTCTCTCGGGCGACGCACGAGCACCGCGTCGTGCCGAACCGATTGAACCGCGAGTTCCGGCAGAGCGAGCCCGGGAAGGTATTCGTGACCGATATCACCTATCTCCCCATCGCCTCCGGCGAGAACGTCTATCTGTCTTGTGTGAAGGACGTCGCCACACGCGAGATCGTGGCATACAAACTATCCACGGATCTTCGTATGGACCTCGTCTTTCAGACGATGAAAAAGCTCGAAGAGCATCTCCAAGGGAATCGACATCCTGAGGCGATGATTCATTCGGACCAAGGCTTCCACTACACCCATCCGGGCTACCAGCGACTCATTGGCGACCTCGGACTGGTTCAGTCCATGTCCCGTCGGGGCAACTGTCTCGACAACGCACCGATCGAATCGTTCTTCGGTCATTTGAAGGACTATGTCGCCAACCGTTCGTGCGAGTCAATCGAGGAGGTCCGAGAGATGGTCGGGGACTACATCAGCTATTACAACTACGAACGCGGTCAATGGAACCTAAAAAAGATGACCCCGAAACAATATGAAGGCACTGAAAAACCTCATATAATTTAAACAGAGGAGCGTCGTCCCGAAGGGACCGATGCTCCTCTGTTCTTATTTTTCGATCGACCAGCCTTTTGCTACGAGGTTACTGTACATGAATGCCATTCCAGACTATACTGGCTGAAATCAATACATTTGGAGGCGATTTCGATGATGCCCGACCTGCCGAATATGCCGCCGAGCCCTTATCGGGCTCTCTATGATTTGTTAATCCCCGCGGATGATGAGTTACGTCTCATTCACGACCTCGTCTCTTTTGATTTCATTACAGAATTGCTCGCGGACACGTATTGCCATGATAACGGACGGATGGCGGTCCATCCCGTTCGGATGTTTAAATATCTATTTCTGAAAGCCTACTCAAACCTGTCCGATGTCGACCTCGTCAGACGGGCGAAAACTGATCTTGCCTATAAATATTTTTTGGATTTGGCACCGGAGGAGGATGTCATTAATCCTTCATCGCTCACAAAATTCCGGCGTCAGCGTATGGATAATGACGAGCTACTCGATCAGTTGATTGCGTACACAGTACGGATCGCAAAAGAGATGGGCGTTCTAAATAGTCGGACGTTGATTGTTGATTCGACCCATTCTCGTGCTCGATACGGACAAAAACCGATTAAGCAGGTTGTCATCGAAGAGGCGAAACGGCTTCGGCAGGCATGTTATCAAGAAAATGACAACACGAAAGGACGTTTCCCAGAGAAAGTGGATGAAGCAGATATCGACCAACTCTTGGCGTATGCGCTCGCTGTAGCTGAAACTGTTGAATCCGAAATGCCTGAATTGATATCACGGGAGCACATTCGGGCTCGGGTGAACCGTGTCCGTGAACTGACGGAGGATGCACACTTCGAGTTGCGGGTATCAAGGGACAAGAATGCCCGGACCGGGCATAAAAGCGCTGACTCCTCGTTCTTTGGTTACAAACATCATCTCGCAATGACCGAGGATGGCGTGATCACAGCTGTTATCGTGACGTCCGACGAAGCGGCAGATGGCATTCAACTGACCAGCCTGGTTGAGAAGAGCCATATAGCTGGCGCCGAGTTCGACTACATTGTGGGTGACTCTGCCTATTCTAGTCGTGAGAACCTAGTTTCTGTCGCTTCGCAAGGATGTAAGCTCGTCGCTCCATTGAATCCACGGGTCTTTTCTGTCTCCACGAATCGAGCTGAGGGGTTCACCTATAATAAAGATGCAAACCGCTACGTCTGCCCTGCCGGGCACATGGCCGTCCGAAAGTCTCGAACAGGCAAAAAGAATGTAGGTGCAAGTCAACAAGAGACACACTTTTTCGATATCGTACTATGTAAATGTTGTCCGTTGCGCGAAGGATGTTATAAAGATGGGGCAAAATCTAAAACGTATAGCGTATCGTTGAAGTCAAGGGAGCACAGCGATCAGCTTGAGTACGAACAGACTGACGAATTCAAAACGTATCGTCGTAAACGATACGCGATTGAATCCAAGAACAATCAACTGAAGAATACGTATGGTTTGGCGCGAAACAAAACGTCAGACCTAAAAGGCATGACATTGCAGAGCGTGATGGCGATCATCGCGGTCAACTTGAAGCGAATTATCAGCCTCCAAAAAGAAAAAACAGACTAATGGCAAAGAAAAAAGACGATTGAATCGACTCAGTCGAACCAATCGCCTTTCCTCGTGATTACTCTCGAAGAGAGCGCAGGTTTTTCAGTGCCCTCAAACAATATCGGGATCATCTAATCGCAGCATAGAAGACGTGGTCTTTTTATTAAACTGTCCATATTACGGGGCTCAGTTCAAATAAAGACTCGTACTGCTTTTTGCTTTTTACGAAAGTAAGTGAAAGTGTGTTCTCTGAAAAAATCAAACTGAAAATTTGTCATTTAAGCGCAATACACTATAAATTAAGTGTTTTAATATAACAAAAAATCTATCTGTCGATTTTAATTAAACATGGATGATGCGACAGCGTGGACATCACTTAACCACTTACATGGATGTTTATTGTGATGAAAATAGTGTCGTTGGTGCTTATTCTTGGACGATGACGAAATACTCGTTCATGACCGGAGAACAAAAATATTTTTCAGAAACGTATTATATTAAACACAAATCGGTTAGGTAGTCTAATACCTATTTATTAGTAGCTTTTTTTTATTTATTTCAAATGTCTAATTGAATGAAAAGTCCATAAATACTTAAAAAAATCCTCTTCCTTTAACGGTCGACTAAAATAATAGCCCTGGAAATAATCGCAACCTTCTCGAGCAAGCCAATCTGCTTGTTCGACTGTTTCGACACCTTCAATCAAGACTTCCATCTCTAGGTTATGTCCGAGTTGAATCATCGATTGAACAATCGCTTGTTGATTCTTACCGTCAAATAACGAACTGATAAATGAACGGTCAATCTTCAATAACTGAATCGGTAATGAACGAAGTTGTTTAAAGGACGAATACCCAGTACCAAAGTCGTCGAGGGAAACACGAATACCGAGTTCCTGTAGTCGTGCTAATTTTTCATAGGTCGCCGTCTCATACGATAAGGCGGCGGACTCCGTGATTTCGAGCTCGAGGTATGCTGGATTCATTCCTGTCTCCTCGAGAATTGTTTCGACGCGACGTAAGAACTTTTGACTCGCGAACTGAAGTGGGGAGACGTTGACAGCAATCGAGAATGGTTCCGGTGTCAAGTCTTGCCACGCGACCCAGCGTAGGCAGGCTGTTCGTAGTACCCAGTCACCAAGAGCATGGATTGCTCCTGTATTTTCAGCGACGGGAATGAACTCGGCTGGTGACGAACCCAAGCTCATCGTTCGTCCAGCGCGCTAAGACTTCAACACCCGTCATGCGTTCCGTAGCTACTGCAATCTTTGGTTGATAGACGAGCTCGAAGGCTTCTGCTTCGAGTGCCTCGGTCATGAATTTTTCGATCTGGACGGTCCGTAAGATATCGTTTCGATTCTCGACCTTAAATTCCTTGATCGTGTTTTACGCTTCAGTAAACGAAGCGTGTAGTGCTAGTTTTGCATACTCGATCAGTTCTTCGGCTGTTGTTGCGTCTTCTGGGTAATGACTAATCCCAGCGCGCATCGTCAGCGTAATGACGGTTCCATCGATATCAAATGGTTGCGATAAGGCAGTGTAGCACTTCTCAGCTTTTTGAGTCGCCAGATGACTGCGTTCGTCAACGAGGAGAACAAGGAATTCCGATGAATCAAGACGTGCTAGGACATCACGCGCGTGAATCGTTGCTTGGAGACGTTCTGCAATCTGCAGCAATAGACTCTCAACACCTTTATGTCCGAGCATATCACTCAGAGAACGCCAACGGTCCATACTGAGCGAAAGGCAGGATACCGGAATTCCTTGTCTGATTTGATCTTCGATGAAGAGCGTGATTTTGTCTCGATTCGGTAAATCCGTCAAGCGGTCATGAAAGGCAAGGTGTTCAAGTTGCTGCTGGGACGAGACTTGGTCCGTGACGTTGCGGAAGAACCACAGTGTCTGATTCAAGTTCTCACCTTTTAGCGGATGATTGACGACTTCAAGGATATGTTCTTCGACGCGTAGCATCTGTTTCGTATGATCGGGAACATCAAGACGTAACGTAGCGTCATGTTCCGATAAGTATGGGTGACGTTTCAGGAAAAAATCATGGAACAGCGAGTTCGCATATTGGATCAGACCATCAGGATTCGTCGTCACGACACCATCTTCAGTTGATTCAAGAATCGTCGCTTGGATGAAGTCACGTTTACGTAATCGGAGGTCAAACAAGACGGAAGCGAAGAAAACGATGAACAAAAAGAGCGTGACGATCGAGACAAGCGTCAATAGCATTGCTGGTTCAATGACTTGATCACTCGTAAACGATGGAATCATCTGAAACTCTAAACCGAGCATGCCAACGTGATGCATCCCGGAGATCGCAATACCCATGATGAGAGCAAAGAAGACTTTCGTCTGAACCAGCATCTGTTGCTTCGCGTAACGCGAAAAGAAACCGATATAAAGTGCGGTCCAAGAAGCAGCAATCGCAATCAAGATCGAGAGTAAGACGTAACCCGTGTGATACTGCAGGGTCATTCCCTGTAAAGCGGCAATCCCGACATAATGCATGCCGGCAATCGCACTTCCCATTAAGAAACCACCGAGGACGAATGATTCACGAGACATGCGGCGGGCAACGAGATAAAAGCCAAGGATATATCCTGTCATCGCGATGATGACCGACAGAAAGACGAGCGGGAACGAGTAGGTCGCATCCTTCAAGGTACCGTGACCAAGCATCGCGACGAAATGCATCGACCAGATGCCGAGACCTAAAATCGATCCACCGGCAATCAACCAGAGATGTTTCGAACGATTGGTCGCTGTCTTGACGAGTCCCGCGAGTTCAATCGCGATGTAGGCAGATGTTGCGGCAATCAGATAAGATAACGTGACGAGTAAAAAGTCAGTATGAGCATGCATCGTATGGTTTGGCATGATGGAAGAAGTCACCTCGGCAGAATGAAATGTTTAATCAAAGATAAAGGTGTAATCTAAATACCCTTTTTCATCTAATCATATACATTTTTTTCAAATAACATCTGACGGGTGAGGAAAAATCAAAGCGTATCGACTATAGATGGAGACCGACGAGGATTTTATGATCCATTAATTTCGTATACTGGAGCGTATGGAAAAACGGATTTCCGAAGTCGCATGGTTGAAGATGGACATGAATCATGTGATAGCTGTAAGACAAGTTCGGGTTTGCCTTTAGCAGATTCAAAATCGTCTGTTCTTGAGACGCTGGGCTGATGTCATAGATATGAAACGAGATGATGTTATGACGGATGCGAAACGGGGCAATCGTGAGGGTGAACGGTTTATGATGGGCAAATCGATGTTCTGTTGAGACGGTCGATCCGGTAATCACGAGCTCGTGTGGGGTGATGCGTAGTTTCGGGTGCCAGAAGTCTCTGAATTCGATTGCGATAATGTCGCGTAAGTCCTCTTCCGTCACATACGTCGTGACGAGAATATCTGATGGATTGCCAAGATAGTCGTTATCCGTATTCATATGTAAGCTCCTTTATCGATTAGTGGAGAGAATCAATGCGCTGTCGTTCAGGGTAAAGAAAGGTATGTGTTCTCTCCTGCTCTACAGAAAATAGATTCAATACGATTGTAACTTTTTTCCTTATTTTTGTTTTTCGTTCATTGATTGTTTAGGGAAAGCGATTCTTGATATTTCATCGAAAATCAATCGTGTGCTTCATCAGCTGTCACGTCAGTCCCTACAAAAAGGAGGAACCAGCTATGACCCACTATGACTATCTCGATCAGTATTTATTGACCGACTTCTCGCGGTCAGCCCATACGATCAAGGCATACCGGAGTGATCTTCGACAAATGCGTTTGCATCAGGTCGATTGGTCAGTCGCGTCCTTACGACGCTACTTTCACTGGATGAAAGCACATTATAAGCCGTCGACGATCTTGCGACGCTATCATGTCTTACACCGGCTTGGAAATGTCCTCGTCGAGCGACGACGCATCAAAAAGAATCCGATGGTCGAGATCCGTCCCATCGTTCATCAACGTCTCCAAGATGAGACGTATCATGATAGTGAAGAGCTGATCCCCGTGATTCGACAGATTCAAGATCCAACCTATCGCCTCTTTTTTGAGGTGATCAGCCAAACGGGCCTCCGCTTCATGGAGGCCCGTTTGTTGACGGTGCAGGATTTTGATCTAGCGAAGAAGGAACTGTACGTTCGTCACGGGAAAGGCGGTCGAACACGGACGGTTCCGATCGGGGAGACCCTTTGCGATAAGATCGTTTTGTTTCTAGCAGGTCGCACGGTCGGCTACTTGTTTCAGTCCGTCACGGGACGGATGATCAATGAACATGCGGCAAGGAAGGCACTTCGCGAGGTGGGATTTACGTCCTTAAAGCGTCACGTCCGTCCGCATATGCTGCGGATCGCCTATGCGACCTATCTTTATCAGCAGGCAGGACTGAAGTTGCTCGATATAAAGCGTCTGCTTGGTCATGCCAGCATCTCGACGACGGAAGGATACATCCGTAGCCAGACGAATCATGTCCGGGACGTTCTTAATCGTCTGTCCGCTTGAGTCGATTGACTGACGTATGGGCAATGTCGTGCGATGGTAGGACGTAGTGCTGGGTCGTCCGAACATCGCTGTGACCGAGTAAGCGCATAATTGTTAGAATATCCGTCTGATGCACGTGATAAAGCGTCGTTGCGAACGTCACTCGGATGTCATGCGGACGCAGGATCCGTCCGAGGTATCGTTCACTTGCTTCTTTTAGGACACGACGAAACTTTGCCGGATTAACCGGTCGTCCGCTGTCTTCACAAAACAGTGGAAGGACATCAGGACGAATCGTCTCAATATAACGCGACAGGACATCGCGTAATGCATGATGCAACGGAACTTGACGTGATTGATCACCTTTACCGCTCCGGACGAGTACCTGATCGCGCGCAAAGTCGACATCTGCGAGCTGTAAGTCACGGGCTTCCGAAAACCGCAGTCCCGTGTGCAGGAGAAGAAAGCTAAAGGCGTAGACAGTCTCGTCACGAATCGTCTCGAGGACACGATGGACGTCGTCATACGTGAAGGCAAGTCGCCGGTGAGGCGTAGGAACCGGTTTTTTAACGCGTGCCAACGGATTCGTCTGGAGTGAACGTTCGGCGACCAGTTGATCGAACAGGATTGACAGAGCATGTAGTCGTCGAGCCGCAGTTGCTGGAGCGTAAGTATCGCGCAAAAACTTGCCATATCGCTGTAGGGACGGAAGATCGATTCGTTCGACGTGGCGACAGAGATGCCGTACGTCTGAGCGATAGGCTTTTTTCGTCAAGGGACGATAGTCCGCCTGTTCGATGATTACGAGTAAGCGTTCTTGATAGTACGTCATCATCCGAGGAGGAACTGAACTTTCTGCCGGAGTTCCGACTTTAATGAGCGCAGTCGCGCTGGTGAGTAACCGAGCGTCTCTTCCGTGCCGTGCATTAAGGCTTCGAGAAACGTGTACTCCTTATTCGACAGATCTCGCTTGAGTTCGCTGAGGAGATAATGAAAGGAGACGTTTGGGGTCCGAGGGAGTTCTGGCATCGTCTCGACCGCGACTTCGGTCGCAAGCGTCCGGTTGCGGGTCGCTAAGTAGTCGAGCATCGCTCCTTTTGCCCGGATCCGGGCGAAGGTGACGGTCATGACCTTTCCTTCTTCGATTGATTTCCAAAGTCGGAGGAGGGCAGCTTGCCGGCATTCATCATGTTCATTCGGATGGATCGAAAGGCGGGACAGGAGGGAGTTGACGAGGGGAATCCAGTTACGTAGTAAGTCGTTCATGAGTATCCGTTTCTTCAGATATGCATATCTGTTATGTATTCCGCGGTAGTTTTAGTATAAGTAGAGTTATCCTGAAAGCAATCGCGCGAGAATGCGGGTTTATCTGAGGCGAAGGGACGGAAGGAGGGGAAATCATACGGCTTACACTCTTTGAAAGTTAAAGAAACCGTTGGCATGATTGAAGAAATGGAGCGTTGCGCCCAGCGGATAACTCTACTTATCCGCTAGGGTGTTCGAAAAAAGAAATCAGTATCGTTCTACCAATCGAAAGATAGGGAGTAAGTCGTGGGAAAAAGATAATTAAAGAGGCGATCTTCCTAATTCGCTTACAGTCCTTAGATTCCTAGTCGCAAAAGAGAAGCGAAGCTGCTGATTTTAAGGAATAGATGGCTGTTGTTTTTAAAAGACGCGTTTTGTTGGATTGCGTTAGGAAATTATATCTTTTGGTTATTCGTGTTTCAAGGTAATCTGAACGTATTACTAAAAGATGGGAGGAAACCGGATGAAACGCTTGAAGTTAATGATTCTAACCGTGATGGTGTTTACGAGTCTGTTCATCATTGGAGAGAGTCGGATGCTGACACTTGAAGGATTCGCAGAACCGTTCGTGTCGACGACGATTTATCCGAATCCGAAGATTTCGGAACAACAGATGCTAGCAGATATCGAGCGAGCCGCGACGAAACATCAAGTCGATGTCTTCACTTATGAAGAGACGCCTAATCAGACGTTCTCGAGTACGAAGATGATTTACGGAACGGCGGGTACTAAAGCGATGTTTGCTACCCGCTCGATTGAAGAACAGGTCTATCAAAGCGTCTTTCTCGGTGATATCACGTTTCAGTTCAAGCCGTTATCCGAGCATCCTGCCGTTGCTTATACATCAAACTTTTACGGGATTGGTTCAGCTGCTGCCGTAAAGGCGTTTAAGATGGAATTGATTGATACATACGCGGGAAACCATCCGCAACCTGGTTATAACGAGTCGGCAGAACTCTACCGTATCTTAGGCGTATTCGCACTTGTTGCAATCATCACCGTGCTACTGACCTTCTATGAGCTGGCTGTCGTCAGAAAGGAATTGCTCGTTCGTCTATCGATGGGCGAATCGTTAGCCTATTGGATAACGCGTTCGATTCTGATGGACTCCTGCATTTTGTTGCTTTCGTTCATCGTTAGCTTTTTGACACTCCGTTCATTCACGCCGATTGATCCATACTTGGTGCTGTTCAGTGGATTGATGGTTGGATTGCTCGTCGTCAACGGACTGGTCTATCTCCGCTTACGACGCTTGACAATCAAAGAAGCGTTCTCAAACGGTCAGCGGTCGAATAAGTTACTTGTCTTTACATATGGAATGAAATTCGTGACAGCGTTCTTGACGATTTTGATGCTCTCAAGCAGTATCACGGTCATCGCCGAAGCCGTGACGATCTATAAACAACGTCCGTTCTTTGAAGCGAAGAAAAACTATTCGTATACTTACATCGGTCACAAAGTAACGTCTCCGCGCTATTCGGATGAGAAAAGTTCCGACACCTCGGAACAAATCCAGACGGAACTGTACACACGCTTTTACGATGACTTTAAAGTGACATTGAGCACTCCGATTAACAGCTTCACGGTAGATCAACCGACCGTCTTGATGAATCGGACGGCATTTGATGAAGTTGCTGGACAATTTGCGAATAGTGCCTCCGTCTTAAAGCATGAGCTGACATTCTTTGCGCCAGAGGGGATTGCGATTCCAGCGAAGTCGACCATTGATAGTGGTCTTCGTGAACTCGGACTCGCGGCGTATCTCGCAGATTCCTATCCGGTCGTCCGTTATCAAGAAGATTTCGAGACCGTCGCGATCGATCAAAATCTTACTAGCGGCAGTAGACTCATCGATGATCCGTTACTCATCGTCGTCAATGAAGCAAAGCAACCGAAAGTACCCAAACAACTGTCAAATGTCTTACTGGCTGACGTCATGTATGACCTGGACCAAGAAGCCTTTCAAGACTATGTGGCGGAGAAACAGATGACGAACGAACTCGTCTTACAGACGAATGCGTGGGAGAAGTATCTTGGCATCTGGGAAGCAGCAAAACGATTGATGAACATGAACCTGATCTTTGTCATTCTGATTCTTAGTCTGGAGTTACTCGTCATCTGGACGGTGCTACGCCTCGAGTATCAAGTGAATGCGATTGAGTTGTCGGTTCAAAAGGTGATGGGATACAGCATCTGGCAGAAAAACCGAAGCCTGATCGTGTCGACGATGGGGATTACGCTTGTCAGTACACTGGCTGTAGCGCTTACTGCCTATATCTTTGAGTTTTCTTCGCCATGGCTACTGTTAACTGGAGGAGCACTCTTGCTACTGGCCGAAGGAATCTTACTGATTTGGCTGATTCGAAAGATTGAACGGGCAAATGTCCAGCGCATTTTAAAGGGGGGTAATCTATGATTGAAATCCGGCAACTGACCAAGTCGTTTCAAGGGAAAACCTTATTCGAAAACCTATCGCTAACGATTTCTCAGGGCGACTTCGTCATCTTTTCCGGTCCAAGTGGATGCGGGAAGACGACGCTGCTTAACATGATTGGGGCGCTAGAGCCAATTGATACTGGAACGATCGTCGTCGACAGAAAGGATATCACGAACAAGCGCAATCAACTGGCATACTTTCGGACGAAGCTCGGCTTCTTATTTCAGAACTTCGCACTCGTCGATCAAAAAACGGTCCGGCAGAATCTCGAGATCGTTCAGAAACGCTATCGCTCGGGTAAGACGATTGAAGAAGTGCTGACTTCTGTTGGACTGAGCGACAAAATCGATCAAAAAGTCTTCATGTTGTCAGGCGGGGAACAGCAACGGGTCGCATTAGCTCGATTGATGCTGAAGCAGTGTGACATCATCTTAGCGGATGAACCGACGGGCTCGCTTGATCAAGCGAACGCGGAGCGGGTGATGGCGCTCTTACAAGAGTTGAACGATCAAGGAAAGACGATCATCCTCGTCACGCATGACGAAGCGATTAAACAACAAGGAAAAAGGCTGGTGGAGATAGGATAACGGAATGAACGATTCGCTGTTGTTGATTGGAGTTGTTCTAGTACTTTTTGTAATCAATCAAGTCTAAAACATTTGAAAGAAGTAACGCGTGAGCATTTTTTCGCTTGATTGATCGTCAGATACCTCTCCTTTTTAAGGAGAGTTTTTTTGTTCATTAGAAACAGAAAATAGATTTCAAAAGTAGATTGATGTAATTTGAAACACAGTGATGAAATAAAAATGGATAAATTTTGCATTGGTCGGAATCCGTGACAAAGAAGGAATCGTCAAATGATATGGACAGGGTTCATCATACTCGTCATGATCTTGGTGTTGCTCGTCCCTATTTCAAAACCATGTCAAATACTAATTACTAAAAAAACAATTCACAGTAGCAAAAAAGAACTTTTCTTTTATGCGAAGGCAAAGTTGTATGATTGCTTCACATCAGAGAAAATGGTAAGTCTGCAACGAATTGATGACATTCATTTAAGGCATTAAGAGTGACTTTTGGTTCCGTAATGGGAGGTCTCTTTTTTATTTATAGTTATCCATTGCTTATCAGAAGAAAAAGTTTAGCACCATTACTAAAGAGTGTTTCAAAATAATATATAAAAAACAAATAAATTATAAGGTAAAGAAATGATGGTAGAAAAACGAAAAATGGAAATTTTTTTCTAATTTGATGGTTATTATCTGAAAATTTATGATAGGATTTTTACGAAAGGGTAAGTGTAAAAGGAAATGAAAATTTAGGAGGAAATGTAAAATGAAAAAAGTACTTACGTTAACTGCAGTATCGACACTCGCTTGTACGCTTGCTTTCGCACCTCAAGCAGATGCTTACCGAGCGACCAAAACTGTGAGCAGTGTCACATCAAAAGCAGATTTACCTTACTTCTCTGATTTTAGTGGCTGCGGAAATTATAAAGCCTATAGTTCTACTACACGGACAGGCTTTAAAAGTTTAAAGCACCACGTCACATTTACGACAGTTGGAGGAAGTGTTTCATTCTCAGGTGCCGGCGTTAGCGGTAGCGGAACAAGCCCAGGGTACACGAAATCAACAAAGAGTAAATCATACTATAGTTCAGGAAATGTGTGTGGTAGCGGATTGACACTCTATTTAGGGATGAACACGACTATACATGTGGATTATAGCAACCGAACGTATACAGCTACTGCAAAGATTTGATCATTCGAACATAATTTAATCATTCTTTTTACACTAACCTTTCGTATTATGAACAGGAGTATCGAAACCATATGAAAAAAATAATCCTTATTTGTATCAGTTTTTTATTCATATTAGCTGGTTGTAGCCAAGGTGAAACGTTCATCAATCGAGATATACATAATTCAAACTTAGTGAAGACTGCATCTTCTTATCTAAAAACATCAGATGGTGGCTCTGTCTTTGAAGTAGATAGTCAGTTTAGTGAATCTTCAGCTATTAAAAATAACAGTACCTATCGTTTTCTAAAAAAGAAGTCAAAGAACTATTCGATTCAAAAATGTAATGAAAAGAGAAACAAGTTTTATTGTGACTTGATTGTTATGCAACTTAACCGTGAAGGTACATTGAATAGCAAACAAATTTCAAAAATCGACTCATTTTTTGATCTCTATTTTTTATACGAAACTGCAAATTCAATCAAAGAAGTCAGCATGATTCAAGACATAAAAGAGCATATTCACCAAATGAGACAACCCGTTCAAGGTGATCAAATTGAATATTTATACTTTACACTCCTATCGCTTGAACTTGATTCTAATATAAGCACTTCTCCGACAAAAGAAACGATAAAAACAATCATTGACGAATATTCTAATCAAGATTTGATGGATCCAAACCGTCCTATCTTGTTGTATGCAGCATTAAAATTAAACGATAGTCATAAATGGGGAATAAAGTTAGAACGTCTCCAATCTCTCTATCAGAATGAACAAAACCAAATCACACTACTATTTTGTGATGAAATCACATACTGGATACAATTACAAATTGTCGAGATGGTTATGGAGAACGATGCAGGAAAAAAAGCATTCGTAAACTTATTGAATCAAAATAAACCTTACACTAGTTTTTATCATTCTTTAGACAGTATTCGAAATCTGTATCTGATGTCTAACTTATTTGCTAGTAATAAATTGAAACATACAGAACAATACATCGAGGTGATTAATTCCCGCCTCGATACCCTCTTAGGAAGCGAAAAGAAGACGCAACAAAATTTGTACTTCATATCTGTCATAGATCAAATTTTAAAAAATGAAAATCGAGATTTGAGTGAGTTTCCAGATGTGAATTGTAAAGATTTACACAACCTATCGGAGAGATATTATTGTGGAAAAAACCAAGATGAAAATGATCTTTTTAATGAAAAGAATCTATTAGAAGAAAACAAATTATTAACAAAATTGTTGATTTATGATAGCTTTACATTGACCTCTTCACAGAAAAAAGAAGTGAAGTCATTATTTCCAACTGTCTTGAAATATGATGGAAAGGATGATTATGTCGTTTTGAATGTGTATAGCAGTATGATCACGGAGCATGAATTAAAAGTGGATACTGAGAAGATCAAAGAGCGTATAAAAGAGAAAGAATGCGGTCTTGGTTATTGTGAGAAAGCAGGAAACTATTCATTCGAAATGAGTGTCTACCTGAATAATATCTTAAATATTTTAGAGGGTGACGAAATTGCTAGGAGGTTTCGATGATTCGATGATGTCAATAAACGTAAATAACGTAAGTTTCGGCTATGGAAATCAAGAAATTTTAAATGACTTTTCTTTAGAAATTCAAAAGCCAGGCATTTATTCACTATTTGGTAAAAGTGGTTGCGGTAAAACGACTTTGATTAACATCTTGTCGTTGATACAGGCTCCTACGCATGGAGAAGTAGTATTGTTCAATCAAACGCTAGATTTTTCGAATAAAGAAAAGATTGATGAGGCACGTAAACAAATCGCTTATTTCTTTCAGGATTTAAATCTCATTGAAGCATTAACCGTGCGTGAAAATCTCGAAATCATATCGTTAATTAATCATCAAAATATTGATGAAGAAAGATTAAAGCGATACAGTGAAAAAATCGGAATGTCGAAGAAGTTAGACGTACCTGTCAACAATCTTTCAGGAGGAGAACGGCAACGGGCTGCTTTTTTAAAGGTAATGATTTTTGAATACAAATTGATTTTGCTAGATGAGCCAACAAATAATCTAGACAAAGAAAACATTGAAATGATCATGGATTTATTAAAGGAAATTAAGTCTGATAAAATCATCTTAATCGTTACGCATTCTAATTATGTAGTTGGTCAATCGGATCAAACATTTAATTTCAATGAATTGAATAGAGGAATTGCAATATGAAAATGACCGTTTTTCATTACATGAAGAAGAAGTATATGAAACAGCTTAAAAAATTGACTACATTAAACTTCCTGCTCATCATTTTACTATTGTTTTCTGTTTTTACCATCTTTATCTCAACAGAAAATATTCGAAATAACATTTTAAATAATGAGCGGCTTTCGATGGTACTCATCAACGGATACAGTAAAAACGGTGAGTTTTCGTATGATACAGAGAAGATAAAAAAGATGGATAACGTTAAAGATTTATCGTATGAATATGAGATTCCATTATCATATTCAAATGGTGATGGTGAGCAGGATTTCATGAACTGTCTGACGCTAAATCCAACGACGCGAGATGCCATCAACTATCACAAATCGGTCAAAGGAAATGAAATCATACTACCTGATTCATTTAAAGGGAATACGTTGAAGTTCACGGATATGGAGAATAAACCGTTGTCCTTAAAACAATCCTACTATGAGGGCTCAGGTATCTTCTTTTTGAAGGATAAATGTTATCTAGCACCTCAAACTAGTGCGAAATTGGCAGAGGAAATAAGTAAATCAGATAATTACTCTAGTGCTAAGTCGTTGTTAGTCAATATTACGAAAACAGAGCATATCTACGATTTCGTACAAGATTTTAATAACATGTTTGATGAAGAAAAAGCATATGTATACTATCAAGCGGAAGGATTAGAAAAACTTGTAACAGGATCTAAAATGTCGATGTATCTGTTGATACTCTTCCAAGTAGTGTTGCTTGCTATCGTTTTTATCTTCTATAGAAATAGTTTAAATGCACTGATCAAAACACTAAATAGAGACTTGTTGTCGTTATATATCAACGGGTTATCGAGTAAAGAAATTTCTCGACAATTTTATTCAACCATCGAATCCATGAATAAAAAAATATATATGTATTCCTATGCTCTGATTGCATTATTTGCAGTAGGAATGTGGAAATACATGGGAATGCAGCCGCTTCTGATAATGGTCGCTGGATTAGTTGTACTGTTATCCATTCTGATCGTATTAAACAAACGATTCGTGAAGTTATTGATTACTCGGAAAATGAATAAAGAGTTATCGAACGACAACATCGTCTCGCAATTGAGAAACTAATGTTGTTCCACACGATGTAAGAAAAATGGAGTGTTTAACATTTTATTTTGTAATAGAATTAGGAAGATTTTTTATACCCTTTGGTCAAGTATTGATCAAGGGGTATTTTTGTGCAGTTATCTTTATGTAGAGGATTCATTTCAACCATGCACAACGAATGAGATAGTCTAAATAAAAAACCACCCCATTCAAAATTAGAACAGGGTAAAAATTATTATTTCAGTTGACTGATTGCAAAGTTCGCTTCTTCCGCTGTGAATTTTTCTCCGTAATCCGATGAGAGTTGATCTCGAATCGCTTCAGGTGACATGCTCATCGTCTCTTGGTATTCCTTTGCCTTTTGAAGTGCATTCTGGTTGTAGTCGGCATCAAGTGTATCGATCGCATACTGTGCCTCTTCACTTGTAAACTTCTCACCGCTGTCGGATGTCAGCTGCGCGTAGATGCCTTTCTTCGACATACTCATCGTTTCGGAATAAGACTCAGCTGATTTGAGTGCGTTTGATTTCCAATCATTAAAACTCATGTTTTCCATCGCATAAGCTGCAGCTTCCTTCGAAAACTGCTCTCCATAATCGGACGTCAACTGGTTCGAAACGGCTGCTTTTGACATGTTCATCGTTTCCGCATACGATTCCGCCTTGTCTAGTGCTGACAGATATTCTGTTGGAACATCAGGTGTCGAGTCTTCTACTTCAGTCTCTACTGTAGAAGTATCTTCTACAGTAGCTTCTTCCTCCGAAGCAACCTCGTCCTCTTCTGAATTCGATGGTGCAGTCGTTTCGTTATCCGTGTCGTCTGCCTTTGTAGTAGAAGGCTTTTTCGTGGTCGATTCTGTTGATTTTGCTGATGTTTCTTTTTTGGCTGGAGTCGCCTGATCTTCTGAATTGTTTCCTGCTGCTACAAAAATAAGAAGTACGATTAACCAAAACCACCATTTCTTATAGAATTTACGTTTTGGTTTAGTAGATGATTGCATTATTTTATCCCCTTATATCTTTTATACATAAAAAATAGCATACATGACTATAAATTGGAATTTCATTATTTTAAAAAATGGATAATTGAATATGTTTATAGGATATGAATTCCACCTAAGTTTATTCATTCATCAAGAGAACACTAGAGGGAAAGATAGCGTTTAATATGTATAAATCGTTTTTAGAATAAGTAAAAAAATCTTTTGAAATATTGATTTTAGTCAACAAGAAGTCTGAAAACAAAATTATTTTTACAAAAATAGTAAGTTTCGAGTAAACGTGTTATTATTTTCTATGGCTATTTTTTACTTAAATGAAATTAAAAAACAGAAGGAGAGTAGGACATATGGCATGTGTGAATTGTTCGGATGCTGCAAAACGTGGATTGAAATTTTGTCCGAGTTGCGGTGACGCCTTGGAACATCACGTAGAACACGCAAAACCTGTAGAAAAAGAACGCGACGTCAGACCTGTACGCTCTAAAAAAATGAGTAAGTCTGCAAAAGCCGTTCTTTTAACAGTTGGATTGTTGGTCGTAGCAGGTGGTGCCTATTATGGACTCGCGACACAATGGTTCACGGTCGAAGCGACGACGAATAAGGTCCGTGATGCGATTCGCTCTGGTGACGCTACATTACTCGCTGAGCATACGGAGTTCAACGGAAAACCGGTTGATCAGAAGATGGCGCAACGCTTTTTAGATGCCTTAAAAGAGACACCGGAACAAAAGAAATCATTCATGGATTATTTATTGATGG
Organism: Exiguobacterium acetylicum DSM 20416; assembly: GCF_000702605.1. NCBI lineage: Bacteria > Bacillati > Bacillota > Bacilli > Caryophanales > Exiguobacterium > Exiguobacterium acetylicum. The sequence goes on along the minus strand of NZ_JNIR01000001.1, from coordinate 2,275,554 downwards.
CCGGTGTGTCGATTCAAGCAGAAAACGAAAGTGATGTTCCTGGTCAAATCGTAGCGAGTGGTCGCCAGCTCGGGATCTTCAAGGATTATCGTCTGCGCCTCGATAGTGTGAAAACGGAAGTCATCAGTAATTTTAAAGGAACGAAGGTGACGCTCGTCAATCCGGTCGGAACGGAAAGTAGTAAAGCGTCGGCGGAGGGCATCATGATGGACGGCGTCTATCCAGGATTGACGGATGCCAAGATCGCGTATGATGGCGAATACGGAAAAGAGTCGAGCGATGTGACAATCAATCCGTTGACGCTTGACGCTGCAGATCGGAAATACGAAATCACTTTAAAAGGAAATGCGGTCGAACTCGACCAGACGTATCCGGATGCCTTTTTGATTGTTGATGGAAAATCGACATCAGAACGAGTATCAGATTTGAAGAACTATGGACCAATCCCGAAGAACGGTATTAAACTCTCGATTGAAAATTCATTCCCCTGGGGTGAGGAAACATCGGGTGAGGTTGTCGTCAAACCAGATACGAAAAAAGCGATGTTCACGTTCGAACCATCAGAAAACGTTTTGAACCAACTGCAAGAAGCCGTCGAGCAGCATGCTTCTGACTGGGTTGATGCGGCAACTTATCAAGATACAAGTTATTTCTCACTCGTTGATGATGCTTCCTATCTTGCGAAACAACAAAAGAACTATGACGATTGGAGCCGAAAGGACTTGGAGTGGGACGGAGAGTTCATGAATGCGTCGATTGATCGTCCCTCAGCTAAGTTCGTCGAATATGGGGATTCGGTAGGTATCGAAGTCATGGCGACAACCTATATTCGGGGTGAAATGTATACGCCTGATAGTGAATCGCCAGGAAAAACAACATCGAAGTCGCTCTTCCGCTACTTGTTCACGTATGAAAGTAGTGAGGATAGCTACGAGGAAAGTTTCAGGATTCAACAGGCAACGAGTATTAAATAAGAACAAGGGAGGCTACACAGATGATGGATTGGCAATCAGTCAGATCACGTTTTCAAGGGATGACAGCAAAAGAATTACAGGAGCAGGCGGAGCAAGCACGACGTGAAAAAGGACGCTTGCTGTACGAAATCGGAGAGCGTCATTACATGAAGCTGCGGAGCGAAGGGCATCGTCAAGAAATCGAGGACATTCTTGCACAAGAAGTACTCGTATTCGGTGCCTTGTCACGGATTGACGAGATGGAAGTCGAAGCTGCACAAAAGCAATGTAAGTCATGCCGGACGCCACTTGAGCCAGGCGCGAAGTTTTGTGGGAAATGCGGCACGTCCGTTCCACGTGAGAACGAACAAACGAAAGTCGCCTGTACGACATGTCATACACCACAACGTAATGATCAGCATTTCTGTACATGCTGCGGATCGGAAATGGGGCAACGCGTATGAAGTATTGTTCGACCTGTGGCCAAGCACATGCTCCACACGCCCAGTATTGCGAAGTAGACGGGACGTCGCTCGATAAGCAAGCCCGTCCGATTCGCTTCGAACAAGCTGCGCATTTTTGTGTCGGGTGTGGTACACAAATGGATGGTCGTGCGTCGTACTGTCCGAATTGTGGACATTCGCGCCTCATCGCTGCGACGTCAGAAGGCTCACTTGTAGATCGTCTTCCAGGTATGGACGACATTCGTAAGAAGTGGAAGTCGCAGGATTGGAACGTGAATCTCCCGTTGAAAGAGCGTGGACGCGCATTTATATCACGATTCGATTTCTCGTTTGGGAATCCGAGTCTTGCGATCGGTAGTATCGCTGCCATCATTTGTTTTGCTGCAATCGTCGTCTTATTGTTCGTCATGCTCGGTCTCCTCAGTGATAACCCGGCATTAGAAGGAATCAAGACTGTTCAACAAAACATGGGAGATGATTTTAGTACGTTCGGTATGTTCTTTTTCCTTGCTTTCGTTGCCCTTGCTGGTCTAAATCTCACATCAAGTGAAGACTTGAAATCACGCTTCCTTACAGAAGTGGTAGGCAACGATGCAGAACAGTTCTCTGATATTCAAAAAGCGATCGATCAACTTGATTTTCATATTTTCTCAGGACATTTCTTGCTGTCCTTACCGGGTCTGCTTCTATTGATTGGGAGTGCGTGGTTACTGGAACGAGGTGGTGTCATCGGAGTCAAGACGACATCGTGGAATGAGCGAATCGAACGTGCTGTCGTCTTTGCCCTGACATTATCGTTGATTACGCTGGTCGTCGGATTGTTTGCGACAGATTTCGGTATCTTCGATCTACATCTGGTCATAGGAATGCTTCGGATCTTCCTTCTAGCGCTCGCTGGTGTCCTTTTGTTCCAATTCATCGGTCAAACGGATCTGCGTAGTTCTTGGCAAGTCGGGCGGATCGCTGCGACGACGTTAATGAGCGTCTATTTGTTTGGTGTCCTGCTGACGTCATTCGGACAATTGTATTATCTAAACGAGCTCGATGAAATGGACGAAGTCGAATTTGGTGAATCAGCAAGCCTCGTTCTCTTGAGTGGTGCTTCTCCGCTTTACGCGATGTCGCAAGCGGGACAAGTCGATTTCAAGATGACCGTTTTGACGGAAGACTTCCGTTTAGGTGCGGCCTTATATGGCGAAGACCGTTTGAATGATCTGCAACGACCAGTGGAAGAAGCGGGAGAAGCTTCGAATCTGAGTCGGATTCAAGGAATCATCGGGAACCAGATTGAAAACGGAGAAGATCCAACACTCGATCCGAAAGTAACACGTTTTGATGAAACGGTAGATGTCGGGCTCTTAACACGCTTCGCTCAAATCGCGAATGCCTCCACTCCATTTGAAGAAGAGCAATTGCTCAGTTCAAGTGTTGCTCCTTACGGCTTGATTGCGCTTGTACTGATGTTCATCATCCATATCGGAATCGGATTCCGCTGGATTCGGACGTTACCGAATGTTGCGATTTATGCTGGGGTCTTCATGATTGGTGGACTCATTCTAGCGTACTTCACACAAACACGGTTTGAACTGCAATGGGATAACGATGTCCTAGCCGGTGTCGTCGTTTCTACTTTGACATGGTGGAATGCGTTCATGCTTTTCCTCTTCCCATTCCTCGGTGGATTAGTGGGATACGGATTGAACCGCTTCAAAGATACAAAAGGATGATTCCAAATAAAAACGCTTGTCTCCTTTTGCGAAGACAAGCGTTTTATCATAAGGATTGTTTAGTTGTTTGTTCAAATTCAATGTAAGAGTCTTTTTCGATACCAGAAGCACGGAATGTCAGACTCCCGTCTTCATTAAACCTGATTTCTAAAGATGACTCGTGAAAGTAGAGCATCAAGGTGTTGTCGGAATTGAAACGTCCGCTGTACGTATAGTCATCGAGCGGTTGTCCTTCATAATCACGGGCGTCATGAATCGTCAGTGTTGCCTCGCGATTCGGACGTGTCACGACATCGATCGTCGCATCCGTATAATCTTGCTCATATTCGCCTTGATCACTTGTCGAGTACGCATAGCTACCGGCTAAATCATTGAACGCTTTTTCGACTTTACCGAGTGTCCGGTGATAACGAGCCGCCTCGTTCGCGAGTGCTTTGTCACCGAACGTCTGGTTCATGACCCGTTCTGCGTAGCGAAGGGCATCTGTAGTCTGATTCATGAACAAGGCGGCTTCAAGGTCACGAAAAGCTTCCTGTTGTTGCGTCAGTGCGATGAGCCGTTTGTCCGTCGTACCTTCCGTACGCGCCTTCTCACGCCATTGTTGTTCATCGAAAAGATCTCCAGCCATTGTACTTTGAGCACTTTGCTTCAAGTAGAGATCTGCTGAATCGTTACTACAGCCACTTAGTACGATGGCTATGAAGAGGAGAGGAAGTACACGTGTCATCATGATGTAGTCTCCTTCTTGAAAGTTCGTTTGATCGAAGTAATGCTATATCGATCGTCTTGGAACGTGATCTCATATTCGACGATTGCACGATGCGAGGGCTGGTTCTCCATCTCGAAATCGTGTCGGTCGTATGTTTCCGTCGTCTCGACATGGAAGTGATTTTTATCGATGACTTTGACGGCATCGAACGTCATGTCTTGTAAGGCAACGTAACTCGTCGGATATTCTTCTGAAAAGGCAAGGCGATCGCCGAAATGTACGCGTTCATCTTCCGTCAAATCATCGTCTCCATAAAATAAGTCCGCATACGATATGTATTCGTCCATTGACGAATCATAATACTGCCAGTCATCGCCACCTTCGTTCTCAATCGAAGGAAGACGCTTGGCATAGGTACTGAGAAAGCGGTACAGGGAATCGGGTGATGCTGATTCAAAAGTGAGGTACTCCTCGAGTTCGTCGTCAGCTAACCTCGTCGCTGAGAAGCCTTGCGGCAAGACTTGATCGACATCTGCTGCGTCATGAGTCAGCTCACTCGTCTGAAACAATGGTTGTGCAGCTTGATATTTCAAATAACCGAAGGCACCTCCACCGATGCAAAGCAACAGAATCAGCAATCCGATGAACCACGCTTTTTTGGAGGAACGGGATTGCGTGTGACTATTTTTTTGACCACAAACTGGACAAAAGATCATCTGATCATTCATCGGAGTCTGGCAATTTGAACAATGTGACATAAAAGCACTCCTTTCTTATCTTCGTCATTATAATGTAAAATAAATATAAAAATAACAATTTTTTGAATAAAAGGAGAGGAAATCATGGATCCATACGAACGCCTAGGAATATCGCGTACCTCATCGATGAAAGAACTGGAACAAGCATACTCGGAAAAGCTTGAAGCACATCCGGAGGACTCCGAAGAACGGACGGAAATCGAGCGAGCGTACGTCGTCATAAAATACGAAAAGAAACAAAAGAACAAACGAAATAAACGAACGATTGGGATTGGAGCGCTCGTTCTGTTGCTCGCTGCAGGAGGCGGAACGTATTTCTTTTTAAATCAGGAAAAGACGCCTCAGGCGGTCGAACAGAAGAATCAGGACGCTTCGTTCGTCATTGGGGAAGAAGAGAAGGCAAGTCAGGAAAAATCAGAATCGACGGATACAACGAAAAAAACAGATTCGGAGGAACTGTCTAATCAGGATTATAAGGACGTCCAAGATATTTCAATGCTCTTTTTCCGGGAACTTGAAGATGCTTTGACAGAACGAAGTGTCAAAGGACTGTCCGTCAGTACAGACACATATAACCAGAACTTCCAAAAGAGTTTGGATGATTTAGTCACAGGTGGCTATATCTTTGACGGTGTACTGACGGTCAATGATATTCCTCAAAATGATATGACGATCAAAGGAGATAAGGCGACAGTCAAAGCGACGGTCGACTATTCCTCCCGGTCCTATCAGCCGTATCTGCACGAACGCCCCGAGGGTAGCACGATCGTCTGGGAACTAAGTCTTGTAAAGTCAGGTCAAGACTGGCTCGTCGATCAGCGGAAGTCGCTCTCGGATTCAGCGACAGGTAGAGGCATGGAAGTTCGAGAATCGGTTAAAGAAGATATCGTTGATACAGTGTATCAACATGCCAAAGAGTGGGAGCAGGCGTATATCGATAAAGATACGTCGGCGTTCACATTGTTTACATCATCTGCATACTTGAATAAGCAACAAGGCTACTACGCTAGCATGGACAAAAGGGGCGTCTATTGGGAAGGGTACTTGGACGAAGTCGAATATTCACCAGCATCTATCACTGTCAGTGAAGTCGCGACCAATCTGACCGCGACGGTCGAAGCACTTTGTTATTATGATGGAGATTATTTAAAAGAAGAAGACGGTTCACTTGCTGAAGAAAACCCAGGAAAAGACGTACCTTTCAAGTATTATTTGAAGTACAACCTGGATGACGAGCGCTGGTATATCACCGACTCGGAAGAACTGAAAACTTTCAGTCAAAACGATACGACGACATATTAATTGTAAGGAGGAGTTCAAATGAAAAAAGTAGTTATAGCAACAGCACTTGGTCTCATCATCAGTACACTACCAGTAGCAAGTGATTCGGTAGCAGCACTCAGTAAGACGGAAAAAACGATCGTTGATCGTCAACTCGCGGCGTTAAAGAAAAGTAAACTATCAGGTGGTTATAAACCGGTCGATGTCCGGTCTGTCTATCTACTAGGTGGCAAGTATCCTGAGACATTTACGTTGTATGAACGATTCAACTCGAACACATATATGAATGATGTCATCGGTAAAGCTCAGAAGTATGACGCGAAGAAGAAAAAATGGACAACGATCTATACGTATACAGATCGAGATACAGACTATTATGATGTCCGGGCGAAAGGAAAACTACTCGATACGAAAAAAGAACAGCTTGTCATCGGACCATCTGGTGGAAGCGGGGGTTACATCGTGCCGATCCTGATTGGTTCAACGGATGGTAAGATGATCAAAAAGATGTTCGAATCAAAAGAAGCATACCCGTTCGGTCGGGCGCTAATTAAAGATAAAAAACTCTATGTCGGTTCGATGACGATCGTTCATGATGTCTACTCCTACAACGGAAAGACACTGAAGCATCGAGTCGGTACAGGAGCGGATGACCGGATTGTTGCCGGGAAGGTCTCTAACTATATGACGCTCGATTATTATGGCGGTAGCACGCATCTGACGAGTGGCAAAACGATGACACTCAAAAAAGGGCAACGTTTCGGAATCGTTCGTAAATCGACGAAGGATACGAATCCATACGTCTATCGGGCATTTTCTTCAGGAGAAGGAAAGTTACAACTCGACGGATATGGATTTAAAGCGATTAAGACTGGCGTTGAAAAATGGCACTTCGAACCAGACGCATATAGTGATGCTATTACGATGAAGTTTACAGTGAAATAAGTACGAGCCAGTTCCTAGTTGTTGTAGGAACTGGCTTTTTTCGTTGTTCCTCTTATTATGGGATTGCAAACGATTTCATGATACGCTAGGGGACAGAAAAACCTGCCTAGAAAGAAGGAATTCCTATGCATATTCTTGTCATCGATGATGAGGCGAGCATCCGGCATCTCGTCAAACTGCAACTCGAGCTTGATGGTCAGACGGTCGAGACGGCAGCCGATGGAGCAGCAGCACTCGCCTTGCAGGCAACACAGACCTTTGATTTGATCGTCCTCGATTTGATGCTACCGGATACGACCGGTTTCGATTTGATTCCAAAACTTCGACAGACGACGCCTGACTTACCGATCTTGATGCTGACAGCACGTGATCAGATGAACGATAAAATCATCGGGCTGCAGCTCGGAGCGGATGACTATATGACCAAACCGTTTAACGGAACGGAGCTCGTCTTGCGTGTCAAAAATCTATTGAAACGCACGAAGGCGGTCGCGCCACCGGTACCTGTCGCAAGTGATCCATTCTTATCTGTTGATCCCGAAGAACGAGTCATTCGGCTCGACGGTCACCCGTTACCACTGACATACCGGGAGTATGCATTGCTCGCACTTTTCCTGACGCATCCGAAACGGGTCTTCGAGCGAGATGAACTGCTCGAACAAGTCTGGGGCTTTGACTTCTCGGGTCAGACCCGCGCCGTCGATATCATGGTCCAGCGCTTACGGAAGAAACTCGGAGCACAAGGCGAACGGATCAAGACGATTTACGGTGTTGGCTACAAGTGGGTCGACGCATGAAGCTACGTCAAGTCATCACGGAAAACTTCGTCTTGCTCCTCGTTCCGGCATCGCTCGTCCTCTTCTTGATTCTCTATGCCTTCATCCAATCGAACCTATACGAGAACGCCGTCGAGTCCGTCCAAAAACTAAGTCGGGAAGCGGATCTCTACACGATGAACTACCTCGCAAGTGAAGAGACGGACTCGCTCGCCGATACGGCAGTCCCGATCGCTTCCTATCTCGCAGACCGATTCGATGCGCGTGTCCAACTGTTTGGACCAAACGCAGAACTGCTCGCTGATTCGGAACGCGATCAATTGCCGCTACTCGCGGGAGACATCGATCAAGCGTTAAAAGGGAAGTCGAGTTATCTCTTTCTGAAAGAAACCGATGTTCCGGTGCTGTTCTTCTCGAGTCCGCTGTATGGCAAAACGGACGTCATCGGCTCGGTCCGTTTTCTTGTTGATCTGAGGACGGAAGCCGAACTGCTGCGGCAATTCACCTACGTTTTCACGGGCGTATTTCTGATCTTGATCGTGATTGCTGTTTGGACAGCGCGGCGGATGGCAAAGACGTTGATCGGGCCGATCGATGATTTACGGAGCGTCTCGCACGCCTTGACGAAAGGACACTATGCGCACGCGTTACCGACGTATCCATATGAGGAGTTGAACCGACTGGCGGCGGACTTCTCGACGCTTGCTGACGCAATCCAGCACAACATTGGACAGCTCGAACAACAACGAAGCGACCAACAGACGTTCATCGATCACATCACCCATGAACTCCGGACACCGATGACGGCGATCATGGGCTATGTCGAATTGATCCCCAAGCTGCCGCCGGATGAAGCGGCGCACTGTTATCACTACATCGAAGTCGAGAGCCAGCGCTTGTTACGACTCGTCTCGCATAATCTCGAACAGGCGAAACAACAACGCAACGAACGCCACGTGACGTCGACGATGTTCGCGCTCGACACCTTGCTCGCAGACGCCTTATTCATCATGCAATTGCGTCTTGGTGGACAAGGAATTCAAGTTGAACAGGATGTTCCGCCGATCTACGTGCTCGGGCAACCGGATCAGACGAAACAAGTCTTATTGAACCTTCTTGAGAATGCCGTCAAATACAGTGACGCGATGTCGGTGACGTTTTCGACCGTCAGTACGGATACGACCCTTCAACTCATCATGACGGATGACGGAATCGGCGTTGATCCAGCAGTGCTTGCCGAATGGGAGAAGGAGCAACATAGTCTGACGACGGCGAGTGGGAATGGACTCGGTCTACCGCTCTGTCGGCGTCTGATGCAGGAACAAGGTGGCGATTTTGCACTTGAAAGTGATGTAAGCGGAACACGTATCACATTGACCTTCCGATTAGCGAATCAGACATGATGTAATCGCTTACAAATGATACATTTACGAAACAATTCGACCGGATTTACGAAACAATTGCCACGTAATCTAAGAATCAAGCAAGGAGAGGAATCATGAAAGCATCGACCATCGCTTATCTCTTCCTGATGGGCATCTTGTTTGCCCTCGGTCTTCTTTTGCTTCAGCAGACGGTCTTCGGACGCTTACACGTCCTCGATGGACCGAAACGACTGAATGCTTCCGATGACTCACTCCCGACCGAGTTGACGTTACGTCACCGGGCATGGGGGGAGCAGACGGTAGAAGACGGAACGGAAGTCCAGCGCATCACGACGCTATTGAAGCAAATGAAGACGGTGACAAACGGAACCTGTCCGGCAGGAACGGCGACATTTAACGGGACGCTCCGTTTCTTAAACGGAACGACGTGGACGTTCTCCCTCGGGGAAAGCATGACGCTAAATGGAAAATGTGTCGCAAAACGTCCTAGCACTCAAACGACGTCACTGAAAGCACGATTCTTAAACGCCTATCACGAACCGGAACAGCTCGCGCGTCAGTTCGCCGAGGCGGAAGTCGTGACCGTGTATGCAGCAGGACGATCTCGTTCTTTGACTGCACGTGAGCGAGAAGACGTCAAGCGTCGCCTGGGGCAAGCGGAGCCGATGACGGACTATGAAGAAGTCGGTCAAGCACTCGATGCCAGTCAGGGACAGCCGCGCATTCTCAAGCTCCAGCGGTTCAAGAATGAGCAGAACAAGCGTGCCAACTTAATGAATATTACTGTGTATGAGACATTGTTCAGCGTCCAGTACATGGATGATGACAATGGAAACACCTTCTATTTAAAAGGACAACTCCTGCCGACCGGGAAGGAGGCAAATCGATGAGAAAAGGAATGCTCTTCTTGCTGAGTATCATTTGTCTCATGAGCATTTGGATCGTCCGCAACAATGAACAGACGAAGCAGGGAACAGCTGCGCGGGAAACCGTTCCGCATTTGACGGCGTATGTCTCTGCGAAAGAGGATATCGGTCGCGCCTTGCTGTCATCATATTGTGAACAAGCTGGCTGTACGTACGAGTTCGTCCGCCTCTCGACGGAAGAACTCGTCCGGCGTGTGACGAAGGAAGCGGATCATCCGCGCGCCGACGTCATCATCGGTGGAACGTGGGATGCCCACCAGACGCTCAAGCAACGCGGGTTGTCGACACCGTTCCCGAGCGACATGGATCAAGCGGAACTACAGGATCCGGATCGCTACTGGATCGGCTACGAAGTCGAACGCCTCGCAATCGTCATCAATACGGACGTCTGGAACAACCGATTCGGGGCGGCACCGTATCCGAAGACGCTCGCTGACTTGACAGCGAAACGGTATCAGGACGAGTTAATTTTGCCGGATCCGAACCATTCCGGTACCGGTGCGACGATCCTGCAAGCGATCTTTGACGGATACGGAACAAAGTCGGAAGGTGTCTTACGCGAGCTAATCGAGCGAACGCGACTATTCACGGCGAACGGTTTTGCACCGACGTCGTACGTCGCCAGTGGGGAAGCGATGCTTGGGGTCAATTTCATCGGGGATCAACAATCGCTACGCGAAAAGTATTATCCGGTCAAAAGCATCCCACTCGATACGTACTCGATCAACGCGATCTCAAAGCTGAAAGGACGGACGCAACAAAAGCAGGCGAATGCCTTCATGCGTTTCGTACTCTCGGCGGACGGTCAGGCGATTCTGAGGAAAGTCTCGTTCGGTACGCCGACCTATGCGATCGCGAAGACACAACCGATCCAGCAGAACGTCGGGCAGGACATCGTCGCCGATTACCGGGACTACCTCCGTCGATTCAATCAGCTCCAGGACAAATGATGCGAAGACTCTGATTCAGATAGGGGAAATGGAAGATAGGCTTCTTCAGCATCAAAAAATTGCCGAATGCCGGCATACCAATCGAAGTACAACGGAAACAATGGTTACAGCAATTCTTAAAGGCATTCTTAGTCGTCTTCTTCTCATATATGGCGATGTATCTCATCCGAAACAACTTCAAGGCAGCGCAACCGCTCTTGAAAGAGGAACTAGGTTTTACGACGACGGAACTCGGTTATATCGGCTTCGCCTTCTCGATTACATACGGAATCGGGAAAACATTGCTCGGCTACTTCGTTGACGGGAAAAATACGAAACGCGTCATCTCGTTCTTATTGATTCTCTCTTCTTTGATCGTCACCGCGATGGGACTCTTGATGAGTGCCGGCGGAAGTCCGGTCGGTTTATTGATGGTTTTATGGGGACTCAGTGGGTTCTTCCAATCGGTCGGGGGACCGTCGTCGTATTCGACGATCGCCCGTTGGACACCGTTTGAAAAACGTGGGCGCTACCTCGGCTTCTGGAACGTCTCGCACAACATCGGTGGAGCAATTGCCGGTGGTCTCGCACTGTGGGGAGCGAACGTCTTCTTCAACGGAAGTGTCGTTGGGATGTTCATCTTCCCAGCTGCGATCGCGCTCGTCATCGGAATCGTCGGTCTGTTCATCGGGAAGGATGATCCGGAGGAACTCGGGTGGAATCGGAGTGAAGAAATCTTCGAGGAACCGATCGAACCGGAAAACATCGCTGCTGAAAGTATGACGAAATGGCAAATCTTCAAAACGTACGTCATCTCGAACCCATGGATCTGGACGCTCTGTATCGCGAACGTCTTCGTTTACATCGTCCGGATCGGGATTGATAACTGGGCGCCGCTCTACGTCACGGAACACTTGCACTTCAGCACGGAGAGTGCTGTCAATACGATCTTCTTCTTTGAGATCGGCGCATTATGCGGCAGTATGATTTGGGGTTACGTGTCCGATTTACTGAAAGGACGCCGGGCGCTCGTCGCAGCGATCTGTCTCTTACTGACGGCCGTCGCGGTCCTCGGTTATCGTTACGGGACGAGTGAACTTATGATTTACGCGTCACTATTTGCACTCGGTGCGCTCATCTACGGACCACAGCTCTTGATCGGTGTCTCGGTCATCAGCTTCGCACCAAAACAAGCGACGACGGTCACGAACGGGATGGTCGGTACGTTCGGTTACTTGTTCGGTGATTCAATCGCAAAAGTCGGTCTAGCGAAAATCGCTGATCCGGAAACGAACGGTCTAACAATTGGTTCGGTTACGTTACACGGCTGGAGCGACACGTTTGTCATCTTCAATGCAGCATTACTCTTTGGTTTGATCGCCCTTGCGATCGTCGCTGTCGTCGAGGAGAAAAAGATTCGTCGCCTCGGACTGCTGGAGCGTCAAGCGGATAAGTTGAGTTCGTAACAGACACGAGCACCCTCGCCTTATTTAGGAGAGGGTGCCCTTTTTTAATGAGACAAATAAGCAAGCAGAAAACCTTCTTCCAGTTTAACGTGACGAATCGAGCGGTAACGGGCATGACGGAAAGGAAAATAGAAGGAGAAATCGACAGTCAAGAGTCGGTTTTCATAACGCAGATAAGGTGGACGAATGAGGTAGGTTTCATTAAAGGATTCGGTATCGTGAGGACAGACGTCAAAGACTTCGAATGTGATGGTACGTTTATCGACTGCCCGCAATTGGAGCGTCAATTCGACAGGTAAGTCGCGCTCTAGACCATAACGTGTCAACGGTACGGAGGCTTGAAGGTGAAGGTGAGTTGGTCGAATCGTGACACAGATATCTGTCAGCTCTGGAATTTCCTTTGTCAGCACACTTGCAAGGTCGTATTCATCAATACTTGTTGCAAGCGTAAAACGACGAAAGGTCTCAATTATATGGCGCCCCAGTTTCATGAAGTAAACTCCTCTCTTATGATTCTTAACCTTAGTATAACTGAATTATAACCTAATTATTCCATATTATCTTTTACTAAAGTAAATTAATCCCTATGAATTAGAGCTTCTTTTTAAAAACAATATGATTTACGCATGTTTTTGTATCGTTCAGGGAACGATTAAGCATGTCGATCTGTTGTATTTTTTGAAAGGAGTTTTTTGATGCCTTACTTATCTGGATTTCCATCATCTTATTGGAAACAAAGTGCCCCTGCTACTTCCTATCCAGCTTTGAATCAAGATGCCAAGCATGATGTCGTCATCATCGGGGCTGGGATTGCTGGACTTGTCACAGCGATGCAATTGACGGAACGGGGATACGACGTCGCCGTGATCGAAGCAGGCGACGTCGCTGCCGGCACGACGGGTTATACGACGGCTAAAGTTTCCTCACAGCACGGTTTGATCTATGACACGCTGATCCGAACCGTCGGCGAGGAATCAGCAAGGCTCTATTATGAAGCGAACGAAGAAGCAATCACGTTTTTACGTCATCAAGTGGAACGGCTCGATATTGGCTGTGAACTTGAAAGGCAAGACGCCTATCTCTACGTTGCGAACTCAAAAGAGCAAGCGATGGAACGAGAAGTCCGTGCCTATGAACGCTTAGGGTTGAACGGTGGCGAGGCGACGGAAGAAGTCCGAAGTAAGTTGCCGTACGATGTCAAACGAGCGGTCGTCCTGCGCGATCAAGCGCAGTTCCATCCTGTGAAATATCTTCAAGGTCTTGCGGAACAAATCGTCCACCAAGGTGGGAAGTTGTATGAACAGACACGTGCCGTATCGCTCGAGTCGAACCGGACGCCAACTGTCATCCTTGAGAACGGTCACCGGATCGAGGCGAAGAAGGTCGTCATCGCGACCCATTTTCCGTTTCATGACTTCAAAGGCTTGTATTTTTCAAAACTCGAAGTCCATCGCTCGTATATCGTATCGGGTCATGTCGACGAGACGTTTCCGGACGGAATGTTCATAAGTGCTGATCAACCGAGTCGTTCTTTGCGTCACGCGCGGACAGAGGACGGTCGTCTGCTTGGTCTGTTCGGTGGTGAGAATCATTTATCCGGTCACGAGACAGAAACGATGCAACGGTATGAGCATCTTGCTGACTTTGCGAGAAGTGAGTTTCATGTCGAGTCGTTCGAACAATTCTGGTCAGCGCAAGACTTGATCACGCTCGATAAGATTCCCTATATCGGACAGATGACAGCGGGTGATCCGAACGTGTTTGTTGCGACCGGCTTCGCGAAGTGGGGGATGACGAACGGTATCGCAGCCGGACTATTGTTGAGCGATTTATTGACGGGAACACCAAATCGTTTTCGTCATTTATTTGATCCGAACCGTTCGAAGCTAAAGACGAAGGATGCGACTCAGTTCGTCAAGAACAACGCGGACGTTGCGATCGAGCTCGTCAAAGGGAAGCTGACGAAAGCAAGTCGTCGTGCTGACGAGTTACAGCCGGACGAAGGAGGACTCATCACCCATCATGGCAAGACGGTCGGTGGATACCGGGATCCGGAAGGGAACCTTCATCTCGTCTCGACGACTTGTACCCATATGGGATGCGATACGAAATGGAATAAAGCAGAACGGTCATGGGATTGTCCGTGTCATGGTTCACGATTTGGTCCGACAGGAGAGGTACTAGAAGGACCAGCCGTCAACCCACTCAAATCAATCGATTAAGCAGAGGCACTTGTCTCTGCTTTTTTTTTTTATTTTAAAAATAATCCGGAGTCGATTTATAATATGTGATATAATTACCTGGTAACAAAAATATTTTAGCGCTAAACAATTAGAGTGCCGCTTTTGAATCGTGTTGTAGAGGCACCGTCACGACCACTGCTCACTGGTTTCATATTTAGTTTCACTATTTTACTTAGCGTCGTGAACGCTGAAACAACCCGAGGAGGAAGCACCACTATGAGTAAAGAAAAGATTGCCCAGCTGCGCAAACATGTGTCGCCGTTTGAAAAGGCAGACATCAAAGCCAGCGTCCGGCAGATGATCAACACGATCCTGCCATTTCTCGTCCTATGGTTTCTGGCATATCAGGCCCTGAAGCTATCTGTGTTTCTCGCGATTCCTTTGGCGATCCTCGCTGCTGGATTCGTCGTCCGGATGTTCATTATCTTCCATGACTGTACGCACGGTTCATTCTTCAAGAATAAGAAGGCGAATGCTATCGTCGGTACGATCACCGGGATTTTGACGTTATTCCCGTATGAGAAATGGAAGCGAGAGCATTCGATTCACCACGCATCAAGTGGAAATCTCGATAAGCGTGGTGTCGGTGACATCTGGGTCATGACGATTGAGGAGTACATCGAAGCGTCACGCTTCACACGTCTCAAGTATCGTCTGTACCGGAACCCACTCGTCATGTTTGGTCTTGGACCGCTCTTATTGATTCTCGTCTCGAGCCGCTTCAACCGGAAGGATGCTCGCAAAAAAGAACGAGTCAACACACATGTCATCAATGCGTCGCTTATCGTCCTGTACGGTATCCTGATTTACTTCATCGGCTGGCAAGCCTTCTTGATCATCCAAGGAACGACGATGTTCACAGCAGGCGTACTTGGAATCTGGTTATTCTACGTTCAACACACGTTCGAAGACTCGTACTTCGAGGATGAAAGTGAATGGGATTACGTCAAGGCGGCAATCGAAGGTAGTTCGTATTACGAGTTGCCGAAGGTCTTGCAATGGGTGACAGGAAACATCGGCTTCCACCACGTCCACCATCTCAGCCCACGTGTTCCGAACTATCATCTCGAAAAAGCACACGTCTCGACGCCACCGCTTCAGAAGGCGACGAAGATTGGTTTATTCTCGAGTCTGAAGTCGCTTCGCTATAAACTATACGATGCGAAGAACAGAACGTTCGTGACGTTCCATGACATCAAACACCTCTTACGCGAACCGAAGACGTCATCGTTGTAAGGAACTGTACCTCGTCCACTTGGACGAGGTGTTTTTTGTTGTGTTTGAAGCAAAAGAGGGAATCAACAAGAAATGAGAGTAAGATAAGTCCGCCTTTTGACGTATGTTCACGATGAGCATCCATGGTAGGATGTACAATAGAAAGGAGAGTGCATGATGCGCCGAATACCCATTTCCGTTTATATAGGAGGAGCCATCTTACTTTCCTTATTCGTCTTCAGCTCGATGACGTACCAGCAACAATCTTTGATTCCGTTTTTGACACAACATATCCCACTCGACTGGGTTTATGCGTTTTCCTTCGTGTCGTTCCATTATGAAGTTCCAATTAGTGTCGCGTCGCTTGGACCTGCAGCGTTCCTTGAGTTTTTCATTCGAAAGGGGATGCACGCTGGATTGTTCTTCATTCTTGGAATCAGCATCGTATATTTCTTACGTGGACGAGGATACGCAGCATTACCAGCTGCCTTCTTTGCCTTTACGGCAGCGATGACGATTGGTGTCATGGATGAGTTCCATCAGCAATTGACGGGTGGACGAACACCGCTTGTAGGCGATGTATTGATCGATGGCAGTGGTGCATTGATTGGCATCGTATTGTACACAGCGATTCGTCTTTACTTAAAAGCTGATCGAATCGTGCGGGAGCAAGAACAACAGCATGCATGAAAATAACCCATCGTCTCAATCATCATGACTGAGGCGATGGGTTATTTTAGCGATTAGAACCGTTGTACCCATTCAATCTTATACTGAGTACGTCCGAATTCTTTTCTTAACATGTTGTCTGCTTTCTTTCGTGCTGCCGTGTGATCGCCTGCCCGGATGTTGAGTCGATCCGTATCAACGATCTCATCTCCGCGTAATACTTGATACTGGACGGTATAGTCCTTTTTTATTAAATTAAATAAACCCAAGAAAACCACTCCCATATTCTTCTTCCTATTAGTTATTATATGGTATTGCAAATTTTTCTGCAATCAAAAAAAGTGACTTTTGTCCTACCTATCAATAAAAAAATAGTGGTTCGAACGACAGGTTGCTTTATTATGAGAATTGCGTATGAATGCTGAAAAATCAACAAAAATCGCTCTAAAATAGAATATGCGAAATTTTATTCCATATATAATGAATAATCAGGAAAAAAAGTTACGTTATCAAAGAATAGGTGAAAATATAAGTTATCTGAATATTCTTTTGGTATGTCAGGAAAGGATTCCCTTGGAACTTCGAGGGAATAACCGTTAAGATAAGAAGGAAGAGAAAACGGTGAATTACGTGATAGGTGAATTACGTGATAGATGAGGGAGATGACGTATGGAGCAGGAGACGAAAGAACGGATTGATCCCGCGCACCGGATCAGAAGAGCGGTGACCCGCAAAGAGACCGTCTACTTTAGTTTGTTGTTAAGCATCGCCATTTTGACAGTGGGTGGCATCATTGGGTTAGTGTTTGAAACAGGGCAGCCCGGTATTTATGTGATGGTGGGTCTTGTGATCCTATTGTTAATACTCTGGCTACGGCAATGGCAACGGGTCTCCCGGATTCGAAGTGAAGGAGTTCGCTTGAGTGCCGAGCAGTTTCCAGAGTTGTTCGAGCAAATCCGTATACATACAGAACAGTTGCAACTATGGCGGATGCCAGAAATCTATTTCCAAGATGACGTAAAACGACCGCACGTCATTGGCCTATTCCAAAAGTATTTGATTGTCCTACCGACGTCGTATCTAGAATTGACAGAGATTCGTCGTTTCCGATTGTTACTTGAACTGGCACGAATCAAACGGAACCATCAGGAAAAGCAAATCTTACTATGGATTGGCAGTTGGATTCCGTTTTTACGTCCGGCTTACATGAGGGCATGTGCTCGGACCCGTCACCAGATGGTCCTACCACTTGTTTCGCCCTTATACGCGCGACAAGCCATGTTTGAGGATGTGCTCGGACCAACACTTCTAGCAACGACAGATACAGCTATCTACGTCGAGGAGAAACGGCAACAACGGACGTTTTCTATATTATTGTATGAAGCGTTACGAACCGAACTTTCTTTACTCGAAAGGTTGCACTTAACGGGTGAGCCAATCGAACGTCCGCGCCCACTCTTTCGATATGGTCAAGGCTTCGTCGTCGCAGGTAGCATTCTAATGGCAATATTCCTCGTTAGCACGACGGCAGGTATGCTGTTAGACGAAGGGGCGATTGAGGCAAAAAAAGAAACGAGTGACGAGAACGTCACGACGAAGACGAATGGTCAGGATCTCAACGAGACGGAGTTGATGGCAGCGATTCAAAAAGGGAAGCTCGAAGACATACATCGACTGATTCCGGAAAGTGATATGAAGGCAGTCGATGCCGATGGCGATACGGCGTTGCATTATCTCGGGTACCGGAAATCGAGCACAGGACTCGAATCGGTCTTTAAGGAATTGCTTGCAGCAGGCAGTGATGTCGATGCTGTCAATGAGTTCGGCGAACGACCGTTCATTACGGCAGTCTTTAGTAACAACGATGAACTCGTCGACCTATACTTGAAGCGAGGCGAAATGGTCAATCAACAAGATGCCGACAAGTTCACGCCTCTTCATCATGCTGTTGAAGGGGAAGGGAAAGAGACCGTCAAGCTCTTACTCGAGCACGGCGCTGATCCGTCGATCAAAAACGCGGATGGCTTTACGCCACTTATGTTGGCACAAGAGTATGAACTCGATGAAATCATTGAGCTGTTGAAGCAAAACTCAGCGCAGACACTATAACATAACAACCGCAGGCGTTCTCGAACGAATCGAGAAGACCTGCGGTTGTTTTTTGTTCGTATTAGTTTGGAAGTTTTGATGTATCGACGATGCGACCTTCAATCTTGTAGTCGACTTGACCGAGTGATTTCGTGAAATCACGTAGGTTTTCCCAGTCAGAGAGACCGAGGTCCGTGACGCGACCAGCTTTGTAAGCCGTCTCGAATGGTGTGAGACCATCGCCACCTTTAGCTGTGAAGGCATTCGTTGCGATGACATATGTCTTCGCTGGATCGATGACTTCGAATGTGCCGTTATTGTTCACTTCCATCTTCGTGACGCGTTCACCGGCCGCTTTTGTGCTATCGTATTCGAATTTCATACCAGAGACATGGAGGAAACCACCATTTTCTTTTGGTGCAATCCCGACACTGATTTCAAGAAGGTTTTTGATTTCTTCTCCTGTCATTTTAGCTGTCGCAAGCGTGTTACCGAATGGAAGCGTCGTTAAGACTTCACCGACTGTGAGTGGTCCGGCATCGATAGCAGCACGGATCCCACCACCGTTTTGCATCGCGATGACTGTATCTGTATTGTATTCTTTTGCTTTTTTGAGCATGCCGTCCGTGATCAAGTTTCCGAGAGCTGTTTCGCTGTTACGGACACTGACTTCACCACGTGGGTTTGGAAGAGCATTAACGATATTCGCACCGACTTCTTCGTTTTTCAATTCAGCGATTTGATCTGCATATGGTTTGAGGATTTCAGCTGCACGAACGTCTTCAACTGCTTTTGAAACGTCGATCAGTGATCCGTTGTACTCCGTCAACTTCCCTTTGTAGTCGAACGTCAAATCAAGATTTCCGAGGAAATCACCGTATTGGTATGCTTGAGCGATGATCGTTGGTTCTGTTTTGCCTGGTACGACCGTTTCGTCGACAACGACTGGTTTTTCAAGTTTCGTATGCGAGTGACCACCGACGATGACGTCGATCCCGTCGACGTTACGTGCGAGCAGTTGATCGTTATCGATTGCTTCGTTGTCATCGAATCCGATATGTGTCAAGGCGACGATTTTATTGACGCCACGATCTTCGAGTTTCTTCACGGCCGCTTTCGCACTCGTGATGTAGTTCGCGAACGCCACCGTACCTGGGCTTGCGATATCAGCAGTTTCTTCAGTCGTCAAACCGAAGAAGCCGATTTTTTGTCCTTTGTATTCCTTGATGATCCCTTGATAGATTTTGCCACGCTCTGGTCCGGCTGTGATTGTTTTCTTTTGTAGACCGTTGAAGAGTTCGTTTTTACTGAAATCGACGTTCGCCGTGATGAACGGGAATTTCGCAGCAGTGACGAAGTTCTTCAAAGCGATGTTGTTGTCTGTATCCCCGAGATCGAACTCGTGGTTACCGAATGTCATCATGTCGTACTTCATGTAGTTCATCAGTTCAAGATCAGCTTGACCAAGGAACTTGTTGAAGTAGAGTGATCCGGAGAAGACGTCACCTGCATCTAAAAGAAGCGATGGTTTACCTGCTGCGCGGTAAGCAGAGCGAAGGTCTTTAATGACAGTTGCACGTTTCGGTGCTTTATCGAGGTTCGCATGCGTGTCGTTCGTATGCATCAAACCGATTGAGAAATCATCCGTGTTGACGTCAAGCACCGTGATTTTTGCTTTTAATGTAATCGTCTTACCAAGACGTGTATAACTTGCGACCGCATATTTCACACCCGCTTCGCTCGTATCAACTTTCGACCAGCGGACTGGCTTGTCATAGATGCGACCTGTCGCATAGAGAACAGCTAATGTTTTCGGCAATTCTGGTTTTTGATCGACGTAGATCGTCTGATCCGCAACCTTCTCGACGAACTTCACGGCGTAGTTCTGAATGTAGATCTTGATTTCAATTGGATTCTTTTTCTTACCGTATGTGCCTTTGACCGTTTGATAACGGTTGAACGCATGGCGATCGTAAGATTTCCACGTGATCTTCTCACCTTTATATGTAGCAGGGAGTTTGACCGGAGCACCTTTCGTGAAGACGAGTGACTTGAGTTTGACCGTTTTGACTTTGACATGTGTTGCAGCCGAAACTGTCGTTTGAGCAACTGGCACGATTGCCGATGTCGTCAGGGCGACAGCAACAGCTGCCGCGTAAAGCGGTTTTGATTTGTACATACGTAAAAATCCTCCTTCAAGAGTGGGGTATGAATGCAAGGTCGCGATGCGATCGTTGACCTCTTCTTCTACTATAAAGGGTTCGGAAAGCTTCGTGGGATGAACCTTTTGTAAATAACGTAAATTCTTAGGTCCGACGACAAGACAACCCACGGGAGTCGTTTGCTCGTAAGCTTGAGAATCCGAACGTTCGTCTTCATAAGTAAATGATAACGCTTTCATTATATCTTGTCTTAAATAAAAATGAAACGAAAGAATATTACCAATCGTTAAACATTACCATTAAATGTCGATTTTTTAGTGGTCCTGAATTGCTAAATATTGTATGATTTCAGTATATAGACAGTTCGGATGAAAAGAGGCAACGATAGATGAATGATACGATTCGAGGCGGTGTCCTCGTCGGCATTATTTGTGTGATCACGGTCCTCCTCGTATGGGGGCTCGCATCACCACCGACGACGATTGAGTTTCCACATTTTAATCATGCGTAAGGAAACAAACTAGGAGATGACCGGTGGTGTACCCGCCGGTTTTTGTCGTGCCTGAAAAACTACAGTTTGGTGTCGGTTCGTCCAATACATTGACACGCTTTTTCACGATAGCTAGAATTGATTAAGTGTATATAGGAAGTATTGCTTCTGCCATGCACGAATGAGTGGACAAAGGAGGCGAGTCGGAATCGACCGGGCAAGGACCCGTTCATGCGGAGAGAGCGTTCGTTTGAGCAATCGCGGACGGCATCTGTCTTTTTTTGAGTGGAATCAACGAATATAAAAATAAAATACATGTATCATGAATCGGAAGGAACTTACACTTATGCTGAAAGAAATGAGAAGTATCATCCGGGAACAGGTGGAGAATTTCCCCTTGATTCGCCGGTTGGCGCGATATGAGATCAAATCAGCGCATGCAGAGCAACGCCTTGGCCTTTTATGGGAGCTCCTCAATCCAGGTCTCCAAATCTTTATCTATTGGTTCGTCTTCGGTGTCGGTCTACGCGGAAACAAGAACGTCGACGGAGATATTCCGTTCATCGTCTGGCTTCTTTGCGGGATTGTCGTCTGGTTCTTCATCAATGACGCCTTGCTCCGTGGATCGAACTCGATCAATAGTCGTCTCGCGATGGTAACGAAGATGCGTTTCCCGATGAGTGCGATTCCGTCGTATGTCATCTTATCACGCATGTATCAACATTTTGCGATGCTCTTGATCGTCTTCATCGTCATCATTGCAAATGGCATCCCGATTACATGGAAACTACTTCAGTTGCCGTATTATATGATCGCGACGTACATTTTCGTCTATGCGTTCTCACTTTGTTTTTCAACACTTATCACACTCGTTAAGGACATCCAGCTCTTCTTACAATCGATGATGCGGATGCTCTTCTATATGACACCGATCCTTTGGAACATCGAACGGTTCCCAGATGCTTTACATGGTATCCTCCGTTTGAATCCTGTCTTTTATCTCGTCGAGGGATACCGAGCAAGCTTGCTCGGAGGACATTGGGTCTGGCAAGAGTGGCCGACCGGTCTGTACTTCTGGAGTGTGACGCTCCTCTTGTTCACAGCGGGAACATTCTTGCACATCAAGTTCCGTAAATCATTCACAGAGCTCGTTTAAGGGAAGGAAATCGCCATGTCTATGATTAAACTCGACCATGTCACGAAACGCTTCGACATGGTCACGACTACGAAAGAAAAATTCAAGCTCTTGTTCAAGAATCAAAGCAAGAGCGTTAAAACATTCACTGCACTACGGGATGTCTCGCTCGAAATCGGCTCAGGTGAAGTCGTCGGACTCGTCGGAATCAATGGTTCTGGTAAATCGACGTTATCGAACTTGATTTCAGGTATCATCTATGCAAACGAAGGAGACGTCGCGATTAACGGTGAAGTTGCGATCATCGCCGTCTCACAAGGATTGAAGAACGTCCTGACAGGACGGGAGAACATTCGCTTGAAGTGTCTCATGCTCGGGATGGACGATGCGGAAATCGAACGTCGAATGCCTGGAATCATTGATTTCGCGGATATCGGTGACTTCATCGATCAGCCGATCAAGAAGTACTCAAGTGGGATGAAGTCGCGTCTTGGCTTCGCAATCGCCGTCAACGTTGACGCCGACATCCTGATCGTCGATGAAGCGTTATCGGTCGGGGACCAAACCTTCTATAACCGCTGTATCGATAAGATGAACGAATTCAAGGAAGAAGGCAAGACCATCATCTTCGTCAGTCACTCGCTCTCACAAATCAAGAGCTTCTGTGAGCGAGTCGTTTGGCTCGAGTACGGTCAAGTCCGCCTCGACGGAACGACGAAGGATGTCTTGCCGGAGTATAAGAAGTTCCTCGCGGAATATAAGAAGTGGTCGAAAGAGGAACAGCATCAATACCGTCGTGATCGCTTGAAGGAACAAGCGGCAAATGCGCGAACGGGTAAAGAAAACACGGACTCAGAGGATACAGTCAAACATCCAGGGTGGATTTTATCAGGTCTTGGGTTACTCGTCCTTGCAGCCGGGAGTTTGATGGTCATTGATGAGACGCCGTCTTTGACGAATCTCAGTGATGCGATCTTGAAGTTCTTTTAATGTTAAGCCAGGTGCATGCGCATCTGGTTTTTTTTGTGCGGTAAAGTAGGATTCTTACGTCAGTGTAGAGAAAATGAGTAACGAGAGAGAAGTAGAATCGGAAGAGCTGGGAATCCATACAAAAAAACGGAGTCAAAGACTCCGTTTGCATCAGGTTTGTGAGCGATCCATATAGGTTTTGACGTGTGGAGCTTCATACGTCGCGAAGCGTTCAAGGAGACGATCAGGGTCTGACTCGACGATCAGCATCGCACGGTGTTCTGGAATCAGGAATCCTTGACGTTCCATCGTGTCAAATAGGGCGATTAAGGAATCATAGTATCCGTCGATATTGAGTACACCACACGGTTTTTCGTGTAGACCGAGTTGCGCCCACGTAAAGACTTCAAAGAATTCCTCCATCGTACCGGGACCACCGGGAAGAATGATGAAGCCGTCAGCGAGTTCTGACATCTTCGCTTTCCGCTCGTGCATCGAGTGAACGAGATGTAATTCAGTCAGTCCGGGGTGGGCAAGTTCTTTTTCTTGTAGAAAATGAGGCAAGACACCGATTGCCTGACCTTGAGCAGCAAGCGTAGCGTCCGCGACAGCCCCCATCGTTCCAACACGGGAACCACCGTATACGAGTCCGATGCCGTGCGTAGCGAGCGCTTGACCAAGCGTACCCGCTTCCTCGCGAAAGATTGGGCTAGCACCATCTTTGGAACCACAAAATACAGCAAGTCTATTCATGAAACAGAACCTCCTTCGTTATCTTCACCATAGCATATTCGGTGATCGGACGGCAGAGTAGATCAGAAAGGAGATCGATATGCGACCACGTACGATTGTTTGGCTCGTCCTAATTATCGCAGCAATCAATTTAGGACTTGGGATATGGATGCCGGATACGTCGACGCGAACAACGATTAGTTCGATACTACTAGGCGTGATTGTAGTACTCGGTATCTTTTACGTCATTGTGTTACGACAATCTTCAAAATAAAGAGAGCTCATTCGACTCGTAGGAGTTGAATGAGCTTTCTTTTTGTCTGTTATGGAATTTCATCATGATGGAATATTCAAAAAAATCTATTTTCATACACAAGTTCGACATATTGATGGATGATTTGTAAGAAAAACACAGGAATAAGGACATATGACCTGCGTCAATAGTCATATAAAATGAAAATAATGTGTAAAATACCATAATTATTCGTATTCGAATATTCAGAGGGGGTCTAAGGTTATATGATGTTGTTACGAAGCCATACGAAAAATAATAGGAGGTAATTTAAATGAACTTGAAAAACAAAGTTGCTTTAGGATTAGGAGCACTCCTGTTGAGTATGGGAGTTGCAAATTGGAATCAAAATGATCAATCTAAACAAATAGCTAAGACAGAACTACCTTATGAATATGTTATGAAGCAAGTAGCTAAAACAGAATTACCTTATGAGTACGCAGTAAAGAAAGTGGCCAAAACAGAATTACCTTACGAGTACGTTGTAATAAACAAAACACAGGTGTAATTAAATAATATATTTTGATTTGTAAGTTATTATAATTTGTTGATATTCTTTCATCTTTAGTAATTCAAAAAATAAATAGGCTCGTTCATAAGACTTTTTGATTAAGCCGAAATCTTCATTTAAATTTTCAAGACAAGAACCTTTTTGATAATACAATTGCCCAAGCATAGACATATCTTTGTATTTTAAACTTTGCTCGATTGCTTCATTAGTTACGTTGAGCGCATACTGCATGTCTTTCAACTGAAAAAGAGTTTTTGAGAAATTATATAGAATACGAATACGATCCAATACAAGTTCTTCGCTCTCAAAGTCTAGATTAATAATTTCTTCGTAAACTTTTCTACTATGTGAATAATTCTTATGTTCAGAGTACAGATTTGCAATCGCTGACTTTATTCGAATGATCATACTAGGAGAATAAAAGGTTGAGGAATACTTCTCAGATAGTTGGCGTAATACTACGATACAAGTTCTATAATCAATCTTGTTTAGTTTGTGAGCAGCAATATTATTGTAGTAATGAAGCAATAAAGTAACTTCTTCATCCACATTGGGTTGTTCTAGTTTTGATTTCGTTTCATAGTAAACTTCATCAAATTCTTTATTTCGGAATTTTTTTAACAGCTCTTCATCTAGGTGATAAAAGGCTTCACGATAATTGGCATGATCAAAGAATGAAGAAAAAGGAACTTGTAGTTTTTTAGACAGAGCGAAGAGAAGCTCGACCGTCGGCGAATGCGTGCCACTCTCGATCTTACTGATCTCTGCTTGACTGCAAATTCCGTTTGCTAAATCTTTTTGAGTCAGATTGTGTTTCTTCCGCAATCGGCGTAATGCTAAGCCGATTTGCGGTGACATGAATTGATCCATCGGCTCCTCGTCCTTTCGTGGAGATTGAATTGGTATAGGGTATCAACTTCTATTATAGAAGCGAATAAGACGAGATACTACTGATTTACTTGATTTCGTATCAATGTTTCAACGACCATCACACTTGGTTTCAACGACCATCACACTTGATTCAGAAAGGGGTACATCCATGACACTCATATTAAAAGAAACGCGACGTAACATGACTTCTTGCGCTTGGTGTCTCAATCCTGCTACCGTCGCCGTCGCCCCCCTCGCTCATCGAGAAATGGACCGGACTGCTAAGAAACCTAAGGCAAACGTCAAATCGGCTTAATCCACAAAAAAGGACTTCATTCGGCTATTAGAATGAAGCCCTTTTTTCAATCATTTGATGAGAAAGGAGAGAGGACATGATCGGATTATCGCTTTTATCGGAACAAGACGGCTGGCTGCAACGTTCTCTACCATCGATTGATCTGCAGACGTTTTGTGAGACGCACCGTATTTCGCTCGACGCGTTTGATTACGACACACATACGTTCCATGATTTACTCGATTATATGGATTTTCAAGAGTATGAGCACTACGTCTTCGTCCTCCAAGGGGAAGGGGAACGAACGTTACGACTCGTCGCGTATTTGCAACACGAGATGTTGCACGTCCAGTTCCACTTGATTCGCCCGAATGGAGAAGTCCTGTTCGGGCAACCTGATTTCCTGAATGGTCTCTTCTTACCAGAAGAAGCCATGCCTGCTTCTGCATCCTTTCCAGCTGTCCATCATGCTCTCCTCTCATTGATGACGGGTGTGTACCCAGCGTCCGTGCCACATCATCCGCAACCGTTACGTCATGTCTACATCGAAGACAGCTCATTACTGGAGAAGATTCCGGCAAGCAATTTTCATGCGATGACGATCAATAGTGTCATCTATTTTGATCATCCGATGCGCCACGATCTACCGATCATCGAACTGATGAGCCGGACACCGATTCTGTTGACGTTTTCCGACCGTCTCTCTCCCGCGCTTGATTCGCAACTAACGGTCTTATCGCGTGACGCGCTAGCAGAGCGATTAGTGGATTGGCAACAAACGGGACGGATTCAAAATGATCAATCGATGGGGATCCTCGATTATGCGACGTTAAGTGGATTACGCGTCTCGCATCGACTCTTCTTCTTTGCTGATGGAATTTACGCCAATCGACAGAAGACGATTCAGTTGAGTGCAGACCTATCTGTTGATATCGAGTCATTCCGAGAACAGCAACCTCAGCCTGACGCGCTTGCGTCACAAACTGAACTGGAGCTATATCCTCTCCTGTATCAACTTGCCGGAACGTTTCAGGGAACGAGCCGTTTCATCACACCGTACTCTGATCTCGAATTACCTCGGACATCGGGGCGGATCGGACCGTTGACGTTAATCGGCATTCAAAACGAGGAAGGTTGTTTTGCGTTCGACCGGACGACGTTGCGCCTATTTGAGACGAACGAAGCTTTCCTCTGGATTCTCGAAGCGGATCAAAAGGAGCAGTTCGACATATTACCGGAGCGACTCGGCGCAGATTATGCAGAAGCGATTCAGCACTACAAGGAGTTGATGTATCATGGGTGATGTCTTATTTGGTCCATTCTTGCGTAAAGGGAGTTACTCGCGCGTCCAAGTGCTAGATCATGTTCAGGCGGATGAACGATTCGGTCAACTGTATCAAGAGGCGCAACAGTTAAATGAGGTCGATGAGCTGATGCTCTATCGGCGTTATTTACGAAAAGGGGAGCGGATCCTGTTTCATGGAACGTTTGATCCATCGCTCTTCAATCTCTTGTCGGATGAAGGGTATGATCTTTATCTGATCGAACCGGAAGCTGCACGGACGAAACAGATTGCGGAGAAGTATCAGCATAAGATTTACGGCTGGAGTCATGACGTAACGGACGTCGTCGGACCTGAGTACTTTGACCGGATCATCTTACCGGGAACGACGATTTTACGTTATACGCGTGGGGAGCTGTTATTGTTCTTCCGAAACATCCGTCAATTGCTACGACCGAGTGGACGACTGCTCGTGTCCTTGTATCGTATCGATCATCTAAAATCGATGGCCCATCCGATCGCGACACGACGTTTTCAAAAGACATTACTGTTCTATGGCTACCACATCGATGGCGAACGTTTATTATTTAACGCCTACCTTAAATCGGGGCAAGAGGAAAAGATCAGCTATGCAATAGAATATTTGTACGAACCGAAGACGCTGTTTGAATTTGCGACGTTATCGCGCTATCAGGGACAATTTCTGTATGAAGGAAACACGATGCTGGTGTTGGAGTTCGAGAAACAGTAGTCCAACAATATAATATAACGATACAATTAAAAATATATGTAATATACTGGTTTGAATAGGTCTAAAGGCTGGGTAATGTGATACAGTAGTTTCCTTTTCACGATTCGAAGTACATCATGAGAAAGAGGAGCCGGACACATCATGGAAAATCAGAGCGGAAGTACCTTTCAGCAAAGCTGTTTATCGTTCATTGAGACCTTGTTTCCAGATGAATCTTTTCACTTCTTAGAAGAATCGAAAGCAACGGACGCCTTTGGTCATCCCGGTCGACAATTGTTCTTCTCTTCATCTGCCCGTACTCTGAAATTCAGTGTACTCGAGCAGGCGCACCAGCGCTACACACGTGTATTCGTATCCGAGAAAACAAGTGAAAATGCGTTTTTTCGTCAACTATTAGAAGCGACATATGAAGACGGACAATTGTACATCGACCATATTGTCCAAACAGAATAAGAAAAAGGGATCATAATTAGCTGATTTTGATCCCTTTTTACGCCTCGATGGAGGAAAGCCCTCGTTTTAATGCCTGATCAATGGACGTTGCCATCTCATCTCGGACGTTCGCTGAGACGAGGCGACCATCAAAATAGATTTCCTTTGACAGACTGAGGTGAACGAGTAAGTCTTCGAGAATGAGTTTCAGATCAAGCGGTTGTGATGGTTCAAGCGCTTGTTGCATGAATTCATTCAACGAAGGATGCTGTACATACTTCGGATCGATAAGATCAATGACCGTCGTGTCTAAAGCAAGAGCCAATCGTTCTAGGACTTGAGGAGAGGGCATGCGCTGACCACGTTCGTAAGCGGAGATGTCCGTTGCTGTTTCCCCACACCGTTCAGCTAAAAACTTTTGAGTATACTTGTGTTGTTTGCGCAATTGCATGATTTTTTTACCTAGTGCACGATTCATGGCACTCCACTCCTATTCTGCAGGTCATCGTGTATAGTACTAATTAACCACTTTCATTATAAAAGAAACCTTTTAAATGTAAAATATCGTTTTTCAAGGAAACTAAAAATATGAAATGGGTTAAAATAGAAATTGAATTTCAGGAGAAATCGCCTATTGTTTCCACCCATGTTATTCTAAAGTGATCTAAAAAAAGGAGTGTGTTCATGAAAAAAATCACGTGGTCCGGCTACGTCGTCCTGACCGTTCTATTGATCCTTTTTATCTCGAGTTCGATGCCATATCAGGCACAATCCATCAAGCCGGGGTTATCTCGATACATCCCGTTAGGATTCGTCGATCATCTGCGATTCATCTCCTTCTCCTATCATGGAGAAGTCAGTGTTGCAGCACTCGGACGAAGTGGCTTCATTGAATTTTTCATCCGAAAAGCAGCCCACGTCTCGACGTTTCTCGTATTAGGCATCGGATTGATCGATTTAACACGCCGTCGCCTGACACCAGGACTTGCGGTCCTGTTCGCCTATTCGTTAGCAATCATGGTCGCTGTCTTTGATGAGTTCCATCAAATCTTGACAGGGGGCCGGACGGGACTCATCCAAGATGTTTTACTCGATGGAGCTGGTGCTTTGATTGGAATCGGATGTTATGTACTCATCTATAGGAAAAAAGTATGACGTTAAGCAGGAAGTGTCTCCTTCCAGCACGAAAAGAACAGGCATCATTTTCAACGAAGGAGACTGCCCTATGAAGACTTCCCATTTGTTGATGACGAGCGTCGGTCGACGGACGAAGCTGGTCGAGTATTTCGTCCGTGAGATGCCGGACGGTCACGTCAGTACTGCGGATTGTAGTTCACTCGCACCGGGTCTTTATATGACAGAACGCCATCATCTCGTTCCCTGCATCGATGCACCGGATTATATCGATCATTTGCTGGAGTTGTGTCAGCGCGAACAGGTGACGGCGCTATTGTCATTGATTGATCCTGAACTGGAATTGCTCGCAGCGGCGACGGAACGGTTTGAAGCCATCGGTGTCACAGTCCTCGTCTCACCGATGGATGCCTGTCGTCTCTGTTTCGACAAGTACGCGATGTATACGTATTGTGTCGCGGAAGGGATTGCGTATGCGCGGACATACGTGACGCTCGAAGCATTCCGGAGCGCACTTGCGCAAGGGGAGGTACAGTTCCCGGTCTTCGTCAAACCACGCAATGGGAGTGCCAGTCTCCATGTCCAGGCGGTCTCCTCCCTCGAAGTCGTTGAAGGACTGTTTGCCGTCCATCCGGATTTATTGATTCAAGAATACTTAAGAGGACAAGAACTCGGTGTCGATGTCTATGTCGACTGGTTGACGCATGAAGTGACCGATATCTTCATCAAGGAGAAACTCGTCATGCGTGCAGGGGAAACGGATAAGAGTCGCTCCGTTAAACGCGACGATGTCTTTGAACTGGTCGAGCAGGTCTTACGTGGAACCGGTCTCGTCGGACCGCTTGATTTCGATCTGTTCGATGTGGACGGAACGCTCTATCTATCGGAAATCAATCCGCGATTCGGTGGGGGATATCCACATGCGTATGAATGCGGCGTTAATTTTCCGAAAGCGATCCGAAACAATCTGCAGGGAAGACGTAATCCCCGACGCATCGGGGCATATGCGGAAGACATCTATCTATTGAAGCACGACACGGTGACGCTGTTGCCTGCAGCTTTGCTTGAGCAAATCAAAAAACCATAAGCGCACGAAAAAGGAGTGACTCGGTAGTGATACCGGGTCACTCCTTTTAGGTAGAAGAGCAGAATCAAGAAAGAGAGACGCGTGCACGCTTGAGGCATTGCACGGCGGAGGTCCAGCTACCGAAGAGAGCGTTGATCGTCGAGGTACTCGGAACCGAGCGACCTTCTGCCCATTTCCGGTAATGAATGATACTGAGGGAAGGTAATTCTTCTTGTGCCTGCCGCAGTGCTTCAAGGACATCTTCTTCGACCCATTTCCGGCGAGGCGGTGCGATGTCGAGGCAAGCGAGGGCATCTGCCCATGAACCGTATTTACGGGCAATCGTCGCGACTGTCGGATGACCATTTTCCTGTGCCCAAATCGCATACGTCTGTGTCGTCAGACGGGGAAGGACATCAGAAGCTTCGAGTAAGGCGGTGATGATCCGTTCTTCCGTCATCGAGATGGAGCGTGTCATCTCGATTTGTGCTTCTTCGAGTGCACGTGACCAAGAACCGAAACGTAAGTTGATCAATGTCAAGGAGGGTCCATGTTTCGCCTTTGCCCATTCTCGGTAGCTGTTGCTATGGAAAGGGTGTAAGCGTGTCGATGCTTCCTTGATGAAAGCAAGGATCTCTTCATCTGAAAAGTACGGACGAATCGATGAGAGACCGGCCGCTTGGAGTGCTTCACGCCAAGAGCCGAATACATTGATGATCGTCGTGATCGACGGAATATCTTTTCCAATCGACCAACGTGCATACGTCTTTGCGTCGAGAGCGGGATATTCGATACTAGCTTCGATTAGGCTATCGATGACTTGTTGTTCTGTCCATTTCTTCATGATGTCATACCCCTTTCGTGTAGGTGCTCTAGGTGTGGGTACTGTCGTGAGGTGGAAGTCGACGAAGCGACGTATAAGCGAGAAGGCTGAGCCAAATGAAATAAAATCCACTCGGTCTGACGAGAATACTTTCCGTAAATTGGAGCAATCCGAGCCAGCTAGCAAGCAACAGGGCGAGAAACGCGAAATCCGTCGTCTGAATCCGAAACAGTCGATAGAACAGATATAGAAAGACTGCACCGTACAGCAAACAACCGATGAGTCCGAATTCATAAAGATGGGTGATCGGTGTGCTGTGGAACGTATAGAGAACTTGTTCGTTTAGTTGTTCCTGCAGACCGCGTGGGGCACTTCCAATCCCGTGTCCGAACCAAAGCGAATCAGTGGAAGCGCGCCATCCTGCTTGCCAAAGCGTAAATCGTCCGTTGAGACTGAGCAAACGGGGAAGCAGTCCTTGAAACGCAAAGACAGCTAGGAGAATCAAGCTTCCCGTTACGTAACATGCTGTCACCTGCAACCGCCGTTTCATTCCCGGAACCATTCGAATACTTGTCAGCAGAGCAAGAAGGAGAAAAGAATAGATTCCTGTCTGCGAACCGCTTCTGAGTAACGCGATGATGATGAGCAAGAGAAGGACCGCGTGCAGAAAGCTTTGCCGACGCGGGAATTGTCTGAGCAGGTAGAACCAAGCAAACAGTCCTCCTGGAACAAGCCACGCTGCAAACGTATTCGGATTGTTCATCAGACCAGCGAGGCGAAGGAACGAGCCTTGTTCCCCGACGTACAGTTGAGGAAACGACAAAGGACCGATTCGAAGCCATTGCAGGTTTTCGACCGGAACATACTCTGAACCAAATGAGACGATGAGGGCGTAGGAAGCGAGAAAGACGGCTTGTCCATAAAGAAAGTGACACAACAGTCGTTGCCATTGTTCGATCAATGTACGCGAGAGCGAAGAGACGATGCCAACGAATAGCCAAGTCGAAATGAGGTAAAGCGAAGCAAGAATACGATCCGTATTCGCGTTAAAAAAGAAAAAAACGATATGAAATGTCAGATAAATCAGAAAAATAAGTGCAATTTGATGTCCAGTCGCTCGGTTGGCGCGATAGAACGGTCGTAAGATGAGCCAACAGACGCTGAACAGAACGATGTAGACCGGAAGCAACCAAAGGGACCACTGTTTCGGCAACACTTCGTCCGTGAAGGATAAGGGACGAATCCAAGCATCGAGCATGATCCAAACGACTAGGATGGATAAGGCAAAAGATGTGGGTATATTGGCTGATTTTAACATGATTTCTAAAGACTATCCACCCTTCATATAGGACTTATTACCGATTTGAGCACTTTTTAATCATCAAATTGGTATTTACCCTTATCTTTCAAAACATCATGCAGATAAATGAAAAAAGATTAAGGGAAACGTGATCATTTTTTCGTGAATCGCGTTTTTTTTCGTGATATGAATTCATGCTGTGAACTAGTGTCACGCAAGCGAGATAGCTACCGAAAAAAATATAATCATTTCCATCAAGCTCTAATTGTTTTGGGAGTCGATTGGAAATAAGGTGTAGACATAACCAATGTCCATCCATTCGGTCAAGCCAGAAAGAGGTGAACAACAGTGAGCTCGATGCATCAAAGAAAAACCTTCGGAGATCATCTAACGACACTCCGACGCGGCTGGTGGCTACTCGCACTCTTCATGATTCTCTTCGCGGGAGCCGGATATGCGCTTAGCACGTATGTCATCCCGAAGACATACGAGGCGACGGCCTACATTCTTGTCGTTCCTCAAGCGAACGCAGAGGCGACATCGACGCCGACACTCGTCAGTACCTATCAAGATATCCTACGAAGCCCAGAGGTCGTCGATCAGGTCGCCCAAAAGATGAACGTCACCGACAAGCGGTTATTCGATTTGACGGATCGTCTGACAGTCTCGAGCAATCTCGATTCGCAAGTCATCGCCTTATCCGTCACGGATCGTTCGGCGGAGCAGGCAGCCATCCAGGCGAATACGATGACGGAAGTCTTCCAGGATTATCTCCCACAACTGATCAACACGAGTAAGACGGAAGTGTTCTCAAGCGCACGGATTCCAACGAAACCCGTGTCACCGAACATCCTAATGAATACAGGCATCGGTGGCGT
Source organism: Exiguobacterium acetylicum DSM 20416 (assembly GCF_000702605.1). Lineage (NCBI taxonomy): Bacteria > Bacillati > Bacillota > Bacilli > Caryophanales > Exiguobacterium > Exiguobacterium acetylicum. The sequence goes on along the minus strand of NZ_JNIR01000001.1, from coordinate 2,241,898 downwards.
TCTTGGTCTGATGCTCGGACTCCTGATCGTCTATTCTCGCTCGTTAAGCAAAAAGGAAGCGACACGCGAATCCACTGATAGTTATCCGAAAGCGATTCCCCGCAGTCATTCATGAGAGAGGAGAGGAGACACCGTCATGCAGCATTCCCCGCTCACCCCGTATCGTCGACAGTTGAAGATCGGACTCCTTCGCCTAATCGACGCTGGAATCATCGCACTCGCGACTGTCGTTACGTTCTACTTCTTTAATCCGCTCCATCTCACCGTCAACTTCGAGTTGCAGGACGCACTCGAAATCGCCCTCATCCAGTGGGTCGCTCTTACATTCGTCGCACACTGGATGCGCTTCTATCAAATCATCTGGCGTTACGCGAGCCTTCGTGATCTTGCCGTCTTACTCGTCGTCGTCCTCGCTAGCAGCTTCGTTTTACTGGGTCTCGAATACGCCTTGTTCGACTTTGCGGTCGAACGAGCGATCTTCCTGCAAACAGGACTCGTCCTAAACGGTCTCTTATTCGTCCGGTTGTTGATTCGTGGACGTAGCCTTCGTCTCGTTCCTGACAATAAGACGCTCGGCAAACGAACGCTGATCATCGGTGCCGGTGCTTCCGGTCAGATGATCACAAAAGAGCTGAAGCAAAAGAAGTCGCACATCTTAAACGTCGTCGGATTACTTGACGATTCGCTCGAACTACGCGGGATGCGGGTTCACGGTGTTCCCGTCATCGGAGCGATCGACCAGCTCGAATGCATCATCGAGGAACAAAAGATTGAAGCAGTCGTCCTCGCGATTCCATCGTTACCGTATCCGCAACGGATAGAATTGCTGAACCGGATCAAACAAACCCAAGTCGAAGCGCATACGTTACCAATGCTCGTCGAACTGGCATCCGGAAAAGTCTCGATCAAACAGATCCGTGAAGTCTCGATTGCTGATTTACTGGGTCGGGAACCGGTCGAACTCGATATTACGGAAATCGAACGAAGCGTTCATGGCGCGACCGTCCTCGTCACCGGTGCCGGTGGTTCGATTGGTTCCGAGATTTGTCGGCAACTGATTCGTTTCCGTCCCGAACGGCTCATTCTTCTCGGGCACGGCGAAAACAGCATCTACCTGATTCGTCGGGAGCTCGAGTGTCTCAGTCGGGACATCCAGTTCGAATCCGTCATCGCCGATGTTCAGGACAGTGATCGGATGCTTGAAGTCATGCGACGGTTTGAACCGGATCTCGTCTATCACGCAGCAGCCCATAAGCATGTACCACTGATGGAGGATAATCCGAGTGAAGCCGTCAAGAACAACATCTACGGCACACGCAACGTCGCTCGAGCGGCGGAAGCAGCTGGTGTCAAACGCTTCGTCATGATTTCGACCGATAAGGCCGTCAACCCAACGAGTGTGATGGGGGCAACGAAGCGAATCGCCGAGATGGTCATCCAGCAGATGGCACGTAACAGCGAGACGACGTTCGCCGTCGTCCGGTTCGGAAACGTCCTCGGGAGCCGTGGTTCCGTCATTCCACTGTTTAAGGAACAAATCGCCAAAGGCGGACCGATCACGATCACCGATTCCCGGATGACGCGGTACTTCATGACAATTCCGGAAGCGAGTCGACTCGTCATTCAAGCGAGTGTCCTCGCGAAAGGTGGCGAAGTCTTCGTCCTTGATATGGGTGAACCAGTCCACATCACGACACTGGCGAAGAACTTGATTCACTTGAGTGGCTTCACGGAAGAGCAGATCCCGATCGTCTACAGCGGCATTCGAAAGGGTGAGAAACTCTACGAGGAATTGCTCGCTCGCGATGAAGTCCATGACGAGCTCGTCTTCGACAAGATCCTCGTCGGGAAGACACGACCTTTTGGATCCGTCGACCCGTACTTGCGTGAGATCGCCCAAGCGCTCGGTCAGGACGAAGCACTCCGCCAGTATTTGTTAGACGTCACGAACGAAACCGATACCGACCCGGTCGCACCAACGATACGGATCGCTCGCAAATAGAGAGGAGGGGAAACGATGAAAACGGCCCGGCTGTCCCGCTTCAATCTCATCTTCATTGCCGATACGGCGTACTCGCTCCATCAATGGATGATTTTGACGCTCCTGATCAAATGGAGCACACCGCTCAACATCGGTTACTTCAACTATGCCCTTGCCATCACCGCACCGATCGTCATGTTCTGTTGGCTGAACGCCAGTACGATCCTGACGGCAGAACGGGCTGGCCTGACGAACTTCTGGCTCTTCATCAAGACTCGTTTTTCACTCCTCTCGGCAGGTGTGTTCGTGTTACTCGGTGTCTATTATTTCTTCGGTGAAGCGGACATCTTACTCCTGACATTACTCGTCTACCTGAATAAGTACATGGAGTCGTTCGCCGATCTCGCCTATGGTTTCCTGCAAGGACACACTGCCTTCAAGGAAGTCGCGGTCTCGAAGATCTTCCGTAGTCTCTTGAACGTCTCAGGCGCAGCACTCGTCCTCTTTACGACCCATTCAATTCACGGATTCGTGCTCGCCTTGATTGCTGGGAACTTGATCATGCTACTCGCATACGACTTACCGACGATTCGCCGGGTCGGTCGTGGCTTTGACAATCAAGCGCTCGACTTACGATATCGGTCAGGCAAGGAGCTGTTCCTCAAAGCGATGCCACTCGGATTCGTCGCACTCCTGATCGCCTTGAACGCAAACATCCCACGATTGTTCGTCGGTCGCACGATCGGCACGGAAGAACTTGGCTATTACGCCAGCATCGCCTATCTACTCGTACTCGGCAGTCTGTTCATCCACTCCTTGATCGCCGTCTTGCTACCGAACTTCTCGTCTGAGACGGGCGAACGCCAAAGTTTGCCGGAATTACGCAAGCTGACCCGCTCGATGTTACTGATGACGAACATCGTCGGCATCCTGTTGATTGTCGGAGCGATCTTCTTCGGCAAGTGGGGCTTGACGATTTTCTACAACGCATCGTTCGTTCAATACCATCTGATTTTCGTCTTGATGATGGTCGCCTCACTCTTTTTCTACAACTCGACCGTCATTCAGGCACTCTTGACCGGCTTCCAGCAGTTCCGGATCCAGACAATCTCGATCTTCGGCAGTGTCGTCGTCAACCTGATTGCCTGTAGCTTTTTGATTCCGCTGTACGGTCTATACGGTGCAACGATCGCTTACACCCTTTGCGCTGTCACTCAGATCGTCCTATTGTTACCGGCACTGTATCGGTCCTTATATCCACGGGACGTCACGCTCGTCGTCGAACAAAGCAGCTGAGGAGGGAAGAAGATGCGACCAATCCTACTACTCATCGTCATCGAAGCGCTCGTTTGTCAATTCGCCCGGTCGCTCTTCCCGGACACCTACGTGACCGCCTTGCTGCTCATCAACTCGGTGTTGTTTCTTTATTACTTGCTTCGTCAAGCAGAGACGACGCCACTCTTTCTCGTTTTCATCACCGCTTTCTTCGTCCGATTGGTCCTGATGTTCATCGATCTCGAGCTGTTCCGTTTACCGCCACACAGTGGTGACGACACGGAAGCCTTTCATCTCGAAGGTGTCCAAATCTTCACTGATCCGTCGACCTTCAATGATGTCGTTCGTGGCACCTATTCCAAGTTTCTCGGAATCTTCTACCTGATGTTCGGTCCAGAACGGATCCTCGCTCAGTTCTTGAACGTCATTCTCGGTGTCGTCGCTGTCATCATCCTAGCGAAGACGCTGCAACGGTTACGCTTACCGGAACGCTACGTGTTCGCAGCAACACTGATCTTCGCGTTCTTCCCGCAAGGATTGTTACTCTCACCGATTCTCTTGCGTGACCAGATCGTCGCCCTTGGCATCGTCTATACCCTCTACTACATGGTGCGCTGGACGGAAGACAAGTCCGGATGGTATATGACGCTCGCGTATCTCGGCTACTTCGTTAGTACGATGTTCCACTCCGGTCTTGCTGTCGGGATCATCGTCTTACTCGTCTATTTCTCGTTTTATAGCCATGAGACACGACGAATGGACTTTGAACCGACGAAGGTGCAGCGACTGATCTTTCAAGTACTGATCGTTGGCTTCATCGTCTACAGCTTCCAGGACGTCTTGTTCGCAAAGTTCACCCACGTCTCAGAAAACGGACAGTTGTTCAGCGGGATGAGTTACGACCGTGGCGGCTCCGCTTATCTGAACGGATTGACGGTCACAGGTCCAGCTGACATGATTCTCTACTCACCGATTCGGATGATTTACTTCCTGTTCTCACCGTTCCCGTGGCAATGGTCGAGCGTCATGAACATTCTGATTTTCTTCCTTGACGCCATCTTCTACTTCATCGCCTGTTTTGCGATTGTCCGTTTCTTTAAACTGATCCGTCAGCATCCGTTCGGCAGCGTCCTCTTGTTCTTTTTCCTTCTCTTTGCTCTTAACGCCGTCATCTTCGGTCTAGGAACCGGTAATGTCGGAACGGCCATCCGACACCGGTATAAGTTGTTCCCGATGTTACTCATCGTCTACACATCCGTTCACTACATGCGCTGGCAAGCGCGCCACTACTTCGAGGAGGTCGAACACCGTGCCGAATAAAACGATCTTAATCACTGGTATCGCAGGCTTCATTGGATTTCACGCCGCACGTCGTTTCATCCGGGAGGGTTACCGAGTCATCGGACTCGATGAAGTGAACGACTATTACGATCCGACGTTAAAGGAAGCCCGGCTCGCTGAACTTGGAACGAACTACACGTTTTACCGGGTCTCACTCGAAGAGACGGCAGCCGTCGCACGGATCTTCGAACAGGAATCAATCGATCTCGTCCTCCATCTCGCAGCACAAGCAGGGGTACGGTACAGCATCGATCGACCGGACGTCTACATGACGTCAAACATCGTCGGCTTTCTCTCGATTCTTGAGGCGTGTCGGCATTACCCAGTCGAACAACTGATTTATGCTTCCTCCAGTTCCGTCTACGGATCGAATACGAAGATGCCGTTCGCGACGACGGATGCCGTTGATCATCCGCTAAGTCTTTACGCCGCTTCAAAGAAAGCAAACGAGCTGATGGCACACACCTACAGTAGCCTCTACGGCATCAAGACGACCGGACTTCGTTTCTTCAGTGTCTACGGTCCGTGGGGACGCCCGGATATGGCATTGTTCAAGTTCACGGAAGCGATTGCGAAAGGCGAACCGATCGACCTCTACAACTACGGCGAGATGGGGCGGGACTTCACTTACGTCGACGACATCATCGAAAGCATCTATCGCCTGTTCCAAACTGAACCGGAAGTCGACGAAGCGTTCGATGCCTCGAATCCCTTACCGGATCGTAGCAACGTCCCGTATCGTGTCTACAACATCGGCAGTCACAGCCCGATTCGACTGAACGAATTTGTTGCCTTGATCGAACGGCGCCTCGGTAAGACGGCAATTAAACACGGGATGCCGCTTCAACCAGGCGACGTTCCAGAAAGCTTTGCTGACGTTTCCTCACTGTTCGAGACGATCGGCTATCGACCACAGACGACGGTCGAAGCCGGTGTCAACGCATTCATCGATTGGTACGAGAGTCACTACTTGCTGAAGGAGGAAATCCAAGATGGCGCTTAAAGAGGAATTCTACTACCGCTCTCCGATCTTCATCCAAAATTGGCTGACATCGTTATACGGTCGCAAGTTGATGCAAGAACGGTACGGTCCCTTCTATGAACAGAAGATGAAGGAGCTCCGGATGAAGGATCGGACGCAGGATTATAAAGCGGAACAACTCGATCGCCTGAATGCCTTTCTAGCCTTCGTCGTGACGCATACACCGTACTACACGCAACTCTTTCACGAACATGACATCCAGTTACCGTTGACATCACTCGAGCAGCTGAAGAAAATCCCAATCCTTGAAAAAGAGACGCTTCGCCAAAATAACGATGCGTTCATGTCCCGCGTCGATGCGCCGGTCCGAGGGCGGACGGGCGGAACGAGCGGAAAGTCGCTCCAAGTCGCGTTCATGCGCGAGGATGTCCAGGAACGAATGGCTCATCTTGACTACTTCAAGGAACGTCACGGCTTCCACGCCGGGATGCGGCGGGCGAGCTTCACCGGTCGGACGCTGACAGCCGTCGATCAAAAGAAACCCATCTTCTGGCGGATGAACCGACCACTCAATCAATTGCTCGTCTCCATCTTTCATATGAAGGAAGAGAACTTCCCCGCTTATATCGAGGAGCTGAATCGATTCCAGCCACAGGCACTCGACGGCACACCGACGGCAATGGTCGAAATCGCCCGGTATATGCTGAAGCATCACATTCGACTGGATATTCCACTGATCGCCATCTTCCCGACATCGGAAACGGTGACGGAGGAGATGCGCTCGGTTCTCGAGGAAGCCTTCAACGCACCGGTCTTCGATCAATATGGTTCATCGGAGGGAGCGCCGATCATTTCAGAATGTAGTCATCGAAAACTTCATCTCCACCATGAGACGGGCATCATCGAACCGTATGGAGAGGACGGGGAAGTCGTCGTCACGTGTTTTACGACACGCGGCACGCCACTGATTCGTTACCGGATCGGTGACCGGATGACGCTCAGTGACGAGACATGTAGCTGTGGACTAAACGGACCGGTCATCGCTTCAATCGATGGACGGGGAACGAGTTACATCGTCAGCGAAAAACGGGGCAAGGTGTTTGAAGGGGACATTACAACGATTGCCCGTGAACTGCCGAATTCGGTCTTACGACTCCAAGTCGAGCAGCATACGATTGACCATGTGACACTCCGGTATATTCCAGACGCCAAACGTTTCCATCCGAAACACGAACAGATCCTTTTGAACGAGATGCGCAAGTTGCTCGGCTCCGAGATGAAGATTGTTCTTGAACCAGTCGAACAAGTCAAACAGGAACCAAACGGAAAAACGTTGATCGTCAAACAGTCGATGAAATAGGAGGAACCCACCATGAACAAGGCAGTCAAACACATCGTAGATACGACAGCAGCCCAAACCGGTGCACTTCCCATTGCCAACCGTTCGATTGCCGTCGTCGGACTCGGATACGTTGGACTTCCCGTCGCCGTCGCCTTTGGCGAAAAAACAGACGTCGTCGGCTTTGACATCAAGGAACAACGCGTTCAAGAACTGCAAGAAGGCATCGACGCAACACTCGAACTGAGTCCGTTCACGTTGAAGAATGCAACGGTCGACTACGTCTCGGATCCTTCTGCTCTCCAAGCAAGCGACTTCATCATCATCGCTGTTCCAACACCAATCAATGCGCAGAATCAACCAGACTTAACGCCACTCTTACGGGCGTCCCATCTCGTCGGTCGCCAGCTCAATAAAGGCGACATCGTCGTCTACGAGTCGACGGTCTACCCAGGGGCGACGGAAGAAGATTGTGTCCCGGTTCTTGAAGAAGCATCTGGCTTACGCGCTGGCGTCGACTTCTTCGTCGGCTACTCCCCGGAGCGGATCAACCCGGGCGACCACGAGCACACATTCAAGACAATCAAAAAAATCGTCTCTGCTCAGGATGAACAGACACTCGACGTCGTCGCAGAAGTCTACGAAGCGGTCGTCGAAGCTGGTGTCCACCGTGCTTCATCGATCAAGGTCGCGGAAGCGGCAAAAATCATCGAGAACACACAACGTGATCTCAACATCGCCTTGATGAACGAACTAGCAATCATCTTTGACCGGATGGACATTGATACGCTCGAAGTCCTCGAAGCAGCCGGAACGAAATGGAACTTCCTTCCGTTCCGTCCAGGTCTTGTCGGTGGTCACTGTATCGGCGTCGATCCATTCTATCTAACGATGAAAGCGGAGTCGCTCGGCTATCATCCGGAAGTCATCCTCGCTGGTCGCCGGATCAACGATACGATGGGACGCTTCATCGCAACGGCGCTCGTCAAGAACTTGATTAAACAAAATATGCCGGTCCTCGGCGCTCGCGTCACGATCCTCGGCTTATCATTCAAGGAGAACGTCAGCGATATCCGTAACTCGAAAGTCGCGAACCTCGTCCGTGAAATCGAAGAGTTCGGAATCGACGTCCAGGTGACGGACCGACTCGTCGAAAAAAGTGAGGCGAAACGCGAGTACGGCATCGACTTACTCGAAATGAGCGAACTCAAACCAGCCGACGTCGTCATCTTCGCTGTCTCACACGAAGAATATGTCGAAGGTGGTTGGAATTTAGCACAACATCTACTCAAAGTCGGACGCGGCATCGTCGTCGACATCAAAGGGATGTTGCCACGGTCAGAACAGCCAGAGGGGGTCCACGTATGGCGCCTCTAAAAATCCTTCAAGTCTGTGCCCTTGATACGACGGCAGAGACGATGTTGCAGCCGCTCTTACTTGCTTTGCAAAACGCTGGGCACGACGTCGGTATCGCCTGTGCCGACACCGGTGCCTCGGCAAAACTCGCAGCCAAAGGATTCCGGATGCATGACATTCCGATCGAGCGCCGGATCGACTGGACGAGTAACTGGCGGACAATCCGAGAAATCACGCGAATCTTGAAGGAGGACGGCTACGACGCTGTCCATGTCCACACACCGGTCGCCGCCGCCCTCGGACGCGTTGCCGCGAAACGGGCCGGAACGAAGCATATCGTCTATACGGCACACGGCTTTTACTTCCACGAGAAGATGGGGCGGATGACGTATCAGCTGACATACTCCGTCGAAAAGTGGCTAGCACGTTTCGCAACCGACTACCTGCTCCTCCAAAGCGAGGAAGATTATCAACTCGCTCAGCGCAAACGCTTCAAAGCGAACACGCGCCTGATGCACCTTGGAAATGGGATCGACTTGACCCGCTTCTATCCACGCCCGCGCGAAGCCGGGGCACCGTTTACTTTCCTCTTCATCGGTCGGATCGTCGAAGAGAAGGGGATTCTCGAACTGCTCGATGCATTCGAGGATGTCGTCTATCGTCACCCGGAAGCTCGCCTCGTCATTGCGGGTGAGATGATGGCGAGCGAGCGCGATCAAACGACGAAACACTTATTCTTACGGCGGATTCGCGAGATTCCAAACGTCGACTACCTCGGATTCGTCGAAGATGTGCCCACCTTGTTCCAACAAGTCGATGCCTTCGTCTTACCGTCACATCGCGAAGGCGTACCACGATCAATCATCGAAGCGATGGCGAGTGCTAAACCGGTCATCGCAACAAACATCCGCGGCTGCCGCGAAGAGGTCGTCGAGGGGAAAACGGGTTATCTCGTTGAAGTCCGCGACGTCACAAAGCTCGCTAAACGGATGAACACACTCGTCGAACATCCAGACCGTGCCAACGAGATGGGACGGAACGGATTTGGCCGTGCTATGAAACATTTCAACGAAGCCGACGTCATCAAACGACAACTTGATCTCTTTTCAGCTATGTAAAAGGAGGACGTCATCATGAAACGCACATTCGACTTCACGGTTAGCCTCATCGCCATCCTGATCCTACTTCCTGTTTATGCCGTCGTCGCCTTAGTCATCTATACGAAACTCGGACGACCGATTTTCTTCAATCAAGTCCGCCCTGGCTATAAGGGGGAGCTGTTCAAAATCTATAAGTTCCGTACGATGACGAACGAAACAGATGCCGACGGACAACTCCTTCCGGATGTGGACCGGATTCCAGCATCGCTCGAGTGGATTCGTCGCTTAAGTCTTGATGAGATTCCACAGTTCGTTAACATCCTCCGCGGACAGATGAGTTTCGTCGGCCCGCGTCCCTTACTCGTCAGTTATCTCAATCACTATACGAAGGAGCAGATGACACGTCACGACGTCTTGCCTGGTCTGACAGGCTGGGCGCAGATTCACGGCCGCAACGCAACGACGTGGCAGCAACGCCTCGAACAAGATCAATGGTATGCGGCAAACCATACGTTCCGACTCGATCTCTATATCCTGTTCAAGACGTTCAAAATGGTCATCTCATCAGAAGGAAACTCGACGGCTCACCAGACTAGTATGGGGGAGTTCAAGGGTCTCGACGGAGGTGTTCCCCATGATGTCGCTAAGCGATGAACGCTTGATTCGGGATCCACGGGAATGGGACGCGCTCGTCGCGAGCTATCAGCTCGATTGTTACTACGAACATGCTTACTTCGAACTCGCAAAAGAGCAAGATGAGATTCCTGAATTATTTTATTATCCAACAGAGTTCGGAACGTTGATCTATCCGTACTTGCGGCGTCCGATTCCAGGCACACGCTTTGAAGACATCACGACGCCGTACGGCTACGGTGGTCCTTATTTCACAGGTATCTGGTCACTCGATCAGATTCGCGAAGCCCGCGCGCGATTCGAACAATACTGTCACGAGACCGGGATCGTCACCGAGACGGTTCGTTTCCACCCCTTGCTACACAACCAGGAACTCGGTCAACACTGGTGCCATCAAACGGATATCTTGCAGCCGACCGTGACACTCGAGCTGACGGATCCATTCGAGACGATCGAAAGTGGATTCTCGCAAATGACGCGACGCAATATCCGGAAGGCACGTCGCGAAGGGGTCACGATTCGCCTCGGGCGTCCGGAAGAGTACTCGGACTTCGCCCGTCTCTACCAGATGACGATGGATAAACATCAAGCCGATGCGCGGTATTACTTTGATCAGACCTACTTTGATCACTTCGCCGACGGACGGATTAAAAATGTCCTGTTGCTTGCCGAACAAGAGGGACGAATCATCGCTGGTTGCATCGTCTTAACGGGTCGCCAGTTCGCACATTATCACCTCGGTGCTTCAGATCCTGCCTACTTGTCGCTTCGACCGAATCACCTATTATTCGCGGAGATGATTCGCTGGGCAAAACAAGCTGGTCTGCAAGCGTTACATCTCGGTGGCGGAACGACACGATCCGATGAGGATAGCTTACTCGCCTACAAACGGTCTTTTGGCGAAGCGAATCGAACATTTTTCGGACTCGGGACATCGATTCTTGATACAACGATTTATGACCGGCTCGCACGACAAATCAAACGACAACATCCGGAAGTCGAGACGGGGAATTGGTTTCCGGTCTACCGGACGCCACTCCGTCAGCTGTCACCTCGAAGGGAGGAAACATCATGAAACACATCCCGCTCTCCATCCCGCACTTAAGTGGCCAAGAAGCACGTTACGTCACGGAAGCACTCGAGACGAACTGGGTCGCACCGCTCGGACCGAACGTCGACGCCTTTGAGCGAGATATGCGTGCCTACACAGGGGCTGGTGCAGCACTTGCGACGAGTAGCGGAACGGCGGCGATCCACTTGGCACTCGCGACGCTTGGTGTCACGACGGGGGATGACGTCTTCTGTCAGTCCTTGACGTTCATCGCTTCGACGAATCCGATTCGCTACGTTGGTGCTAGTCCCGTCCTGATTGATTCGGAAGAGGAAACATGGAACATGTCACCCATTGCACTCCGACGCGCGTTGATCCAGGCAGCAACGCGAGGAAAACTTCCGAAAGCGGTCATCGTCGTCCATCTCTACGGTGTCGCAGCGCAAATCGAGGAGATCGCCGCCCTCTGTGAAGAGTACGATGTCCCGTTGATTGAAGACGCAGCAGAGTCACTTGGAACACGCGTCAACGGGCGGATGACAGGAACGTTCGGGACGTTCGGGATCTATTCATTCAATGGCAACAAAATCATCACGACGTCAGGTGGTGGGATGCTCGTCGCAAATGATCCAGCCTTGATCGAACGCGCCTTCTATCTCGGGACACAGGCGCGACAACCGGTCCTCCATTACGAGCATACGGAAGTCGGCTACAATTACCGGATGAGCAACGTCGCTGCTGGGATCGGACGCGGACAACTTGAAGTCCTCGATCAACGCGTCGATGCGCGGCGGAAAATCTTTGATCGTTACGATCGTGCCTTTGCACCGGACGGCGTCACGTCGCAAGTCGAGCAGACCGGAACATTCGCCAACCGCTGGCTCAGTGCTTTTCTCTTACCTGGTGGTCAAGCGCAACGTGATGCAATGATTCGGACGTTGCAACAAGCAAACGCAGAATCCCGCCCGGTCTGGAAACCGATGCACTTACAGCCCGTCTATCGCGATGTACCATTCGTCACAGCAGAAGGGAATGATGTCAGCCGGCGCCTGTTTGAAGACGGCATCTGCCTTCCGTCTGCTTCACAAATGACGTTCACCGAACAAGCCGTCGTCATCCGAAACGTTCGTCACGCCTTGCAGACGACCGTACGCCGGAACGTCCAGTCATGAATATATGGGAAGGGGACATCGTCATGCGCGATATGGAGGAAGCGATCCACGCACTCCGTCTCGCTGCGAACGGGAAGAATGAATTGACGGCCAATACCTATTTCCGCTGGCAACTGAACACCACTCATCCAAGCGTCGCGGAAATCTTGATGCTGTTTGGATCGTGGCAGATTGCCTTGGAACGAGCTGGCATCGGACAAGCCCGCTTGACGTTCACGAAATCGGAAATCATTGACGCTTTGCGTCAGGCACGGGAGGAACTCGATCCTTTCACGAGCGCGACGTACCGCGAATGGGCACAACAGAAGCAAGCACCAAGCCTGACGGATATCGTCCATCAATTCAACTCGTGGCAGCAGGCATTGTCAGAAGCAGATATCTTGAAGGAACGCGTACAGGAAATGGAACAACGGATCATCGAGTCACTACTTGAAGCGCAAGGTGCCTTGCCGGTCTTGACGAGCCAGACCTACACGAAGTGGGCGGCTGGTCAAAATCGTCCGACCGTCGCAACGATTGCCCGCCGGTACGGCTCTTGGTCGAACGCCCTGGAAATCATCGGGATCGAATTTCCCCGTAAACGCTGGCGGGAAGAAGAGGTACTCGACGTACTTGCTGCAGCCGCGCAAGAAACGGAAAATCTGACGATCGCAAGTTATCAACGGTTCAGTATCGGACGCGATGCACCGAGCATCGGTGTCATCACTGCCTTGTTCGGTAGCTGGCGCAATGCGTTGCTCATACTTGAGGCACAACGACCGTCCTGAATTCAAATCGAAGAAAAGGAGAATGGGTGATGAAGAAATGGAAATGGATCGTACTGACACTGACGGGGATTTGCCTGCTCCTTCTCTTCGGTTCAGGCGGATATGTCTATCATAAAGCGAGTCAAACACTTCAAGAGGTTCAAGTGCCGGTCAAGGCGAGCGTCGAGACAGAGAAGGCCGTCGAACAGAAAAAAGGACTCTCGTTTCTCTTGCTCGGCGTCGATCAACGGAAAAATGAGACAGGACGTAGTGACACGATCATCGTCGTGACGATTGACCCGAATACGAATAAGAGCCAGATGATCAGTATCCCACGTGATTTGAAGACAGAAATCATCGGTAATGGGTCGAATGATAAGATCAATCACGCGTATGCGTTTGGTGGTCCACAGATGTCACTCGATACGGTTAGTCATCTGCTCGATATCCGGATTGACTATTTTGCAGAGATCAATCTAGACGGCTTTACGGATCTCGTCAACGCCGTCGATGGGGTCACCGTCGAGAACGATATCGATTTTTCATACTATGAGATGCAGTTCCCTAAAGGAGAACTTTCACTGAACGGGAAGGAAGCGCTCGCTTATGCGCGAATGCGCTATGATGATCCACGCGGAGATTTCGGACGACAAATCCGTCAACGGCAAGTCGTTCAGGCGGTTGCTGATAAGATGACGGAGGACTTCTCGATTCGTCGCTTCAATGCCATCCTTGAAGCACTCGGGAAAAACGTTAAGACAAACGTACCGTTTTCCGTTGCTCGGACCGTCGCGACGGATTACCGGGATGCTTTACGAAATGTCGAGACCTTATCACTTGATGGGAAAGGTGGCATCGAATCGGACGGCATCTACTATTGGCATCCGACGGATAAGTCGTTGAAAGAAGTTCAAGCTCAGCTGCAGGAAGCATTGGAATGATATGAGGGAAGAACGAGCGTACGCTTTGTTCGCCTCGCATCGTTTTCCTGGGACAAGCATCGTGCCGCTTCGCTGCGCTGCAGGGTCATTTTCCCTAGGAAGCGATGTCGAGCGAACAAACTCCTCCTCTGTTCTTTTGACGCGTACTACAAATTGAACAAAAAAGATGTCCATCTCCGATTCAAAACCGAAAATGGACATCTTTTTTGATGAATTGATTAGCGTGTCACGACGAGCGGATCGTCCGAAGCATCGAGAATTTCATCATCGTATAGAGGAAATAAACAACAGTCAGAATGGCAGCACCGCTCCATAACCACTGGTATGCCGAACTGAAGTAGCCGAACCGAAGACCAATCAGTGCCGGTGCGATCAACGTCAACCAGCTCAAGACGAGGGCAACGCGGGCAGTGATTGCATCAATCGGGCGATTCATTCCCATTCCGAGGAAGAACAGGCTCCAGAGCAGTGCCCAGAACAACCAGGTCACACCACCGATGATGTCATTCGTCGTAAAGCTGACGAACGCATAAAACAAGGCGGCAATCGCGACGAACAAGGAAAACCAACCGACACCGCTCCCGTCGAGATTGAATAAGAACGTGATCCCGACGTACACATACGTAAAGGCAAACAGATAGATGCTCGCGTATCCGAACGTCAGGGCTGGATCACCTGCTGCACCGATGACGAGATAGGTCGCGATGAACGTCTGCAATAGACCAGTGATAAGGCTGAAGACACCCGCACTACGGAGATCGACTTTTCCGAACAAGGTCAAACTATTTAAAAAGAGCGCGACGCCCCCCAAATAACAAACTGACATTTCCCACGTAAAACTCTCCTTCATTAAGACGTCAGACGTCTGATTCTAAACTTAACTCTAAGATGAATTCGTTTTCAGCGCAAGCATAATTTTAGAGGCGAAACGAAAAACAACCTGACTCCCGGAAAGGGAATCAGGTTGTTGATTAAAAGATCATTGGTTCAAGACAGAACGGAGTGTCGTCTCGGTTTGAGACAACGATCCTTTCAGTGTGACAAGACCATATCGCGTCGAGCCTTTTTTGATGAAGAAGACACGTGTGTAACCAGATTCCGGTGTGTAACCGGTCTTGCTCGCATAAACACGCGTATCACCTGGAAGTGACGTGTTCGTGTGATACCACGTCAATGTCCGTGCGTACGGTCCTTTGACAGTCGTCTGGTATGATTTTCGTCCACTGATCGTCATGAGCGCGCTGTACTTCGCATATGTATTCGCGAGTTTTTGCATATCAGCAGCCGTCGTGTAATGACTTGGATGATAGAAGCCATGTGGGTTCATGAAATGGTTCGCACTCATCCCGATTGAACGGGCGCGACTGTTCATGTACGAGACGAACTTCGATTCAGAACCTGCTGTCCGGACAGCGATCGCTTTTGCTGCATCATTACCAGAGCGGATCAGCATCCCGTTCAACAGTTGACGCATCGTGACTTTATCGCCAGCCCGGAAGCCAGCGACACTGCTACCTGCCGGAACGGATAACATCGAAGACGTCAGAGTGAACACTTGATCGAGCGTACCTTTACGTGCTGCTTCATCATACGCGACGATTCCCGTCAACAGTTTCGTCGTACTCGCTGGGTAACGACGGACGAAGCTTTCCTTCGTCAATTGATAACTTGACGATCCAAGCTTGAAATACCGCATCGATGCAACCGGATAACTGCCACTCGATGGTTTAGGGCTGCTCGTCGTCACTTTTCGGGCAACTTGGCTAGAGACGTAATAATAATTGACTTTCCCTTTGACCTTATACCAACCGTTCGAGTACGAGACTGCATTGAACTTCGAATTGTAGGATGCGAGTCGTTTGATATTTTTTGATGAGGCCGTGCTTGGTGATGTCCGGACGTTCGCTCCAGCTTTCGAGTAGACGACGATTTTGTACGTCTTCACGGAACTACTCGTTACTTTTTTAGCGACTTGGTTCGATAGATAACGATATGTACCTCCGTCCTTGATCTTATACCAGCCATTCGTATACGAGACGGCTGTGAATTTTGCCTTGTACGCGGCACGTCGGACGATTGTCGCAGACGAGGCTGTACTCGGCTTTGAGCGGATGTTCGCCCCAATCGTCGAAGTGACGACGACTTGGTAACTGGCTGCCTTTGCAGGTATGGCAGGAAGACATAAAGCGAACAATAATAAGAGCGTAAGACTAGTACGGAGCAAGCGCTTCATAAAAACTCATTCCCTCCTTGTTCAAATATGGTTTTATCATAAAACAAAAAAAGGAAATTCACTTCTTTTCAAAAAAAGGAATTCGAATCCTGTAACGAGCTGATTTCCATCTTTTCGTGTCAATTGACGTATCATAGGGAATGTAAGCAACAGAGGAAAAGGAGGAGTTCACATGAAATTAGCAGTCATTGGTCTAGGGGACATCGCACAAAAAGCCTACTTACCCGTCTATGCCGAACGATCCGATATCGAGGTGTATCTGATCTCGCGAGACGAGGAAAAAGCAAAACGATTGCAAGCGGCCTATCGCTTTGCAGGAACATACGCGACGTTTGCTGACGCCGTACAGGAGGGAATCGATGCGGTCATGATCCATTCAGCGACTGTCGTCCATGCGGAGCAGGCACGGCAAGCGCTTGAAGCAGGAATCGCCGTCTACGTTGATAAGCCGGTCTCGATGGAAATCGAAGAGATTCGTGAACTGACACGTTTGTCGGAAGAGAAACAGTTACCGTTTATCACGGGATTCAATCGACGCTTCGCTTCAGCGCATCAGCGCTTGCTTGAGGTCAACGATCCGAATCTCGTCCTCATGCAAAAAAATCGGACGTCGTTCATCGAAGACGCTAAGCCGTTTCTATTTGACGACTTCATTCATGTTGCGGATACACTGCGTTTCTTGACAGGACGCGGTGAGATTGAAGACCTACACGTCAAGAGTAAGCAGGACGCAAGCGGTCTGCATCACGTGACGATTCAATTCGTCTCAAACGGTATCACGGCAATCGGTGTCATGAACCGCAATAACGGCATCACGGAAGAACGCGTCGAAATGATGGGACCGGAAGAAAAACGAATCGCAACGGACGTGACGATACTCAATCAATTGACGAAAGAAGGCACGCTTCGATATCCGCTCGATAACTGGGAAGCGACATTAAAGCGCCGTGGATTCGTCGGTATGCTGGACGCGTTCCTTCGGACGGTCAAAGGGGAATCCTCCGAGTCGGTCGTAGCTTCTGATAGCCTCGCGACACATGAATTATGCCAACAGGTGTATGAGCAGGTTCAAGCAACACGTTAAATTAAAATCATAAAAAAGCGCCGCTTCACTCGAGGATCGTCTCAAGTAAAGCGGCGTTTTACTGGTTATTTATCTGACAGTTGTTTGAGTTGATAGATGCGCTTACCGCCGGGACCTTCGAACGTCACGCGGAGTGTCGAACGGACGAAGCGATAGCTGACTTGTCCTCCAGATAAACTGACACGAGCGGAGAGATCGGGTTCGAAACGGATGGTCTCCTCATCGTTTCGGAGCGCGTCCGGGAGACCGAACTGATCAAAGCGAAGCGTCGCGATGAACGTATCTTGCTCATCAAAAGAGACATCGATGCGCCCAGTTCCGTCGAACGGCTCGTCTTCGAGCGTGCTTCGTTCAACTTCATATGTTCCTTCGAACTGTTTGACTTGTTGTAGCGTCTCTCTTGCACTGAGAGCGATGGCTTCGGCTCGTTTTTGGACGGGATGATCCGCTGCGAGTTGAAGGCGTTCGATCGCCTCCGCCGTTTTTAAGACATCACGCAGTTGATAACCGGCAAGCTGTCGCTCAAGCTGAACCATCAGTCGAGCAGCCGGTTCATCGATGTCTTGTTTCGATTGTTCAACGGCGCGGGTGTAGGTTTGCTGTTCGAGCTGTTCTTGAATCTTGGATGTTTCGGGTGAACACGCCATCAGGAGACAAAGGGGCAGACAGAGGAGTACACGTTTCATGAGTGCACCTCCGTCCGGTTGACATCAATGATTTGCAGATGATCCGTATGCACTTTCAAACGATAATGAACGCGGTAGGTCACAGGCTTTGAACCTTCTGCAGTCGCGATTTGGTACGTTTCCTGTGTGCGCAAGTGATACGTGGTGCCTTTTGACGTGAATTTTTGGAATGTCACGGCAAGAACACTTGGAGCGACAGGCGCATCAACGGCATTCGTCAACCGCTCAAGATGGTCGAACTCGGATTCGAATACCTTCAAGGTCGTAAACTGGATCGCAGAAAACGTCTCGATGGAATCGTATTTCTTTGAATACGTCGCAAGCTCTGGAATCGTTCGTGTGTATTGGCGGACGAAACGAAGGACATCATAGGATGTCGGAGGTCGATCTTTCGAATACGTTTGATTGTAAGCTGTTTGTTCATCGGACCATTCAGAAAGAGCGAGTGCTTCGACGCTAGGTGTCTGACCGGCTTCCGGCGAAACGGGATCTTTTAACGAATACCACAGGAAACCGGCCCCTCCGACGAGAAAGAGCAAAAGACAGGTGCTGATGAGCCAAGCCCGTGAAAAGGACGGAGCGGGTGGTTCAACTGGTCGTTCTTTTTTGATGACAGGATGTTGGCAATGAGAACAAGTCATATCGTGTTGACGAAGTGGTGTACCACATAACGAACAGCGTTCCATGAAATAAGACCTCCTGTGTATGTAAAATGAAATGTCAGATAAGGTAATAGTAATTTGAAATTAGTATCATCGTAACATTAATTGGAAACGCAATCAAAACTTGATATGAGTTTTTTAGGGGGAATGGACAGATGGGACGTCACTTGATTTTGATGGATGCATTCAAAGGGAGTATTTCTTCGAACGAGGCGGCAGAAGCTGTCGCCTCCGGAATCCGAGCGTATGATTCGACAGCAATCATCGATTCTTCGCCTGTTGCGGACGGCGGGGAGGGAACGCTCGATGTCTATCTCGCACTCGGATATGACGTGAAGACGGCGATGACGATGGATTTGGCAGGTCGTCCGTGTGAAGTAGAGTACGCTGTCAAGGGTACAGATGCCGTCATCGAAGTCGCGCGTATTTGTGGATTGCCGATGCGGCGAAGCGAGGATGATCCCGTCCGAATGAATACGCGTGGTGTCGGTCGTTTGATTGCTCAGTTACGTGATCAAGGAATCACGCAGATCCGACTGGCTTTAGGCGGGACTGGTACGACGGATGGAGGACTTGGTTTGCTCGCAGAAGTCGGCTGTCGGTTACAGGATGCCTTGGGTGACCCGATTTCATTTCAAACGAATCCGTTACTTGAGACGCATACTATTCAATGCCCGGCGTATCCTGTTCAACTGGAAGCGCTCGTCGATGTGACAGCCCTTTATCATGGTCCAGATGGTCCAGCTTATCTGTTCGGTCCCCAAAAAGGACTGCTTTTAGAAAACATCGTAAAGCTTGATCAACAACTTGAACGGATCGGGAGGTTACTTGGACTAGAAAATGTTAAAGGAACTGGAGCAGCCGGTGGACTCGGGGGAGCGATCTATGCGCTTGGTGGCACAATCGTTCCAGGAGCCAAGACGATCCTGCAACATCTTCGCGTAGCAGAGCGGATGGAGCAAGCAGATTATGTCTGGACGGGAGAAGGACGTGTCGACCGTCAAAGTCAAATCGGTAAGTTACCGGGTGAGGTCACGCGGATGGCACAAGCAGCTGACGTCCCTTGTCTGATCCTTGCCGGAATCGTCGAAGAAAACATGCCACACGCACTCGATTGTCGCTCGATCCATGGAGGACAAGCAATCACGCTCGAGCGAGAACAGACAATGGCTCGTATGAGCGAACAAGCACGTAAGTGGCTCGAGGAACTTTCGCTGAAACAGGGATGAATTCGGAAAAGTTTGGGTAAATAACTGTATATTGCCATACTTTTAGAGAAGGTAGGTCATCGTATGATCAATCAATCGATTCAATTATCGTTTCGCCAAGTCCGAGCGCTGGTCGAACATACCCTGCTATTATTCAAAGAGCTCGATCAACAATTAGCAAACCGTGGATACGAACCGGTCCTCCCGGAAGTCGTCCAAACGGAACATGGTCTGAGCATCCATCAGACGAAGGAGAGTGCGGAGTCACTCGTGCCGCACTTTTTAACACGGACGTATGTCCGGCAACAAGAAAAAACGAACCAACATGGATTGCTGATCTCTGTTCAATACACGCAT
This sequence comes from Exiguobacterium acetylicum DSM 20416, assembly GCF_000702605.1. Classification (NCBI taxonomy): domain Bacteria; kingdom Bacillati; phylum Bacillota; class Bacilli; order Caryophanales; genus Exiguobacterium; species Exiguobacterium acetylicum. The sequence goes on along the minus strand of NZ_JNIR01000001.1, from coordinate 2,221,751 downwards.
CCGCTCCATGAACGATTCGACCCGGTCGTCCTTGTCGGTGATGTTACGTTCAAGCAGGCGAAACATGCGCAAAAAATCTTGAGTGAAAAGCCGTGGCTCCTGAAATATGCTGCCTTTGAATCCGCGATTGCGCAAGAGTTCGTTGCCGATGGTACACACTACACGACGCAACCGATTGAAGAAATCGAAGAGCTGATTGTCTGGGGACATCCGTTCACAGAAATGCGCGATATCGATGACGTCAAACGATTGGCGGAAGAGATGATCAGTCGTCATCTCGAGCCGGGAACAACATAAAAATAAGCTTCCGTTCCTTCAAGAGAGAAGGAGGGAAGCTTATTTTTTTAGACTTGAACGAGCAATCGTTCGATCGCTGCCGTCAAATCAGTTGGATTCGTTTTTGGTGAGAACCGCGTCACTTCTCCATCACGGGTCACGAGGAATTTCGTGAAATTCCACTCGACGTCTGTTGTACCGTCCATCGTTGGTGCTTGTGCTTTCAGTTCCTCAAATAGCGGATGTGCTTGCTCACCGTTGACATCGATTTTTGAGAAGACGGGGAATGTCACGCCGTAGTTGACTTGGCAGAACGACTGAATCTCCTCGTCTGTTCCCGGATCTTGATTCGCGAACTGATTACATGGGAAACCAAGTACGGTCAATCCTTGCGAACGATAGTCTTGATGCAATTGCTCGAGTCCTTCGAACTGTGGCGTTAAGCCACATTTGCTGGCTGTATTGACGATCAGCCATGCTTGAGCTGGGTAGTCACTTAAGGATGCCGACGTTCCGTCGACGCGTTGAAATGAATGATCTTGTAACATATCGATTCCCCCTTTTTAAGTACTTCTCCAGTGTAACAAATCCGTTTTCTCGTCGTCTTCTATCGCTACTTGCGAGATGACAGAAACATCACAATCGGGTGTCAGCGGCGCTTTTTCGACGAATCTTTGTTACGATGAAAAGGAATATGGAAGGAAAGGAGAGATGCCACATGAGAAAAATGTTGAAACAATCGCGGTTCGTCATGATCGCGACGCTTTGTCTCGTCCTGGTCAGTAGTTGTATTACATTGCTGACGCTTGGGTTCGAACGCGATATTGTGATTCTTGTTTCTGGAGTGGTTGCCCTATGGGTGACGATGCTAGCTCCTTTGACGGTCCATGCCAAAATGAATCAGCAATCATAATCATTGTTCGTTCATGAAACCGCGGAACGATTCTCGCTAAAATGGAGCTCCTCCATTTTAGATGAAGGAATCGATTTCTGTGGTTTTTTTCTTCTATAGCATAGGGCGGAAAAACGCTATTTTTCGAAAGTAAGTCATTAAAAAATCAGACTATTTTTTTTTCGACTTTTCTATTTACAACCTCAAACAATCGGAGTAATATCCATCTCATCAACGAACACTAACATGTTAATGCTTCGATCTCAAAGTACGCCGAATTCATGATTGAAGCGGGGGACCCAACCGTCACGACACGTGACACGGGGTGAATCCTTTCCGAACGGGAAAGGTAGGGCGAATTCCTAGGTATGCCCGAATCCGACAGCTAACCTCGCAGGCGTTTTAGGAGGGAACGACTCTTTTTCAGTATGCCAAGTTATCAAGGCGATGCTGGGGCCGTTTATTGCCTCACATCGTCTTTTTGTCGTGTTTAAATGTAAAAATATTGAATAATATGGGGGTAATTTCATAATGGGAGAGCTGTGGAGTATTTTACTGCTTGCCTTCTTCTTCGGTACGACGTTCAGGATGATTCATCTGATCGAGCGTGTCCAGTGGAGAGCAGGTGACCGCAAATGACATGGTTTTTACTGGCGACGGGTTGCCTCGTCTTCTTGTATCTCGGTTATTGTCTGATGTATCCAGAAAAATTCTAATCGCATAGGGAGAACAGAAAAACATGTGGACTCAATTCATGATCCAATTTTGGATCCTACTCGTCATCGCACTTTGCGCGGCGGTCTTGCTTGGTCGCTACATCGGGATATACTTCGCACCTGTCGCAGAGCGTCGGGTCGATAAAATCAGTAAGGTCGAACGACGGCTCCTGTTGTTACTCGGCGTCGATGAAAAGAAACACGATCAATCGTGGGTCGGCTATTCGAAAAGTTTGTTGCTTGTAAATATTTTCTTCTTCATCGGTGGTTATTTGCTACTTCGTTTCCAAGGCAGTCTACCGCTCAATCCGAACGGTGCTGTGAATCTCGATTGGTCGACAGCGTTGCATACGACGATCAGTTTCATGACGAACACCGATCAACAACACTATTCAGGCGAGGCACTCTCATATCTCTCGCAAACGTTCGTCCTTGGAACGATGTTGTTCGTCGCTCCAACGATGGCGTTCACGGTCTGTATCGCTGTCATTCGTGGTCTTGCGAACAAACCGCTCGGTAACTTCTATGCCGACTTCGTTCGCTTCATCTTGCGGATCCTGATTCCGATTTCACTCGTGTTCGGGATGGTCATGATCGTCTTCGGTGTACCACAGACGTTCGGAGGGGCGGTCAGCGTCACGACGCTCGAAGGAGCGAAGCAGTTGATTTACCGTGGACCGGTCGCTGCTTTTGAAGTCATCAAACAGCTCGGGAACAACGGTGGTGGTTTCTTTGGTGTCAATGGTGCTCATCCATTCGAGAACCCGAACCAATTCGTCAACTTCATCCAGATGTTCTTGATGCTACTGATTCCGATGTCACTTCCGATCGCTTACGGAAAAATCATCGGTTCGGCGAAACAAGGACGATTATTCCTTGATGTCATGACGCTTCTCTTCATCATGATGACGGTCGGGATGGCAGGGAGCTTACTTGCGAATCCAACGGCACATGGTCAGGAATTACGATTTGGTCAAATCGGAACGGCGCTCTACAGTTCGATCACGACGGCAGCTGAAACCGGAGCGGTCAACGCGATGCATGACTCGCTGCATCCACTTGCTGGATTGATCCAGCTCGGCAATATGATGCTTAACGTCGTTTACGGTGGAGCAGGTGCAGGATTCCTGAACGTCTTGCTTTACGCCTTCGTCGCAGTCTTCCTGACAGGTCTCTTGATCGGTCGGACACCGACGTTCCTCGGAAAGAAAATCGAGACGTTCGAAGTGAAGATGATCGCGATCGCGCTACTCGTACCGCCATTCCTGATTCTCGTCGGAACGGCAATCTCGATGTACGCTGCACCAGGCGTTGCCGGTATCTCGAATCCAGGTTATCACGGACTGTCGCAAGTCTTGTACGAGTTCACGTCCGCGACGGCGAACAACGGATCCGGGTTTGAAGGGCTTGGCGACGCCAACGTCTACTGGAACGTCTCGACATCATTCGCGCTGTTCTTCGGACGCTACATCCCATTGATCTTGATGCTTGCAATCGTGGGTTCGCTTAAAGCGAAGCCATCGGTTCCTCAAGATGAATTTTCGTTTAAGACAGATACACCACTCTTCGGAACAGTCTTCCTCGGTACGGTCGTACTCGTCGGTGCATTGACATTCTTGCCAGTGCTCGTACTTGGACCGGTCGCGGATTGGCTGACGATGTGAACAGGAGATAAAAGCATATGATGGAACGAATCATGCATCCGACGCCCGAGGAACACCAACCGAACGGGGAGCCGGAACACCAATCCAAATCAGCAATCAATGGCTCGATCGCGCGTCAAGCGACGATCGATGCCTTTAAAAAATTAAATCCCGTCAATATGGTCAAACAACCAATCATGTTCGTCGTCTGGATCGGTTGCTTGCTCGCAATCGGCTATACGATCTTCATTGACGAGATGCGTGGCTTTAACTTAACGGTCAGCATCATCCTCTTTTTGACGGTCTTATTCGCGAACTTCGCGGAGTCGATCGCGGAAGGACGTGGGAAAGCACAAGCGGACTCACTGAAAGCGTCGAAAGCAGACGTCATGGCCCGTAAACGTGTCGGACAACTGATTCAAAGCGTCTCGTCGGCGACACTTCGGAAGGGAGATATTGTCTTCGTCCGAGCAGGGGAGTATGTACCGGGTGACGGTGAAATCATCAAAGGACTTGCTTCGATTGATGAATCAGCGATCACCGGTGAATCCGCACCCGTCATCAAGGAAGCAGGCGGTGATTTCTCATCGGTCATCGGCGGAACACTCGTCGTCAGTGACGAGATCGAAGTCCGGATCACAAGTAATCCAGGTGAGTCATTCCTCGATCAGATGATTGCCCTCGTTGAAGGCGCAAGTCGTCAGAAGACACCGAACGAACTCGCGTTATCAACGCTCTTGACGAGCTTGACATTGATTTTCTTACTTGTCGTCATGACATTACCTGTCTTTACGAACTACCTTGGATTTGATCTGTCAGGTCCAATCTTGATCGCCTTACTCGTCTGTTTGATCCCGACGACGATCGGTGGCTTGCTGTCCGCAATCGGAATCGCCGGGATGGACCGAGTCACCCGCTTCAACGTCATCGCGATGAGCGGGAAGGCGGTCGAAGCAGCAGGCGATATCCAGACGATCATCCTGGACAAAACAGGAACGATCACGTTCGGTAACCGGATGGCGTCGGAGATCACGCCAGTCGGTGAGCGTACTGCTGAGCAGGCGTTCGAGGGGACAATCCTCGCCTCGCTCGCTGATGAGACACCAGAAGGACGTTCCGTTCTTGAACTCGCTGAACTTCGCGCAATGCCGGTTGAACAACACTGGTTAGATGGCGCAGAGATTGTACCGTTTCGAGCAGAGACACGAATGTCCGGACTCGACTTAAGAGATGGACGCCGTGTACGGAAAGGGGCGGGACAAGCGATTCAAGATTGGGTGACAGAACAAGGCGGAACGATTCCGAATGATTTGCAAGAGAAAGTAGATGCGGTCTCTCGTCTCGGTGGCACACCACTTGTCGTCGCGATCGACGCAACGATCCTTGGCGTCATCTATTTAAAAGATACGGTCAAACCGGGCATGCGGGAACGATTCGATCGTTTACGTGAAATGGGCATCAAGACGGTCATGTGTACCGGAGATAACCCGTTGACGGCAGCAACGATCGCCCGCGAAGCAGGCGTCGATGATTTCGTCGCGGAATGTAAGCCGGAAGACAAGATTCGTGTCATCCAGCAGGAACAAGCAGCCGGTCACCTCGTCGCGATGACGGGAGACGGTACGAATGACGCACCGGCACTCGCTCAAGCCGATGTCGGTCTCGCGATGAACAGCGGAACACAAGCGGCGAAAGAAGCAGCGAACATGATTGATCTTGATTCAAACCCGACGAAAATCATCGAAGTCGTCGAAATCGGGAAGCAGCTCTTGATGACACGGGGAGCGTTGACGACGTTCTCGATCGCAAACGATGTCGCGAAATATTTTGCGATCATCCCGGCAATGTTCATGGTCGCCATTCCACAGATGGAAGTACTCAATATCATGCGTCTTGATTCCCCGACGACAGCGATTTTGTCTGCCTTGATCTTCAATGCGATCATCATTCCGATGTTGATTCCGCTTGCGATGCGAGGAGTCACTTACAAACCGATGACGGCGGATCAATTACTCGGTCGTAACTTACTGATCTACGGTCTTGGCGGTGTCGTCGTACCGTTCATTGGGATTAAAATCATCGATGTCTTGCTTGCAAGCATCCTCTAAGGAGAAAACGAATCATGAAACAAGCCATTCGTGTGACGGTCTTCGTCGCAGCGTTATGCGGGATCGTCTTTCCCGCTTTGTTGACATTATTCGGTCAATTGCTCGTACCAGATAAAGCAGAAGGTTCTTTAGTGCAAGAAAACGGAAAATTCATCGGATCGGAATTGATTGCCCAGCCGTTCACGTCGAAACAGTATTTTCACGGACGTCCATCAGCAGTCGATCAATTAGCGGGAGCGTCTGCTGGGGATAACCTAGCAGCATCGAACCCGGAGCTTGGCACGAAGATGGCGGAATTACAGAAACAGAACCAAGTGGACGGCGCTTCGCTTCCGGACGATGCCCTCGTGACATCCGGTTCTGGCTTCGATCCGCACATCTCAGTCGATTATGCCTTGGTGCAGGCGAAGCGTATCGCAACCGCACGCGACCTGTCGCGTGAAGAAGTACGGAAGTTAATCACGAAGGAAGCCGGAACCCATGATTACGTCAACGTCCTGCGCTTGAACTTAGCACTTGATCGGAGTAAGTCATGACACGAGGAAAGCTGAAGCTGTACATCGGCTCAGCTCCTGGTGTCGGAAAGACGTATAAGATGCTGGCCGATGCACGAACATTGACGCTTGAAGGTAAGGATGTCGTCATCGGTCTGATTGAGACGCATGGTCGAAAAGAGACGGCAGAGATGGTCGGGCAACTCGAACAAGTCCCGCTACTTGAAGTCGTCTATAAGGACAAGACATTCCCCGAGGTGAACGTGGACGCGATCATTGCCCGTCGCCCCGATATCGTACTGATCGATGAACTGGCGCATACGAATGCGCCAGGATCGGTACGAAAAAAACGCTATCAAGATGTCGCAGCACTGCTTGAGGCGGGAATCAATGTCTATTCGGCCGTCAACATTCAGCATTTCGAAAGCTTGCTTTTTAAAGTCAAAGAAGTGACGGGCGTCGAAGTCCGGGAACGCATCCCGGATCCGTTTCTCGGTGAAGCCGATGAGATTCTACTCGTCGATGTCACGCCACAAACGTTACGGGAACGACTCGAGCAAGGAAAGATCTATAAGAAGGAAAAGATTGAACAGAGCTTGAATTCGTTTTTTTCGCTTCAGAATCTTGCGAGCTTACGTGAGTTATCGCTACGTCAGGTCGCGGACGAAGTCGACGATCAAGTCTATCAATCACGCTTGTTGATTGAAAAGGATCCAGCGTCGCTACAAGAACGGATTCTCGTCTGTATCCAGCTCAACGACAACGCGCGGAAGTTGATCTATCGTGGTTTTCGGATGGCGAGTCGGCTAAAAGCAGATCTATATGTACTGACGATTTTACCGACGGTTGAGAATCAATTGAATGCAAAACAAAAAGAAGTTTTAGCGATGGTCCGCGAGAGTGGCTCTTTGTTCGGGGCAGAAGTGCTGATCCGAATCCAAGGGGAGCGCTCGATTGCCCAAGCGATCACGGCAGCTGCCAAGCATCATCGCATCACTCAAATCGTCCTCGGTCAATCTGCACGGACCCGTTGGCAGGAAGTCCGGCGTGGATCGATCATCAATGAAATCATGCGTCATGTCCGCGGGATCGATATTCAAATCGTTGCCGATGACATGGAACGCTAGGGGAGCCCTTCCGCGTAAATGCAGGGGTTCTCTTCGAAGTTTGTCGTTTCACAAGACGAACGAGTCGGTCATTCTCCCTTTCCTCAGGCGGGAGGTAAGCCGCGGCATCCCCGCATGTGACGCGGTCTGCCGGGTCTTACCTAACCCTGACGAAAGCGCCGAGCGCGCTTTCTTATCCTGTAGGAGTGGAGGATGACTTTTTTCGTTCTACACTAATCAAAAAGGAAAGACCGTTCCAGTGAAGTCACCAGAACGGTCTTTCCTTTTTGTTGGAATTATTTCATTGATTTAAAGACTCAGCTTCATCGTTTCCTTAACGAGCGAAGACCGGAATATCGAAGGTAGCCGTATAGCTATCCATCTGTTGATAGAGTGAATAGATCCGTGACGTCTGTTTGACGGCCCATCCCATGTCTGTTGCGTACTGATGGCTACCAGGGCGCATCGGACTCCAACGCATTTTGTAAAGCGTATTTTGTCCATAGGCATTGTGGATGTACTTCGTGCTGATGAATTCAGCACCACCGACAATCGCGGCTTCCGGAGTGAACCAACCTTGGCTATACGCATAAGCAGCACCGGTGTTGATTGCATCGTAATCATACGCACCAATGCCGTACATGTTGTAGACTTTGCGTCCATTCCATGTCACACCCATTGCGAGTGTCGATTTTCCGTTACCTGTCTCAAGCAAAGCGTGGGAGATCAAGTAAGCTTCGTTGACGCTGTACTTTTGACCAGCATCGATAAACGCTTGACCACAACTACCGTTGCTACACTTGTTGAAGATTCCTTCGCCCTTCGTGACGTTCGCTAACATCTTATCGAGTGTCGCAGGTGTCGCACCTGTTGTTTTCGATAGATCAAGGAACTGATAGAAGTCTGAAGAATTCCGGTCGACCTTCAGTGGATCAGCAGCGTTACGGACGTCTGTTTCGAGTGCATTCAGCCACTGGATCGTCGAGTAATTCGTTGCGTTCGAATAGACACGTGGGTACGTCGTATAGAAGCCGCTGACGGATTGATAGACGCGAATCATCCGACCAGGCTGGAATTGACCATAGACGTGACTTGCTGTCGAAGCGCCTGAACGAATGTTGAGCGGTGTCGTCGCTGTGACAGTCGCAATCGTTCCATTGACTGGATCGAGTGCACCACCGAGACGGACGTAACCCGTGCTGACGTACATCAATTTGTTTTTGTAGATATCCGTTTGCGGAGGTGGATTTAGTTTCATCTGTGCGCTGATGAAACTATCGAACGTATACGGTGTCGCGACGGAGTTATAGACGTTTAATTTAGAAGAAGTCGTCACGAACGCCCCCTTATATGCATATCCACTTTTGCCATCGTAGGAAATCTTATACCAATCACCGATTTGACCAGAGACAGTGACGACGAGATTTTGAGGAAGCGTCTTGATGACATTGTATGAGCTACCGACGTAAGAGCGTAAAGCAACGTTTGATGTAGCCCGTACGTACAATTTTTGTTTTGCTTCGTATTTGATTGATGACGTGTTTTGTCCGGTGCGGATATAACCCGTTTTGCCATCAATCGTTACTTTATGCCACGAGGTGTTCGTGTAGGACGTGATCAAAGAAGATGTGTAATAGACATTTCCGAACGAGAGTGTCGTTACAGTTGTTGCTTGATCGTCCGGTGCTTGTTTGACGACAAGTGATTGATTCGCCAAGAAACGTGCACCCGTAATCTTTTTCGTTTCCGTGTACGGTGTCAGTGTTGATTTTAAAACATAGCCGTTTTTACCAGCGTAGCTGATTTTTAACCACTGATCGAGACTACCTGTTACTTGAACGACGGCTGCTTTTGGCAGCTTCGTCACCGTCGCATAAGCTGAACCGGCATCCGACTGGAGTGTCGTATCCGTCGTTGCTTGATAGCGGTGGTTATTGACACTTTCGTATGTGACAGGTGAACCTTGATTGATTTGAATGTAACCAGTTTTCCCGTCAACCGTCAGACGATGCCATTGCTCCGAACGACCAGTCGTGACGACTTGATTTGTCGTGTAGACGTCTCCAGAAGAGAGGCGAACGAGAGTGTCAGCTGTGGCTTGGTGCGACGTTTTTACTTCGACGGTACGTCCAAGGCGATAAGAAGAAGATGGAATCGATTGCGTCATGACTTTTTCCTTAGCGTAACGTGAAGCGATATAACCTGTTTTCCCGTTGTACGTCACACGATACCAATCATTGATCATTCCAGTGACCGTGATGCTCGTACCAGAAGGAATCGTTTTGACGGTCGCGTAAGTGTTTCCAGCATATGAACGGAGGGGAGTCGAAGTCGTCGTCTGCATGACGATCCGGTCCGATTGATAACGAACGCTCTTCCCTTGACCGACAGGAATGTAGCCTGTCTTTCCATCCTTGCTCACACGATGCCATTGCTGACCGTTTGACGTCACGAGTTGTGTCGTGTAGTAGATGTCACCGATCTGCAGTGTTGCAAGCGTGGATGCTTTTGCATCTGGTGAAGATTTAATGGAAACTGCTTTTTCAAGCTCAAAGCGTGCACCTGCAATTTTCTGCTTCGTTGCAAGCGTCGTAAAGGTGCTGGAAGCAGCATATCCTGTTTTACTGTTATAACTGACCCGGTACCAATTGCCGATCCGTCCAGAAATTTTGATGATCGTATTGCTCGGGATCGTTTGCACTGCAGCATACGATGGACCTGCATACGAGCGGATCGTTGTCGCGGCTGTCGTTTTCAATGAAAGGTTTGATTGTGATTCGTAAGCGATTGGTGTTGCCTGATTCGCTAATACGAAGCCGGTTTTACCTTCCTTCGATACTTGATACCATGTTTCACCGAGTGGATTCGTCACACGTGTCTTCGTGTAGTAGACGTTTCCAGCACTTAGTGTCGCAAGTGTTTTTCCATTGGTTGCAGGTGTCGTCTTGATGGCAAGTGATGCTGTCAACAGGAAGCGTGAAGACGGAAGCTTCGTCTTTTCTGTGTACTCTGCCAATGTAGCGGATAAAACGTAACCCGTTTTACCAGCGTATGTGACTTGATGATACGTTGCCGTCTTAGCGCTTGATGTGACAATCGTGTCTTTCGGAAGACTGGCTAAGCTATTCTTCGCTTCCGCTTGACTGTAAAGGGGTGTCACACTTTTCGTCTGATACCGTGTTTGTGGAATCAATGTCACACTTTGCTTTTCAGAAGAGGCGAACGCATCTTGATGCATGTAGCCTTTTTTCCCATCGTACTGAACGCTGACCCAGTCCTCGATCCGACCGACGATTTTGACGTCTTTTCCAGATGGAATGGTCTGAACTTTTGGATAACCTGTTCCAGCGTATTGGCGCAAGATATAAGCGTCGACCGTTCTTGACGTCGTGTTCGTCACCTTTTTATAGGCAACTGCTTTTGCGCCGGCAGCTACATAGCCCGTCTTCCCGTCATATGTGACGCGGTACCATGTTTCGCCATATGGATTCGTCACACGTTGTGACGTGTAGTACACATCCTCTTCGTTCAACGTACCGATCGTCGTTGCAGTATCCACTGCGGTCTTTTTGATCGGTGTTTTTTTGAGGACGAGGTAGCGCTGTCCAGAAACGGTTTGTTTCTTTTCGTACAGCGTGAGGTATTTCGACGCGACATATCCCGTTTTTCCAGCGTATGTCACTCTTCTGAATGCTCCAGAAGCATACGTGGATGAAACGACAGTTCCGGTCTTGATCGTCAACAAGCGTTTCCGAGAAGATGCCGTCTTGTCGTACAGATAACTATCGGTAGACAGACGGTAGGTCGTCGCTTTCGTCGTCGCTGCTTCAGCTACTGGTAAAGATGTTAAAACGATGCTGAAAACGATGAGAAAGCTTGCGAACACCTTCAAGGTCTTCGAGAATGATGTCGTGTTCAAAGTATCTTTCCTCCTAGTAGATATTCGTCCGGATGGACGGAATCGGCTTCTAGGATGTCTAAGTCTAAGTTGTGAAATCTATTGCCTATCCTTACTATCGACAATATCGGATTTTTATGAACAAAATATTGAATTTTTTTGAAAAAAGGGGTCTGGTTTTTTGAAAAACCCTCCTGTTTTTTTAAACAAGAGGGAATATGGTCAGATATTGAGACGAGCGAGGAGTTCCGTCAGATTCGTCGTTGGTCGTTCACACGAAAAATCATGACAGAGATAAGCAGTAGGTACGTTTGGATCAGGATAATCTGCGAGCAGTGGTACAAGCGGTAGAAGGTCACGTTTCGTCCCAATCAACAAAGCGACTTCTGGCAAGCGCATCCGTTGCAGTTGATCGATTTCGATTGGGATCTCCGACTCTTCAGGAATCAAGATGATCAATTCCTTCGGTTCCATCTGCCGGTAGGTGAAAGTACTGACAAGTGAGGCAAAGCCTGTTGGTTGTTGCTCGACTTCCTCTACTAATGCCGAAAGAGCCCGTTCAGCACTTTCTTGATAGACGAGACGCCCGGTGAGGCGACTGAGCGTGAAGAAGACATGTAAGGCAACGCTGTTTCCGGCGGGTGTGACCCCATCATACAGATCAAGTGGACGAACGAGTAGTTCGTCGGAGTGTGAAGACGTCAGATAAAAATAACCATCCGCTGTTTGGAACTGTTCTTGTAGCACATCTGCAAGTGCTAAAGCCTCCTTTAGATGAAGCGCCCGTCGTGTTGATTGGAACAGTTCAAGATGTGCGTCGATCAAATACGCATAGTCATCGAGGAATCCGCGTCCGGTTGCTTGTCCTTCGCGGTAATGAACGGCAAGTTGATTCTCCGTACGGACGAATCGTTCAAGCGACGTCATCGCACGCGTTGCGACATGAGTATAATACGGTTCACCGAAGACGCGACCGGCTTTAGCGAATGTCGAGATCATCATCGCATTCCACGATGTCAACCGTTTATCATCACGAAACGGGCGCGGACGTTCATTTCGCGCATTGAGGAGAAGCTGGCGCTCGCGTTCGAGTTGTGCCGCTGTTTCAGCAGGCGACAAGTGAACAGAACGTGCGAATGCCTCAAGTGTTCGTCCTGTTCGATAAAAGACGTTCCGTCCTTCGAAGTTCCCCGATGGTGAAGCATGGTAGAAGCGCGGGAACAGTGCGTCTGGTCCGAGTAAGTCCGTCAGTTCAGCTACCGTGAACGTATAAAAATGTCCTTCGCCTCCTTCGCTATCTGCATCCAGTGCGGCATAGAAGGTGCCATCCGATGCGGTCAGTTCCTGTTCTATGAATGTCAGCACTTCTTCTGCGTAGCGTCGGAACCGAATCTGTCCAGTCACTTGGTATGTTTCGATGCATAAGGTCGCGAACCACGCGTTGTCGTACAGCATCTTCTCAAAATGAGGAATCTGCCACTCGGCATCGACCGTATAGCGGAACAGACCGTAGCCGACTTGATCCGTCATCCCGCCGTCACGCATCGCGATCAATGAACGCATGACCATATGGAGCGCCGTCTCGTCTTCCGCGAATCGATAATAATCAAGCAAGAAACGAAGTAGGGCAGGCGACGGAAACTTCGGTGCCTCGCCGAATCCACCATGTTGACGGTCGAATTGTCGCATCGCCTGATCGAAGGTATCGTGAATGATGGATTCATCCCAAGTATGGGTAGACGTCGCAGGCTGTAATACGTCGCGAAGCGTCTGCGACATGTTCTGACCGACTTGGGCGATTTTTTCTGGTGAACGGCGGAATTGCTCGCTGAGCTGAAGTGTCACCTGACGAAAACTCGGGCGGTTGAACTGAGGCGTCTTCGGAAAATACGTACCGATATAAAACGGTTGCTGGTCCGCTGTCATGAAGACGCTCAGTGGCCAGCCGCCTTGTCCGTTCATGACTTGAGCCGCCGTCATGTAGACATGGTCGATGTCAGGACGTTCTTCCCGGTCGACCTTGATTGCGATGTAGCGTTCGTTCAAGAGTCGTGCCGTTTCTTCATCCTCAAAGCTCTCATGAGACAGCACATGGCACCAATGGCACGTCGAATAACCAATCGATAAAAAGATCGGCTTGCCGCTTTCTCGAGCGGCAGTGAAGGCGTCTTCGCCCCATGGGTACCAATCGACAGGCTGGTGAGCGTGTTGCAATAGGTAGGGACTCGTTTCATGGATAAGTCGATTCGGCATGATGGATTTCCCTCGTTTCTTCTATAGTAATGATTCCTCTTCACGATACTCGGCTTTTACGGCAGGTGCAACTCCAATTCTGAGACAGGAGAAAACGGTTTTTTAAAAGAAAGATTGACTTTATAAAAGAAAGTGTGATAGATTAATATAAGTCATGAATCGGGGATGATCACTCATGTGAGAATCTTCAATCCATATCATACAATTAAATCGACAGGTCAGGATTTTTAGACCGCTACTGACAAATGAGTCAGACATAAGTCATCGCTTTTATTTTGTCCTTCTTCATACTACGAGGAGAAGTTGACCCAGCAAGATAAACCTTCCAATCGATACTTTTCCGCTCATTCCCGAGCTATTTCTAAAAATCCCAGTATCATGCGTCCGTTGCAGACGCATCACGATTCTTGCTAAAATGCTTGATTCAGCTGGCGCGGCCAAGGAGCCGTAACAACGAAAGAGAGGTAGGGCTTTCGTCGTTTCAGGTGTTTTGATCACCTGTAATCCTCGATTCTCATGACAACCAAAAACAACGACACGCTGATGAGGCGTTTTTTTGTGCCTTTTTTTGGGTAATGCTGAAAGAAGGGGGTGACGACATGCCATGGAACGAAAAGGATTATCCAGAGTCATTCAAGAATTTTGATCCGCCACTTCGGAAAAAAGCGATTGAGATTGCGAACGCTCTGTTAGAAGAAGGGTATGAAGAAGGACGCGCGATCCCGATTGCGACGTCGCAAGCTGAAAAATGGTACGAAAGTCACAAAGACGAACAATAAAAAGTTGTAAGCGATACCATTTCTTCCATTTACGAAGGATGGTATCTTTTTTTACGAAAAATATACACTATTGAGAATATAATCTGATATTATAAAGAAGTGTCAGAAAATTCAATAGGGGGTCTCATCATGAAATACGGCAGTACGTTTGGAAAGTGGGCATTGGCCGGAGTATTAACAGCAGGAATCCTTCCACAAGCGGGTCTTGTCGGGGCAGAAGGCGAAGGCGTCATCTTGTCTGAATACATAGAAGGAACAAGCAACAACAAGGCAATCGAGCTATACAATGGGTCGGGGCAAATCATTGACTTAGCAGACTATACACTCGTTCAGTATACGAATGCTGGACCGTCAGAAGCGAAAATCACACTATCGGGGAAAGTGGATCCAGGGAAGACGTTCGTCATCGCGAACTCGAGTGCGAATGCAGATATTAAAGCAAAAGCACAATTGACGACGGGATCATTGAACTTCAACGGGAATGATCCGATTGCATTGAAAAAGGGTGATGTCGTTCTTGATATCATCGGGCCACTCGGTTCATCGACGGATTTCGCAAAAGATACGACACTTGTCCGGAAATCAGGCGTCACATCGGGTGCTAAAACGTACGAACCATCACAGTGGACGAGCTTCCCGGTTGATACACTGACGAATCTCGGCAGTCATCAGACAGAAGCGGGCGACGTTCTCGCGGCACCTACAGCTTCTCCGGTTGGTGAAGTGGAACGTGGAGATCAAGTAACGTTGTCAGGCGAAGGAACGATCCATTATACGGTTGATGGCACGACACCGACTGTCGACAGTCCAGTGTACACATCACCCATTACGATCAACGATGAAGTGACGATTCAAGCAGTTGCCGTCAAGGACGGTAAAACGTCAGCTGTTTCGACGTTTAAGTATTACATCGCACCACCGATCACGAAAATCAACAGCATCCAAGGTATTGCGCATGCATCACCATATGCCGACCAGCTCGTCCGGACGACAGGTGTCGTCACGTATGTCGTTGATGCGAATAACTTCTACATGCAGGATCCGAATCCGGATAACGACAGCCGGACATCAGAAGGGATTCTCGTCTATGCAAAAAACCACGGTGCTGCTGTTGGACAAAAAGTCGCGACGACAGGATATGTCAAAGAGTGGTTGCTTGGCGGCTACAGCGATAAGTTCGATACAGACTTAGCAGTCACGGAAATCAGTACGGTCAATCTTGTGAAGGGTGCACTCAACGAAGGGTTACCAGCGAGTATTGTTCTCGGTGATGAAGGTGTCTTGATTCCGACACAAGTCGTTGATAACGACTCGTTCGCTCAGTTTGACCCAGAAGAAGATGCGATTGATTTGTATGAAAGCTTAGAAGGCATGCGTGTCGCTTTACCGAATGCAATCGTCACAGGTCCGCAAGCAAACCGGACGATTCCAGTTCGGACGCAGACTGCGGATAAGGTCTATACGAAACGCGGAACTCCAATCTTGACGAAGGACAACGTCAACCCGGAACGTCTCTTCGTTGAGATGGGTAGCTCGTCGTTCCGTGCAAAAGCTGGTGATACGTTCGACGGAACAATTGAAGGGGTCATGAGCTACAACTATTCGGCGTATAAAGTACTTTCAAAAGCAGCGGATCTTCCGAAACTCGTTGCGCGTGAAGCGAATCGTCAGCCGACGAACATCGAAACGGGTGAATCACGCCTGACTGTCGCTTCGTACAACGTCGAGAACTTCGCCTCAACAGCAGACGCTGGAAAAGTCGATCGTGTCTCAGAAGGTATTGCGACATTCCTCAAGACACCGGACATCGTCGGTTTGACAGAGATGCAGGATAACGATGGTGCGACGGATAGCGGTACAGTTGATGCTTCGAAATCATTTGAGACATTAATTGCAGCGATCGAAGCGAAAACAGGTGTCCGGTATGCGTACACAGACATCGCACCAGAAGATAAGAAAGACGGTGGACAGCCAGGCGGAAACATCCGTGTCGGATTCCTCTACAATCCAGCACGTGTATCGCTCGCACCAGGTGAAAAAGGTAGCGCGACAGAAGCCGTTGCGGTGGAAGAAGGTAAGTTAACGAAAAACCCAGGTCGTATCCAGCCGACGGATCCGAACTTCGCGAGTTCACGGAAACCACTCGTCGCAGAATTCCTCTTTAACGGTGATTCGTACCATGTCATCGTCAACCACTTCAACTCAAAAGGTGGCGACGGAGCTGACTTCGGTAAAAACCAACCGGTCGTGCGTAAAAGTGAAGTCCAGCGTCATGCGATCGCGAACATCGTTCAGGACTTCGTCTCTGAATTGAAGACGGAAGTCAAAGACTCGAACGTCGTCGTTCTCGGTGACTTAAACGACTTCCAGTTCTCGAAAACACTTGATATCTTAAAAGGTGATAACTTGTGGAACACAGTCGACGATCTGCCGGAATCAGAGCGGTACTCGTATGTCTATAACGGAAACGCTCAAGTGCTCGACCATATCTTGATCTCGAATAACTTGAAATCGTATACGTCGTCGGATATCGTCAACATCAACTCAGAGTATATGGAAGCAGACGGTAGCGCGAGTGATCACGATCCAGCGATCATCTCGATTCAAGGTGCAGAGACGGCCGTACCTGTCAAAGGAAAAGCAGAAGTCGGCATCTGGCGTGCTGTTCAAAAAGGAAAACATATCTTCATTGAACGGAAACTAGGGCGCAACTGGGATAAAGCAAGTGAAACACATGCAGACCAACAAGGTGAGTTGCTTGCACTCCGTGTTTCGCAAGGGCGTCCATACATTCAAGTCAAAACGATCAAAGGAAAAACGGTTTGGCTTGAACTGTCGAACAAGTATAAGTTGAAAGAAACAACAAAATATCAATAAAATTAAAAAGCGGACTTAGCGGTCCGCTTTTTTGCGTGCTGGAATTAAAAGCGAAAGAAGTGAGAGGGTGCTGATAGAGAGCGTCGAAATTAAAGCAATCGGTAGAGGAATGACGCGGAACATATACGTGAAGTGGATCAAGATTAAAAAAAGGATGATAGCAAGACCAGGAATGAATTTCTTAGAGAGAAGCATACCTGATCCGGGTACGAGCAACTCGAAACCGAGCCGTTGATTCAGGCGGACATCTTCGTGTGCATTCGCTAAACTAAACGATACGGTCAAGACGACAAGAATCATCCAGCCGGAAAATAAGTATTGTTGAATCGGTAAAAAAGCAATGGATTCATAAATGAAATACAGTAAAACCATAGGTCAACTCCTTCATATCATCTTGTTATTTGGAAAAGCATTGAAAGTTTGGCTTACGAATTCTAATGATACCGAGTCGATAATCGGAGAGCAATCAAAATTCGCTGAGAATGAAATAAAAGAATGTTCGCACATTTCAACAATAGGGGAAGATAGTTTAGAATGTATATTAAATTCTTTCAAGAATCGTTTAAACAAAAGCTTTTTTGAAATGGGAGCGTTCTCACGAAATATGTCGGATTTGTGGACGAAAGATGTGATTTAGACAAATGAGAGCCGATGACTGTTCGAAGGAATGATTTTCTTTTAAAATAAAGGTAATGAAGTAGAAGGAGGCGAAACGAGGACATGAAAAAATGGTTGATCATCGGATTAGCAGCAGTAGCCTTTTTCGGCTACGAAAACATTCCAATGGAACAAGCAGAAGCCGATTACCCGAAAAGCGGCGGCAAGCTGATTGATCGATATAGCAGTGAGTACCCGGGATACGACTGGGAAGTCAGACGGACATCAACGGAGGAATTCGTCGCCTTGACGAAAGATGGTAAGGACTACGGGAAGTATCGTTTCAAGAACGGGGTGACGACGCAAGGTGCCGTTCTTAATAAAGATACGGAATCGTCGCTGAAGAAAAAGGGTTGGACCGCAGTGAAGTCCTACCGTAAAGGCAACACAAACTACATGTTGAACCTGGATCATGCCGCGGTCTATGAGAAGAAAGGCAATTACGTGACGTACTTCTTCGATCAGCATGACGGCAATAAGGTCAAAGCGACGCTTGCGATTCCAAAAGACGTCGAAGCGAAGAAAAAAGGCTTCTATGGTACGGCTTCGAATGCGTTACGAACGACAGATGAGAAACTGATGCTTCGGTTGATGAACTGGGAACGGGTTGACTATAAGTTGAATCCGTTAGCACCGTACACGGCACTGAAGCCGGTCACACGCGGTCACAGCGAGAACATGGCGAAGAATAATTTCTTCTCGCATACAGATCCACAAGGTCGCGATCCGTTCGATCGAATGGAACAAGGCGGTATCAAGTTCATGGGAGCCGGTGAGAATCTCTCGATGGGTTATCCGAATGTCTTTGCGGCGCATTGGGGCTTGATGAACTCAAAAGGACACCGCGATAACATCCTTCAAAAGAGCTTCAAGCAGG
Organism: Exiguobacterium acetylicum DSM 20416; assembly: GCF_000702605.1. NCBI lineage: Bacteria > Bacillati > Bacillota > Bacilli > Caryophanales > Exiguobacterium > Exiguobacterium acetylicum. The sequence goes on along the minus strand of NZ_JNIR01000001.1, from coordinate 2,203,175 downwards.
CGGATGTCGGTGTAGCATTCCGAGATGATTCACCGTACTTCACGATTAATTTCCGAACACCTTAATAGAAGAATGGAGGACGATATCGCTCGATGTCGTCCTCTTTTTTATGAATTAGTTCATTCTATAATACAGGTAGGAGGTGGAACAGTTGGAAATACGTCAATTGACGGCAGAAGATGCAGTACTGTATAAGGCGTTACGATTAGAGGCGTTGCAGAATCATCCGGAAGCATTCGGTTCTGATTATGAAGCAGAAAAAGATCGACCGGTCGAACAGTACGCAACGCGTCTCAAAAGTGAACAGGCATCGACGTTCGGTGCGTTTCATGAAGGAGAACTCGTCGGTGTCGTCACCATCGTCTGTTTAGAGCCAGTGAAGATGAAACATCGGGCGAATCTATTTGCGATGTACGTCACGCCACGCACTCGAAAGCAACAGGTCGGACGACAACTCGTACAAGAGGCATTACGTCGTACATTAAAGCAGCGTCCTGTGATTGAGCAAGTCCATCTCTCGGTCGTCCGGACGAATGAAGCTGCTAAAGCGTTATATCGCTCACTTGGTTTTGAATCATACGCGATTGAACCACGGGCGCTGAAAATCGATGACACGTATCATGATGAAGAACTGATGTGGTATCGGTTCTAACACAAAATGACCGGAATTCAAAGAGATGATCTCTCCTTGAAATCCAGTCATTTTTGCATCAGTTTGCCCATTCAGGCTTGCTGAAGCCTTTAAATGATTTTTCGATGACTGTATTGAAGGCGTCCGATTCGACGGCTGCTTTTAAGTCTTTTGCGACTTGTTTGTCCGCATCTTTCGTTTGGACAGCGACGAGGTTACGGTATTGTTCGTCCATCGTCTCAAGCGCTAACGCATCGAGTAAGTCGAATTTCGCAGCAAGCGCGAAGTTCCCTGGAACAGCTGAGATATCGACACTTTCGACAGCACGTGGCAATTGAGCCGCTTCGAGTGGTTTGATGACGAGTTTCTTCGGATTCTTGACGATATCTTTCTCTGAAACGGTCAGTGGATCGACATCCGGCTTAAGTTCAATCCAGCCTTGTTCCGCAAGCAAGTTCAGTGCCCGTGCTTGGTTCGTCGGATCATTCGGCGTCGCGACTTCAGCACCGGTCTTGACGTCGTCGAGTGTCTTCGCTGTCTTGCTGTATAGTCCCATCGGTGCTGTCGGGACCGTGATGAGTCCTTTTAAATCGAGGTTCTTTTCTTTAGAAAACGTCTTGAGATAGATCGAGTGTTGGAACAAGTTGGCGTCGATGTTTCCGCTACCGAGGGCGATGTTCGGTTGGATGTAATCGCTGAACTCGACGATTTCGACTTTGTAGCCTTTCTTTTCGAGTTGTGGCTGGATCGCTTGTTTGACCATGTCGCTATACGGACCGCTCGTCGCCCCGATCTTGATCGTCTTGTCTTTTTCATCAGCACTGCTGTCTCCACATCCTGCGAGGACTCCTGCACCGAGTAAGGCTGTTGCTAAAAAGGCATATCGTTTTTTCATGATTCCACTCTCCCTTTATATGTATGATTAGCGTTTATCTGTTTTTCGCGCCAGTTGATTGCCAAGTGCTTGAATACTTTGAACGATGACGATGAGCACGACGATCGTCACGATCATGATGAGATTATCGTAGCGATAGTAACCGAAACGGATCGCGAGGTCACCGACACCACCGCCGCCGACGATACCAGCCATCGCTGAGAAGCCGATCAAGCTGATCGTCGTTAATGTGATGCCCTGAATGATGCCAGGGAGTGCTTCCGGTAAGAGGACGCTGACGATGATCCGCAATGGTTTCGCCCCACAGGCTTCCGCTGCTTCGATTAGACCAGGCGGAATCTCACGTAGTGATGTTTCGACGAGGCGTGCGAGAAACGGAATCGCTGCGACACTAAGGCTGACGGACGCTGCCGTCGGACCAATCGTATTGTCGAGCAAGAACTTCGTTAACGGAATGAGGGCAACCAGCAAGATGATGAACGGTAGCGACCGGACGATGTTGACGACGAAATCAAGAACACGTCGGACGGCAAGGTTTTGAAAAAATAATCCGCGGTCGGTGACGAACAAGAGAATCCCGAGCGGAATCCCGACGACCAATGCGAAGGCGAGTGAAATTCCGACCATCCATGCCGTCTCGCCGAGTGCCTTCAAGAGCTCAGGTAACATCGTTTGAATACGATCAAGCCACATCCTGAATCACCTCGAGTGCGTGAAGTTCCGTCGCGAGCCAGTCGAGGGCAGGAGCGATTTGGTCGGATGATCCCGTCAAGCTGACAATCAGGACACCGAAGGCGACGTCTTGAATGTAGTCGACCTTGCCGTGCAAGATGCTGACTGAGATATCGTAACGGCGGATTGCTTCTGATAACGTACTCTCGCCGGTCTTCTCGCCTGTGAACTGCAAGCGGATGATTTTTCCCGGTGTCGCTTGTAAGATGCGTTCCGGTAGCTCGATTTGTAACGCCGTGTCGACATAATGTTGCGTCACCGGATGTTTGGCTTGGCTGAACAAGTCATAGGTAGAGGCGACTTCGACGACTTCCCCTTGCGACATGACGGCGACACGATGACAAATCTGTTTGACGACATCGATTTCATGCGTGATGAGGACGATCGTCAATCCGAGTCGTTCATTCAAATCTTTTAACAAATCAAGAATCTGAAGCGTCGTGACCGGGTCAAGAGCTGATGTCGCTTCATCACATAACAAAACGGTCGGATTGTTTGCGAGTGCCCGGGCAATCCCAACGCGCTGTTTCTGCCCACCGCTTAATTGACTCGGGAAGTTCGTCTCAAATCCTTCAAGTCCGACGAGCGAGACGAGTTCGCGAATGCGCTCCGGGAAATCTGCTCGTTTGACGCCAGCAGCCTTGAGTGCAAAAGCGATGTTATCCGCGACGTTGCGCGACTGGATCAATTGGAAATGTTGAAAAATCATCCCTGTCCGCAAACGAAGTTGACGTAAGTCCGCTTTTGACATCCCGCCGAGCGAGACACCGTCGACCTTGACGGTTCCTTGTGTCGGGTGCTCGAGCCCGTTGATCAGGCGAAGCAATGTACTTTTACCGGCACCGGATTCACCGATGATCCCGAAGATTTCTCCTTTTTGAATCGTCAAATCAACATCTCGTAATGCGAAAATCGGAGTCCGGTCTCGGACGAACCGTTTTGTAATCTGTTTGAATTCAATCATCCGCTCATCTCCTTGTACAAAAAAAGTCGCTTTTTCCTAGTAGCAGAGCAACCAGAAAAAAGCGACGAAAGTGTAAGATTTCGTAACTTATCTCTCAGAATGAAATCCATTCTGTAGGATGTGGCACCGTTCCTGATAGGTGGTTGCCGGACGTCGTTGGGCCTAATCCCTCGGTCGCTCTCGATAAGTAGTTATGCTGTTGGGATTTACTTTAACGGAAATGATTCCCATCTGTCAAATATTTTTTCAGAATTATTCCGCAACAGGTGTCCGGAATAGGTTGAGCGTTCCGATTCGGTCGACGGCCTCTTCCAATCGTTCGACATCAGCAATCAGACTGATCCGGACGTAGCCTTCACCGTATTCGCCGAAGAATGATCCAGGCGTCACGGCGACATGTGCTTCGTCAAGCAGATGATCGGTGAAGCTCTGGGACGTGTAACCTTCAGGAACAGGCAGCCAGACGAAGAAGGAACCGCCCGGACGTGGTCCACTCCAACCGATCGCATCAAGTTTTGCGAACAATGCATCACGTCGTGTTTCATACAAGCTATTTAACTCACGGACACATGTCTGGTCACTCGTCAGAGCGACGGTCGCAGCATGTTGAATCGGTGTGAAGGCACTGACGTAAAGATGTTCCTGATACGTCTCGATGCTTGAGATGACGGACGGATTTCCGATTGCGAAGGCAATCCGGAAGCCTGACATGTTGAAGCGTTTTGAGAGTGAGAATAGCTCGATCCCGACGTCTTTTGCACCTTCCGTTTGCAGGAAACTTCGCGTCGGACCATCGAAACTGATGCCGCCGTATGCTAAGTCATGGACGACACAGATATCATGGGCATCGGCGAAAGCGACTGTCTGTTCGAAGGCTTCTGCCGTCGCCGTAGCGCCTGTCGGATTACTCGGGTAGTTGAGGAACAACATCCGGGCACGCTCGACATCCGTCGTATCAAGTAAGTCGTAATCGGGTAAGAAACCGTTTTTCTCGAGCAACGGAAGCGTAATCGGGAATGCGCCAGCAAGTGCGGCGCCAGACAGGTAATCCGGGTATCCTGGATCGGGGACGATGACACCTTCTCCAGGGTTGACGATCGTCTGCGGTAAGGCGACGATTCCGGCTTTACTGCCGAGGAGAATCGCGACTTCCGTTGCCGGATCGATCGTGACGCCGAATTCAGTCGCATAAAAGCTGGCGACGGCTTGTTTTAGAAAATCATGGCCACGAAACGGTGGATATTGAAGGTTTGTTGGCTCGTCGATGGCTTGTTTTAACGCATCGAGAATATGTACGGGCGTCGTTTGATCGGGTGTTCCTTGACCAAGTGTGATGACATCGTGTCCGGCAGCTTTTACAGCACCGATTCGGTTTGCGAGCTCAGCGAAAACGGGAGCAGGAAGCCGATCAATGGCGATGGATGGAGCGAAATGTTTCATGGATGAATGCCTCCTTCGTGGTATTGTCGTCAAGGATAACGAATATTCAGTCAAAAGAAAAGAACTTTTTCGAAATTCAAAAAAATTGTCGGATAAACAGGTACAGATAAGTGGAGCGGGAATAAAGAGTAGGGAGAGGAGTGAGGAGATGAAGCGAGCTAACTGGAAAGAGGCAGTCGTCTATCAAGTCTACTGGCGTAGCTTTAAAGATTCGAACGGGGATGGGATCGGTGATTTGCGAGGTGTCATCGACAAGCTTGATTACATCGCTTCACTAGGTGTCGATGTCGTCTGGTTGAATCCATGTTATCGTTCACCGGACGTCGATAACGGTTATGATATTGCCGATTATTACGGGATCATGGAAAAAGCCGGAACGATGGGAGATCTACAGGAGTTGATCACGACCGCTCATGCCCGTGGATTGAAGGTCATTCTCGATTTAGTCGTGAACCATACAAGTGACCAGCATGACTGGTTCCGTCAGTCGCGGGAGCGGATCAACGATAAGGAAGACTGGTATATCTGGCAGGATGGCACGAAAGATACGCCTCCAAACAATTGGCGCTCCTACTTTGCGCCAAGCCCGTGGACGTGGAGTGAAGAGCGCGGGCAGTATTATTTTCATTCCTTCGCAAAAGAACAGCCAGACTTAAACTGAGAGCACCCAGCTGTGAGGCAAGCGATCTACGATATGATGAACTGGTGGATCGCTCAAGGGATTGACGGCTTCCGGATGGATGTCATCAACTTGATCAAAAAACGGTCGTTCGAGGATGTCGCCAATCCGTTTGATCTATCGTACCTTGGAAATCAGCCAGGCGTGCATGACTTCCTGCAGGAGATGCATGCGAACGTCCTTGCGGGAAAAGATTTATTCACAGTCGGTGAGATTCCGTTCGTTGGTCCGGAAGACGGTCTGTTATATGTCAGTGAAGAACGAGAAGAACTTCGGACGCTGTTTCACTTCGAAATCGCGGACGACATGGAGGCAATGGATCTCTTACGATTCAAGGAAATTCAGAAACGCTGGTACGACGTCTTATACCCACTAGGTGTCAATTCACAGTTCCTCAACAACCATGATCATACGCGACAAGTGACACGATTCGGCAGTGAACGGTACCGGGTCGAGAGTGCGAAATTACTCGGTTTGATGTTGCATACGTTACCTGGCATTCCGTACGTGTACCAAGGAGAAGAAATCGGCATGACGGGGATTCGTTTCTCAGATCCATCGCTCTATCAAGACGTCGCCTTTCGCAATCGATACGAAGAACGCGTTGCTGGTGGAGAGGACCCGGAGGTCGTACTCTCATCGATGCAGTTACTCGCCCGCGATAACTCCCGCACGCCGATGCAGTGGGACGACACGCATGAAGCCGGTTTTACGAGTGGGAAACCATGGTTAGCGGTCAATCCGAATTATACAGACATCAATGTCGCGCAGGCAGAAGCCGATCCATCGTCCGTGCTTGCTTTTTACCGATCGTTGATTCAGATGCGAAAGGATCATCCGATTATGGTCTACGGTACGTACCGAGACTTAGCACTCCATGATCCATATCTCTATATCTATGAGCGGGAACTAGAGGGAGAGGTCTGGCGGATCGTCCTCAACGTGCATGATGAACCGATGCAGACTGCCCTCGTTTTACCACATGAAAAATTGCTCGTATCAAACTATCCGGATAGTCCGGATATCTTGCGTCCCTATGAAGCACGCGTCTACCGTTATACTGTTACAGAACAGAAGTGAGTCGTCTGTTGAACGAAAAAACATCCGCGACATATCAGGAACACGTTCGCGGATGTTTTTCATATGCGTATATTATTTGAAAGGTGATGATTTTTTCGTCTGTAAGACCTGAGTGAATCGATCGACGGCTTGTCGCATCTCGTAACTCGGTCCGAGAATGAGGGGACCGTGTCCGACGGCAAGAATATCTGGAGACAGTTCCGTCAGTTGATCAGCTGAGCGAAGGGCAACGTCCGGATCCCATGTCGCGAGTGCGGGGAACGGGAATTGCCAACGGACATCACCGGAGACGGCAAGTCCACCTTGCGTCTGAAAAGCATCTCCAGCGATCAAGGTCCGGCTTCCTTCATGCCAAAGCGAGATTGAGCCAGGTGTATGGCCGGGTGAGGCGATGACACTGAGACTACCGACTTGTTGACCACTCTCGAGTAATCGATCCGGTCGCGTTTTGATGTTTTTCGGAATGCCCCCTTTTAAGGGTGTCGTTTCACCTTCTCGTAGCGTCTCATCCCCGCTGAGCAATGCAGCATCTCGGTAACTGATACAGACTTCAGCGAGTGGGAAGGCGTTCGCCAGGAAATCAAGTGAGCCGACATGATCGGCGTGCGCATGAGTCAGGATGATTGCACCGAGTGGTTTCTCTTGCTGTCGAATGTAGTGATAGAGCGCCTTTGCGTTGATTCCGAGTCCGGCATCAATCAATGTTAAACTGTCTACTTCTTCAAACAGGTAGCAGTTGACCGGGAAAAAGGATGGGGTCGTCTGCAATTGGTGTAAACGTTCGATTGTCGTGACACGCATCGGCTTCACTCCTTTAAAAAATGAATAGTCTTCTTCTTTAGTATCGTCTGTTTTTTTAGATGCGTCTAGACGAATTGTGTGGAAAAAGAGGCATCACCTCTAAAAAGATGATCCCTCCTCTACGAATCATTCAAATGTTACGGCGAAGACGGCACCAGCGTGTGGTGCATCATCTCCATTAGCAGCGGTCGTGACGAGCAATCGATCTTCATAGAAAATCGGACACGTCGGATTTGCGACTGGGAAGTCGACATGATCCAATTTTTCGCCTGTCGCAAGATCCCACCGGGTGATGCATGATCCAGCATAATGTGCGATCCAAGCGTGACCTTCCGCGTCCTTCGTCATACCATCCGGGAACCCTTCTTCCTCTTCAAGGTCAACGGCGACACGCTTATTCGAAAGTGGTGCGTCTGGAGCGTAGTCAAAGGCATAGACTTTTTTCGTCGGTGTATCGATGTGATAGAGCGTCTTGCCATCTTCTGACCAGACGAGTCCATTCGAGTTCGTTAAGTCTTCGTGCAAGACATCGATGGAACCATCGTGACGCAGACGGAACAATCCAGCGGTCTTGCCGTCTTCTTCATTAATGCTACCGGCAACATATTGTCCGGTCGGATCAAGCTTTCCGTCGTTCATTCGGTCGGAATCGGGTAACGACAGTTGATGCTCAAGAGACAAGTGTCCTTCTTTGAGATCAAACGTTCCGAATCCGTGTTCAGCCGTGACACGTAATAAATCCGGTGCATCGGTCAAGGCAATCGATGTGATGGCGCTTGGTAACGTATACGGTTTGAGCGCTTCTGTGACGAGGTCATATGAAAAAAGAAGTTGATTCGGAATATCAACGAAATAAAAGCGCTTTGTTTTTGCGTCGTAAACAGGAGATTCGCCTGTCTTACATGCGACATCAATGAATAGGGAAACGGTCATAAGTACTCTTCCTCCTAAGTGGACACCTTTTACGAGCAGTCCAGATAATAACAATTTAGTATACCTGTTTTGACGCGCAATCAAACCTGGATCAAACAGCTGGTATACTAAATAAACGTCTAAAAAAAATAGCCTGCTATCAAAGCAGACTATCCTACGAGCGTTATATCAGCGGCTCTTAACGAGCAAGTTGACCGCTTCCTTGACGAGTTCCTCGGTTTGTCCATCGCCATTTTGTTCGGCGTCCTTGACGCACTCAATTAGATTCGAACTGACGACGACGCCGATCGTCCGGTCAATCGCGGAACGGGCAGCGGAAAGCTGGGTGATGACATCGCGGCAATCTTGCCCTTCTTCCATCATCCGTAAAATGCCTCGTAGCTGTCCTTCGATCCGACTAACACGGTTCTTCATCTTCCGATCATAATCCATTATTATTCCTCCGATTCCCGTTGACCTGACGTCATGTAGTATCTTTATGCTATGCCCATTACGGTATCGCTGTCAATTCAACAGAATTTTAAGCTATATTTTTGATAGAATGAGGGAATATGGATGTGGTGAAGTTTTTTACTTAGAAATTTGATAAAATCGAAAACGATTTGGTGTCAGCTTGCGTATACTATATGATAAGGCTGACATCAGAAGGAGGAGAAGGATGCACACTCAATCCGATGAATCGCTTTATCATCTGATGCGTAGCGGTGATGAGCAAGCTCTCGAGACATTGTACGATAAGTACGAGAGGCTGTTGTTCTCATTCGCCCATCGCTTTACGAATAATGACCGGTTGTCCGAAGAAGTCATACAAGAAGTATGGATGAAGATTTGGAATGGTCGTGTTGATTTTGATACACAAAAAGGAAAGTTTTCATCGTGGATTTTAACGATTACACGTAACGCGGCACTTGATTGTCTCCGTCGCGAAAAACGACAACCGACAATCGAAGTCGAGGAGCGCGATGGTGGATATGACGAGCCGGTCGAGCGGACGGTCATGCAGCGGGAAACGGCTGCTGAAGTGCGCGGGGCGGTTAGTGAACTGAAACCCGAACAGCAAGAGCTGATTGAACTCGTTTACTTCCAGGGTATGACGCAGCAACAGATTTCAGAGCAGCTCGATTTACCTCTTGGAACGGTCAAGACGCGAATCAGGAGCGCGATTCAAGCATTACGAAAACGAATGGATGGGAGGGAACGAGATGGAAGAACGTTGTCATGACTTAATCGATTATTTCAATGGAACATTATCCGCAGCAGATCGCGACGCGTTCGAAGCGCATCTTGCGACGTGCGAAGAATGTCGTGAAGCGCTTTTAGAAATGGAAGAACTCATGCTTCCCATCGCTGAATCGCTTCCGGAGCGACCCGTTCCTGCAGGTATGAAAGCACGGATTCTTGGAGAAGTCCTTGGTTCAGCAGAGACAGCATCTCCGAAGGAAGCACCGATGACTACTCCGGTAGACATCAAACAAGCACGTCAGCAACAAACGAAGAAAAAGAGTGTCCCACTCGGCTGGTTGATGAGTATCGCCGCCGCCTTGATTCTCTCACTTGGTGCGAATGCCTACTTCCTCTCACAGGAAGAAAGTACGGATACACCTGAGACGTTAGCGATGGATGAAATCAAAGGGATGGGGAACTTCGAAAGCACAGAGTCCATCAAAGGATCGAGCATGATTTTCACACAAAACGATAAATCGTACATGCTGGTTCAGTTAAAAGATTTACCACCCCTTCAAGAAGGGCAACTTTATCAGTTATGGACGATCGAAGGCGAAACACCTACTGCGAACGGTGTCATCGAAAAAGATGGAGAAGCAGCAGCTGTCTTCCCACTTAAAGGAGACGGCAAAGTGGACGCGGTCGCCATTACGGTTGAACCCGAACCGGATTTAGAAAAACCGACAGGCGAAATCGTCGCATCGGTTGCGTTATAAGAATGAAGTTTAGCGGATCCGTCTCGTACGGATTCGCTTTTTTTGTGCAAGGTGCTGAATGGAATAAGTAAATACGCGTTGAAATGATAAGAAATCGAATGAATTTCTAATTTTTACTGAAGAAATGAGACCGAGCAGACGATAGTTAGGAGAATGACAATCCACAAAGAGAGGCCTCATACAATGAATGAATGGATTATCTTAACGAAACATTACGAAGTGACATTGGTCGTGTTGTCGGTGCTTGTTGCCATCATTGGATCATACGGCTCACTAGAGTTAAATCGGCGTCTGGCGAAGGCCACTGCCTTAAAGAAGCGTGCTTTGTTTCTATCGTCGTTAACGATGGGATTATCGATCTGGGGAATGCATTTCGTCGGGATGGGCGCGTTCGCGCTGTCGGTTACGGTTCGCTATGATTGGTTTTTAATGTTCTTGTCCGTTATTCCCGCCATTTTGGCTGCTTTCATTGCCTTCCATCTGTTGTATTCGTCGGTGATTACACGCAAGAAAGTCATTTTAGCGGGAGGACTGATGGGGGGCGGAATCGCCATGATGCATTATCTCGGGATGATGGCAATGGAGTTCGGCGGAACCGTCCGGTATGAGACAAGCTTATTTCTCTTATCAGTCTTGATTGCTGTCACGGTCGCCTATATCGCCTTGCTACTACTTCATCGTTTGCGACATGTCGATAAGAAACGCATTCTGATTCCCATCGCGATCGTGATGGGGTTTGCCATCTCGTCGATGCATTATGTCGGGATGCTTGGCACCTCGTTTTGTATTCCATCTACTAATGCCGGAATCATCGGGGATACTCCGATCACGTCGAATATCTTGAACGAAGTCGCGATTCCCGTCTTCTTGATCGTCATCTTGATTGCAGGTCTTTATATTCATCTTGAACGTCGAGCACTGCAAATGATGGCGTATACCGATCATTTGACGGGGCTGCATAATCGCCGGTGGCTCGATCATCATATGGCGAAGGTCGATACCCATTATGGTCGATCGAAACAGGAAATGGCGATGGCATTACTTGATCTGGATGGATACAAATGGGTCAATGATACATTCGGTTTTGATAAGGGTGATGCCGTCATCCGCCAGTTCGCGGAGCGGATGCTACGGACGCTAAAGGAAGATGAAGCATGTATCCGTTACAATGGTACGCAGTTCTTCCTGATCAAACGTGTCTCGCAGGAAGATATGACAGAGGTATTCGAACAGATTTTAGAGGACGTGCGTCAACCGATCGACCTCGAAGATCAGGCAGTCCATCTGACAGCGACGATGGGCGTCATCTTACCAAATACGAAGGAATCGCTTGAGATGCGGATTGGTCAGATGGAGAGTGCGTTACGTGCTGGAAAAAACGAGGGGCGCGACCGCTTCATCGTGTATGATGAAACGCTACACTCGGATCGCAGAGAGCAATTGATCGTCGGTTCGTTACGCCGAGCGATGACGGACTTCAAGGAGTTCGCCCTCGTTTACCAACCGAAAATCGCACTCGCTACAGGAAAGGTCGATCAAGCAGAAGTCTTGATTCGCTGGAATCATCCGAAGTTCGGTTTCATCTCACCGGCAGAGTTCATCCCGCTGGCTGAGAAATATAGTCTGATTCATCGTTTAACGGAGTGGGTACTAAAAGAGACCGTCGCACAGATGGAAATTTGGAAGAAGGAAGATTATTTCATTCGCCAAGTCTCTGTCAACTTATCCGCGATGCACTTCCGGTCCGAGTCGCACAACGTAATGATCAAAGAAATCGTTCACCATTCCTTAAAGAATGGAAGTGAATTGCAACTACAGCTCGAAATCACGGAAACGTCCGTCATGGAGAACCTCGACCGAGCGATGACGATGCTTGGTGAATTGAAACAACTTAGTTTGACGATTGCACTTGACGACTTTGGAACCGGTCTATCGTCGCTAACGCACCTGAAGCATCTTCCGATTGATATCCTGAAGATCGACAAGTCGTTCATCGATGAAGTACCGCATGATGAACGAGGAACGGCGATTACGGAAATGATCATCCAACTCGCGAAAAGTCTTGGGATCGAAGTCGTCGCGGAAGGTGTCGAGACACTTGAGCAGCATCTTTTCTTGAAACGCCTCGGTTGCGATTATGGTCAAGGCTACTATTACAGTAGACCGATGCACGTCAAGGATCTAAACCAGCGGACGATTGAAGAAACGGTTCTAAATGTCGGATGAGGCAATCCAAACACGACTTTCGTTCGTATACTAGATAAGCATGCGAGGACGATGCATGCGACGTCTGGGGGGACGCAAAGCGCTGGGTTTCACCAGCTCGTGCACGATGCAGACAGACATCCAGTACATTTAACTATACTCAGGCAATCCAGCTTTCAACGCAGCAACTGTCTGTTCGAACACAAACAAAGGCAACTTCCACGACGGAAGTTGCCTTTTTCATCTGTGCTTATGAACGAACCGTCAGCACACAGCCTGTCTGATCCGTCACGAGCACATTCGTATTGAAGTATTGTCCATCACTTTTTAAGATGAGGGATTTTTTCTCTGCGTTGTAATCGAGTGTCATTTCTTGATCGAGGAAATGGCTCGACCACCGTTTGACGAGAACGGGACCAACGTTCGAGTCGATCGTCATGTCTTCCGGTGTCGCTTCATCGACGATACGAATACTGAAAATACCAGAGTTTCCGCAACCGCAACCCTCTGTATCGTAATAGAGGTGCAGTTGACCGGATACTTCACCGCGTAATTGGCGGATCCGCTCCTGAGCAGATGGTGTAAATGTGATGTTCATGGTCATTCACTCCTTTACCTTAGTATACGCCGTTTGTAGCGGAAAAGAACGTCACTTGCTCACGCTGACCTGGCGGCGCATCCGGACGAGAAGGAAGATGTAACCGGCTAACAATAAGACGACACTACCGAGAACCGTCGTATCGACGAGACCGTTATCGGACTCGAAATTGATCGCGATGTATGCCCAGACGAAGACGAGCGGATAAATCGGATCACGGTTAGCGAACATGAAGAGAAGCGCAATGATGACTCCGACGACAAGTATGATCATCGTCCAACCCGCATCTCCGATTCCGAGCCAAGATGTCACACCTTCTGCGTTGATCGTCAGGAAGATATCAGCAATCGTCGCGACTGATACCCAGCCGAGATAAAGCGAGAAGGGTAACTTGAAGCGTAACCCTTTCGTCTCACGATCAATTTTTGAGTAGATCACGATCAATGACAGCAATAGACCGACGATGACGACGACCGAGACAACGAACAGTTCAAACGTGAACGAGACGATCCAACCCGCGTTGAACAGACAGCTGATTAAGAACCATGGTCCGATTTTTTTCGCGAGTTCGTGTTCCTTGAATTTCGGAATCGATTGTAAAATCAACCAGATGAGTAATACCGCATAAATCAATCCCCAAATCGAGAATGCATACCCAGCAGGTTTGAACAATGTGATGATCGAGTCGGAAATCCGTCCCGTCTTTCCTCCATCGAGAGCGTTCACGGCAATCGTGAAGATGAAGCCGACCCAGTTGAGCCAAATCCATTTATTATTTTTCAAACGAAAAACCTCCTTTATTCTCTAAAGAAGGTTTACCCAAAAATCATTTTCATTAGTCATCAAGGTCGGCGCGTCGGGTTCAAAAAGGACATCCCAATGGCTGGGTTCCCCGTATGCGAACCGAGAACCGGTGTTAAGTCATCAATGCGGACACGCACATCGTACTTCGATTCGAGGCGTTGTTTCCATTCGAGTGCCAGTTCATGCGCTGTCGCATGGAATAAAGAAATATCGGTCACTTGACCCTGTTCAATAATCGCGACGAGATGATCAAAAATCTTCGAATGGGCTTTCTTGAATGTCCGGACGGTTTGATAAGGAACGATCTTTCCTTCTTCAAAGTGGAATAACGGGCGAAGCTGCAATAGGTTACCGACGAATGCCTTCGTCGAAGAGATGCGTCCTCCTGCTTGTAATTGATCGAGGTTCGCAACCGTGAATTCAATGTGGTGATCGAAACGACGCTCGAGAATGATCTGTTCGACGGATTCGATCGAGTGCCCCGCTTCGACGAGTTCAATTGCTTCTGCCAGAAGTTGACCGGCTGGGTAAATGCCACAGCGGGAATCGATCGCAATCAGACGAAAACCAGCAATCTCTGCCCCTTGAACGGAAGCGCTGTACGTTCCGCTCAGTTCACTCGATAAGTGAACAGCAAAACCGACATCATATTCTTCTTTCAACCGTTCATAATGCTCGGTGAAACTACCGATCGAAGGTTGGCTCGTTGTTACCTTGTGTTTTGCATCAATCCAGCTGTAGACAGTCTCCGCATTAACATCGACACCATCGACGAAACTTTCACCATCCTTCATGACGAGTAAAGGGACAACCGAAAGATCATCGCGCTGAGCAATCGTATCCGGTAAAATCGTTGTACTATCAGTGATCCAAGCGATCCGCATAACAAGTTCCTCCTTAAATTAGTACCTGATATTAATTGTAGGTGTAAGCGTTCTCGCTGTCAAATGAACATTAAAAAATATTGAACGTTTTAGTTGATTAAATAATGAAATACGCTATAATCGGTACGTAATTAGTAAACTTTTAGTCATCTTATACTAAACTAAGCCGATGAGAGGAGGACGTCGATTGTACTCAATCGGACAAAAAATCAAGAACCTCCGTCTTCAAAAGGGATTGACGCAAGAGGAACTAGGGGAAAGAACAGACCTGAGTAAAGGTTATATCTCGCAACTCGAACGGGAAATCAGTTCACCGTCGATCGAGACGCTGTTTCATCTCCTTGAGGTCCTTGGCATCTCCCCGAAGGATTTTTTTGATGAGGACACACTCAATCAAAAAGTCGTCTATGGGGAAGAGGATGTCACGACGTATGCCGATGAGGAGCAAGGGTATCATGTCACATGGCTCATTCCAGAATCGAACGAAAAAGAGATGGAACCGGTCTTGCTGACACTCGCACCAGATGGAGCATTCAAGACATATGAACCGTCGGGTGCTGAAACATTCGTCTACGTGCTGGCAGGAAGCGTCACGCTGACGCTTGGTCATCAGTCTTTTGTAGCGAATCAAGGGGAGACACTTTACTATAAGGCTTCAGAAATTCATCAATTACGCAATGAGTCGACACAAGAGACGAAGGTCCTCGTGACTGCGACTGACTCATACTTATAAAGGAGGAACTAGATTGGCAGATACTACGATCATTCAATTCAAGGACGTCACGAAACGATACGACGATCAGACCGTCCTCGACCAAGTCAGCTTTGAAATCGAACGCGGGAAGTTCTATACGTTACTCGGACCATCGGGTTGTGGGAAAACGACGATCTTACGACTGATTGCTGGCTTTTCGGAAGCAACAGAAGGAGACATCATCTTCAACGGAAAACGAATCAACGATGTGCCGGCGAACAAACGTCAAGTCAATACTGTTTTCCAAGACTATGCACTCTTCCCGCACTTGAACGTTTTCGAAAACATCGCCTTCGGTCTTCGCATTAAGAAGGTAAAAGAAGCGGATATCGCAAAACGCGTGACCGACGCGTTGAAGTTCGTCAACTTGTCGGGGTATGAGAAACGAGAAATCACCGAGATGTCGGGTGGACAACGGCAACGTGTTGCGATTGCTCGGGCGATCGTCAATGAGCCGGAAGTCATCCTGCTTGATGAACCACTCTCAGCACTCGATTTAAAACTACGGACGGAGATGCAGTATGAGCTCCGCGACTTACAACGTCGTCTAGGGATCACGTTCATCTTCGTCACGCACGATCAAGAAGAAGCACTCGCGATGTCAGATGAAATCTTCGTCCTCAATCACGGTGTCATCCAACAGTCTGGAACACCGACAGATATCTATGACGAACCGATCAACCGCTTCGTCGCTGATTTCATCGGTGAGTCGAACATCATTCCAGGCCGAATGGTGGAAGATTACCGAGTCTGGTTCGCAGAAAAGGAATTCGAATGTGTCGACCGTGGTCTTGAACTAAACGAACCGGTCGAGATCGTCATCCGTCCGGAGGATCTTGAAATCACGAACGTGACACAAGGGAAACTACAAGTCACGGTCGATTCGCAACTCTTCCGTGGCGTGCACTATGAGATCGCTTGTATGGATGAAGTCGGCAACGAATGGCTCGTTCACAGTACGAAAAAGGCGACGGTGGGTGAGCAAATCGGTCTGACATTTGATCCGGAAGCGATTCACGTCATGCGATTGAACGAGACGGAAGAAGAATTCGATAAGCGTCTGGAATCTTACGACGGGGTGTTATGATGCAAAAATCACGTAACTGGTATCTCATTCCGTATCTATTCTGGATTGCCTTGTTTGTCATTGCACCAATCGTACTCGTCGTCTACTATTCGTTCCTTGATTTGGATGGCAACTTCTCATTTGAGAACTACCAGAACTTCTTTACGTCGACGTATTTGACGATGACACTCAGCTCGTTCTGGTATGCGTTTTTGATCACGGTGTTTTCGCTCTTGATCGGTTATCCAACCGCTTACTTGTTAACGAAAACGAAGCATAAACAGTTGTGGCTATTGCTGATCATCTTGCCGACGTGGATCAACTTATTGCTGAAAGCTTATGCCTTCATCGGATTGTTCAGTACGTATGGTCTCGCGAACCAAACGCTTGAAGCGATTGGGATCGGGCGACAACAGATTCTCTTTACCGACTTCAGTTTTGTTTTCGTATCGGTCTATATCTTCATTCCGTTCATGATCCTACCGATCTTCAACGCGATCGAAAAATTGAGTCCGTCACTCGTCTTCGCTGCACGTGACCTTGGAGCATCGAACTTCACGACGTTCCGCCGTGTCGTCTTCCCGTTGACGCTTGATGGTGTGAAATCGGGCTGTCAGCTCGTCTTCATTCCGGCATTATCGCTGTTCATGATTACGCGTCTGATTGCCGGGAACCGCGTCATCACGCTCGGTACAGCGATTGAACAGCAGTTCCTCGTAACGCAAAACTGGGGCATGGGAGCGACGATTGCCGTCTTCCTCATCATCGCGATGGCAATCATCCTTGCGTTAACGAGCACGAAACGGAAGAAAGGAGCGACGACTTGATGAAACGTCTGAAACTAGCAAATCTTTATTTAATCGGTGTCTTCATCATTTTGTATGCTCCGATTTTCTACTTGGCATTCTATTCGTTTAATAGTGCTGATAACATGACGAACTTCGATTCGTTCACGTGGGACTGGTACAAGGAAGTCTTCCAAGACTCACGCTTGTTGATCATCGTCTTGAACACACTCGTCATCGCCTTGTTATCCGCAGCGATCTCGACGATTCTTGGCGTGTTCGGAGCGATCGGAATTCAAGCCGTGCGCAAGAAGCGCGTCGAGACGTCATTATTAACACTGAACAGCATCTTGATCGTCAGTCCGGATGTCATCATCGGGGCATCGTTCTTGATTTTCTTCACGCTACTTGGCATCCAGCTCGGGTTTACGTCGGTCTTACTGTCACACATCGCATTTTCGGTACCGATCGTCGTCATTCTCGTCCTGCCGAAGTTGCAGGAGATGAGTCCGACGCTCGTTGATGCAGCGCGTGACTTAGGCGCAAGCCGTTGGGACGTTCTGACGAAAGTCATCCTGCCGTACATTACACCAGGTATCTTTGCCGGCTTCTTCACGGCATTGACGTACTCACTTGATGATTTTGCGGTGACGTTCTTTGTGACAGGAAATGGCTTTACGACATTATCTGTAGAAATCTACTCTCTTGCCCGTCAAGGGATTTCGATGAAGATCAACGCCTTGTCGACTGTCATCTTCTTGTTTACGTTCTTACTCGTCATCGGCTACTACTTCTTGAACCAACGAGCTGCTACAAAGCTTTCGCGACCGGAGGTGAAATGACCGTTGAAAAAATTGATTCAATTGTTCGTCGCGATTTTCTTGATTTCAGGTGTCATCCTATTCACCTTGAATCAGTTGAACGAGACACAAGGGTATTCGGGTAAAAATGTCCTGAACATCTACAACTGGGGCGATTACATCGATCCAGCACTGATCAAACAGTTTGAAAAAGAGAGCGGCATCAAGGTCGTCTATCAAACATTCGATTCAAACGAAGCGATGCTGACGAAGATCGAACAAGGCGGAACGACATACGATATCGCCGTTCCGTCCGACTATGCGATTGCGAAGATGATTGATGAGAAGCTCGTTGTTCCGATCGATCATCAAAAGATTCCGAATCTCAAAAACATCGATTCACGCTTTCTAGATTTATCGTTCGATCCGAACAACAAGTACTCGATTCCGTATTTCTGGGGAACGGTCGGTATCGTTTACAATAAAGACTTAATTGGTGGGAAAAAACCGACGAGCTGGAAGGACCTTTGGGATCCGAAGCTAAAGAATCAGATTCTACTCGCTGACGGTGCTCGTGAAGTCATGGGGATGAGCCTGAATAGTCTAGGTTATTCGTTGAACGAAACGGATGAGTCGAAACTACAGGAAGCCAAAGCGAACTTGATGCGCCTGACGCCAAACGTCAAGGCAATCGTCGGGGACGAAATCAAGTTATTGCTCGCAAATGAAGAAGCAGGACTTGGTGTCGTCTGGTCTGGTGACGCAAACGAGATCATGAGTGAAAACGAGAATCTCGACTATGTCATTCCAAAAGAAGGATCAAACGTCTGGTTCGACAACATCGTCATTCCGAAGACAGCGAAAAACGTCGAGGGGGCACATGAGTTCATCAACTTCATGTTGCGTCCTGATATTTCAGCGAAGAACGCAGACTACGTCGGCTATTCGACACCAAACAAAGAAGGCTTGAAACTGCTCGATAAATCGGTTCGGACCGATGAGCGATTCTATCCTGATAAACAAGTTACTGATACGCTTGAAGTCTATGAGAACCTCGGAAAGAAAATGCTCGCGCATTACAATGAGTTGTTCTTGGAGTTTAAGATGCATAAGAAATGAGGCAGAACCTAGTGTCATGCGACACTAGGTTCTTTTTTATTTCTCATCAAAAAAATAAATATAAGTTCCCAGAAAAAAACTATAAAAACTGAATAATTTTTTGAAATAGGGGAATCAGTTTATTATCAACGCCTTTCATAGGCGCCGAGGAGGACATCATCATGAAACAAGTCTTAGGAATCATCTTAACTGCCGCACTCACTGTCAGCATCGTGTCAGGCACTTCATATAACCAACCGGTCGAAGCAACAAAACAGACAGACGTCAAATGGTTGCAAGAAATTCAAACACAAGCAAAACAAGCGCGTTCACTCGATGGAAAAGTTGCACTTGAAAAAACGACACTTGCACAAGTACATAAAGCGTACAAGGGGGAAAAGAACTCGAATTGGTGTCAAAGCGGAAATGGTCTCGCCTCAGCGGATCGTGCCCTCCATTACTGTTCTACGTATGGTGTGAAAGATTCAAAAGCGAAAGTCAGTGCTATCGTCTATGATCCGAAGCAGGTTAAACGGACTGTGACGGTCAAGGAAGTTAAACAAGCGTATCCGACAGCGAAACTCGATAAAACATTCAACGTCATGACGGTTTCCTCAAAACAGGTCAACATTTATCTAAATTTGAATTCCGACCGTACACAAGTCATGTCAATTCTAGTAAAATATAACTAATGTAAAAAGGATGACCGATTCGGCCATCCTTTTTATTTAATCGTTTTGTAGAGTGGTACGAGATACGAATAGGTATTTCGAATCATTTCCAGTAATTCTTCGCGTGACAGGTGATGCACTTGTTCTGCCGGAATATGGCGGCCAACAAGGAATTCTGCCTTTTTGACGTCGTGGAAACGTTGTAATCCTTTTTCAATATCCGCCTCATGAACGGAGACTGCGTCTTTTTTCATATGATCGTATGAGACGACGAAATCATCCGGAAGGGATGTCAGCAGTTCTGTATGCTGTAATAGTTTCGATGCGTATTGTTGTTTATTCGGCAACTCGTAAATGTAGGCGAGCCAAATGAACAGATGATCATCAAACAGACCGACTTGGAAATGCGGATGTTTCTTGTATCCACGTTTATCGGGGGAGAAGGCCATCCATGTATCCTTCGGAGGGTTGACCTTCCGACGGGCATGTTGCGCGATGTGAACATGGACATCTTCTGCTGTTGCGACCGTTAAGTCAGGTGCGACTTCCTGACCGATGTCTCGAAAGACCGGCTGGATGCGTTCGCGAATCGCTTCCATCCGTGGTTCTAGTCCATCGATCTGAAATGTATCAAATGCGTGTTGCGTGAATGTTTTTGTCATGAAAAAATCACCTCGCGTCAATTGTATCAAAGGAGACCATCGAAGTTCGACTTTTTGCTCGAAAAGTAGAATAATGGACATATCGATTTCCAGTAATATACAACTACATAATTTAAAGGAAGGGGAATGTTTTGTGCGTCGTTTTCAACAATATCTCCTTCGAAGCTGGGTTGTTTTTTTCGTAATCGTCATTGGCATCGATCTTTTTGCGAAGTCGAAGGATTATAGTCTCAGCATCGATTTGTTTACATTCTTATTGATTGCCGCCTTATCGACGATTTTTGTCGTCGACCCTGTACGCCGTCGCCATATGAGTTTTACTTTCCATTTTGGATTCGTCCTCTTCACATTCTTAACGTATGGATTGTTATCAGCGATTTTTGTCGGGCAATTGACGATGCTTATTTATCAATTACGAACGATTCATACACCAATCGGACGTCGACGGATGTTACATAACTATCCGTTCAACGTTGCCCTCGAATTGTTTTTGATCGTTCCAGCAGGTCTTGCTTATAATGCACTCGGTGGAACGCATGGCAAAGCGTTCGTATTGACAGAAAACATCGTGCCGTTACCGGCGATGGTCGCGATTCTCTGGATCGTCCTCTTATTGCAATATCAGTTATCTCGATTTCTTCTTGGAGAAAACATTCCAAGTGACGTCATGTTCCAGCTGCTACGTTTTGAAGCGGTCGTCATCACGGCAGAATTGTTATACGGTATTTTCAGTACGCTCGTCGTTCAAGGAAACGGAAATAGTGGACTTGTCATGGCGGCCTTTGCCTTATTCATCATCAAACGCGCACTGGGGAGTTCGGTCGAAGCGACGGATCGGATTGAACATTGGGAACAGATTGAGCGATTGAAAGAAGCGGCTTGGAAGGACGGTGATGCGCAGTTCATCATTGAGCGGTATTTACGACAGCTCAATCAATTCGTCAAACCGGATATCGCTTGGATTAAATTCGATTTCAAAGAAGGAAAGCAAAGCGTGTACTATTCGTTGAAGGACGGACGAAAGTTAAAAGCCGATCATGTCGAAGGGCGAATCATTGAAGACATCATCGAAAAAGAAGAAGTGCTTCTTTACGGGATGCAACAGGAGTGGGATATCCGTCTTTACGATAGTTTGCCGGAAGAGACACAGTCCGTCCTCTTCATTCAACCGGAAGCGACAGAGACGATCAACTGCTCGTTGCTCCTTGCCTCGAACGCAAGTGGTGAATTCACGCAGGATTTCGGATATGAGCTATACCGCGCTTTACGTGTTCTGTCGTGGGCAGTGGAACGAGCACACGAACGAGAGCGCTTGTTGACAGACAGTCGGACGGATGCGATGACAAAACTACCGAACTATCGTGCCTTGCAAGAGTGGGGCGATCGTCGTATTAAACAACGCGATCTTTATCCGTTTTCAGCCTTAATGATCGATTTAGATCATTTTAAACAAATTAATGATACGTACGGGCATGAAGTCGGAGACGTCGTCCTATTTGAAGTTGCGAAGTTATTGATGCAGGCAACACGTATCACGGATCTTGTCGCGCGTTACGGGGGAGAGGAATTCGTCATTTTACTTCCGAATACGGATCTTGATTCTGCCCAAATCGTCGCAGAACGAATCCGCGAGACGTTGCATGCAAATCCGATTTTAGTCGAAGGACATACGCTCCGGATTACGGCTAGTATCGGAATCGATACATTAAAAGAACTTGGTGATCTTGCGAGTTTGATTCGAAATGCCGACCGCGCGATGTACGTCGGAGCGAAGTTCCAAGGACGCGACCGTGTCGCATCGTATCAGGAGTGGAAAGAGAAGGTTATTTAAATCAAGTAGAAGAAGGTGGCAGAGACGCTATCTTCTTTTTTGATATAAAAAATCCTCCCAGTTCAGATGAACGAGAAGGATCGAAAAAGAATAAGTTCATTGTGCTTGTTGTTTGCTGCGACGAATCTCGTTTTCGATCGCATGAATTGCAGCTGACCAAGAACCATAACGATGAAGTAAAGCTTTCGTCGACGGTTTGTTGTTCCGTTTTGCCCATTCCCGATACGCTTCAAAAGAGAGGGCAAAGCCGACTTCCTCGATTGCTTGACGCAGAGAAGCAGCAAGTTCAGCTTTCGAATAAGTGACGCTCGCTTCAAGTCCTGCAGCGGTACACGCATCGTGCCACGAACCGAACATCTTGACGATGTGATAGTGACTCGGTGCATGATGGACGGATTTACGCCACATCTGGTACTTCTTGAGTGTGATCGTAGAGCCGACGTCTTGTGCGTACCGTTCGAACGACTTTAAGATTTCGTCTTTCGTATATTTCGGTGCCCGCTCGAGCTCCTCCGGCTGTTGATCGACATTCCACTCGTATCCAGCAGCAGACAAAGCTTCCGGCCACGATCCGAATTGACGAATGATATTTTCCGGCTGAGGCCAGTCATTAACTAAAGCATAACGGCGATAGACAGTACGGCGTGGACGGTCCTGGATGAGTTCACCGACCGCACGGATGGCTTCAATCATCTCAAGTTGCTCTTCTGTATAACTCTGTTGACTCGTAAGTACACGTTGCTTCATGAGTGAGTCCTCCTTCCTAGTTCGATGTAGTATTGAGGCAAAAGTCCTCTGTATTAGATATATCGGTACATTTCCATTAATTATGAATAATTCCCGCAAAATATTGTAAATAAAGTGAATCGGATTCTTTGCTTAGTATAAATGGAAGTCATGGAAATGAAAACAGAATGACACGAAATTTTAATGCTATTCAGAAAAATAGGACAAACGACTTAGATGGAAAAAAAGACCAGACACGCTCGTCAGCGAATCTGGTCTTTTGATATAACTTATTTTCCTTCGATGTAAGCCCATTTGTACGAAGTATCGGCACCAACTTTGTGGTTGACGATTCCTTTGACGTACGGTTTACGAAGAAGTGAAACACCTTTTTGGTACATGACTGAGATCGCTTGATCCTCTTCAAGGAGTGTTTTCTCAGCATCTTTGAGGGCCTGCCAACGTTTCTCAGCATCTACTTCTTTTTGAGCCGATTTGATGAGTGAATCATACTTATCGCTTGAGTACTTACCACGGTTGTACGGTCCACCAGTTACCCACATATCGAGGAATGTCATCGGATCCTGGTAGTCAGGTCCCCATCCTGCGAACGATAGCTCGAACTCACCTTTAGACTCGAGATCCAACTTGTTCTTGAACGGTTGTTGTTTGATCGTGACTTCAAGACCTGGAAGGTTTTTCTCCCACTCGCCTTTGAGGTATTCCGAGATTTTTTTCGAGTTGTCATCATCGTATGAAAGAAGTTCGAGTTTGAGAGACTTCTTGCCGACGGCTTTCAGCCCTTTTTCGAATGATGCTTTTGCAGATGATGCGTCATATGAACCGAAACCTTCGTTGCCATCACGGAAATCTTTACCGTCTGGACCTTTCGCGAAGTCTTTTGGTACGTAGTAGTAAGCAGGGATCGAACCGTTGTTCAAGAGAACATCAGCCATCTGCTTCTTATCGTATCCTGAGTCGATCGCTTTACGGATATCCTTGTTTTTCAAGAGGTCATTCTTGAAGTTCATTTGGATATAGTACATTGCTGCATCAAGACGTGTATCAAAGTCTTCTTTGTCTTTGTATTGATCAACGAACTCACTCGTTAAACCAGCTAGATCGATGTCACCTTTTTCGTATAAGTTGACGCCTGTAGAGACTTCTTTAACGATTTTCGTGTTGATTTCTTCAAGTTTGACATTATCTTTATCCCAGTACTGATCGTTTTTCTTATAGCTCCAGCCAACATCCGTTTTCCAATCTGAGAGGACGAATGGTCCGTTGTAAAGGAATGTGTCCGGCTTCGAAGCAAAGTTTTTACCTTGTTTCTCAACGAATTCTTGTTTTAGTGGCATGAATGAACCGAAACCAGTCAACGATTTGAAGTATTCAGCTGGTTGAGTCAACTTGACTTCAAGTGTTTTGTCATCAACCGCTTTGACCGCGACATCGTCTGCTTTTCCTTTACTTGTGTTGTAAGCTTCTGCACCATCGATGATATACATGATGTATGCATACTGCGAACCACTCTTCGGATCAAGGACGCGTTTCCATGCGTATTCAAAGTCTTTTGCTGTGACATCGCTGCCATCCGACCATTTCGAATCACGAAGTTTGAACGTGTATGTAAGTCCATCTTCAGAAACATCAACACTCTCCGCAACACCTGGTGTTGCTTCTTGATTCTCGTCTAGACGGAACAGACCTTCTTGAACGTTGTTCAAGACTGTGAAGGATACAGAGTCTGTTGCGACTGTCGGGCTAAGTGCTGGAATATCCGAACCGCTGATGATATTCAAGACTTGTTTGTCTGAAGATTTATCTCCTGACGTCGAACCGCCTTCTTTTTTACCTTCATCTGTCGTCGAACATGCCGCAAGACTTGATCCAGCGATTGTCAGTGCTCCGACGAGTGCAAGTGCCTTTTTCTTTTCCATAAAGTAAATCCCTCCCAAAAGAAATAGATATATCTGGTGAAACGATAAGAACCGATAGGATAGCGATCCGGTGTCCGACTAAAAATAAGAGGGGTCATCGCCTTTTATTCTTAAGCTAAGGAAAGCACCGGATCAACTTGTTATCAATAATAAATACAATATTCAGAAAAATCAATAGAATATTTTCAGATTATTTCAAAATTATTAAATTTATGTGTGATACCAACGTTTTTTCACGAAAAATTATTTTTATGTAAGGATAAAATTAGGAGTTTTTAAAAGGATTGAATACAAAAAGAACCAGTTGTATAAAACAACTGGTTCTTGAACTCATTTCTGCTCTTGGACGTACTGGAGTGCTTCTGCGACGTGATCCTTTACTTTTACGCTGCGCCATTCCTTGACGATTTCACCGGACTCATCAATCAGGAAAGTCGAACGAACAATTCCAAAATATTCCTTACCGTAATTCTTTTTCAGTTGCCAGACGCCATATTGCTCACACACTTCGTGATCGACATCTGATAACAATTGGAACGGTAATTCGTATTTTGCAATAAAGTTTTGATGCCGTTTCTGACTATCAGCAGAAACACCGAGAATGACCGTGTTATTTTCTTCGAACGCTTGCGTCGCATCACGGAAATCACATGCCTCGGTCGTACAACCAGGCGTTGAATCCTTCGGATAGAAATAGAGTACGACTTTTTTTCCACGATAATCCTCGAGGGAAATCGTTTCTCCTTGTGCGTTCGGAAGGGTAAATGTAGGTGCTTGCATGAAAAACTCCTCCTTATCCTAATTCCATGTTTAATTGATCCGCATATTTCTCAAGCTTCTTTTGAAGACTTTCTTTTAAGGAATCGAGGGCAATCAAGTACTTCTCATAATCCGTTCCGGCTTTCGCCGTCTTCATGAGGAGTGGCTGTTCTTCTTCATACCAGTCTGCATAGTCTTGATAGTAATCAACGAGCGTCTCAGGATTTCCTTCGTTCTTCAATGCCTCACCGTAAATCATCAGGATATTACTGTTCATCTCGAGTGCCATATAATCCGTTTGGGCATTGACGCGAGAGAAGACAGCATCCTGCTCTTTTTCATCCGTTTTTCCGATCTCGTCGGCCGCCTTCGCATTGACACCATACTCGTCAGCGTTAAATCCAGTGAACATGTCGCCAAGCGTCGAGAAGACGGACGGATCGAATGTCGTCGGTGTCAGGACGATCTTCCATTCATCGTCTTTCTTCAATAACAGCTTCGATCCTCGGTTCGGGAGAATCGATCCTTTCGCATCCTTGAATTCGTGGATGATGTAGGCGACATCGCCTTTTTGGAACGACTTGACGACCTTACCGGGAACGACATTCAAGTTCTTCGCACCGACGGCGAGCGGCTCAAGTTGTTTTTCGTCACCCGTATATTCAATCGATGCAAGGTCTTTTGCATCTGCTCGTCCTGATTGACCGAGCGTTTTTTCGTATGTTTGATAGACGTCAATAACGGCTTGTTCAGCCTTCTGTTGTTTCGTTTCCGTCGTCTTCGGGGATTTGGTATCTGTAGAAGACGAGGAGTCGTTTCCGCAACCGACGAGTACGAGACTGGTCGCAAGCAGCACTACGAGCGATCGTTTCATTCGAATTCCTCCTAAGATGAATGTTTCATGGTGATTCCTTAGCTAATCTTGTCTCTACCATACAGGAAATTCGCTTTTTTGAGTAGGATATCGGTACACTAAACGAAAGGGGAGTGATAGATATGAAAATTCATATTACAGATGAGGCATTACAATACTTTAAAGATGAGATGGAAGCAAAATCAGGAGATACGATTCGCTTCTTTGCAAAATATGGTGGCTCAACGGATTTAACACAAGGTTTCTCGGTTGGTGTTCATATGGAAGAAGTCGAACGGGCAGCGGTCGAAGAAGTTGTCGACGGCATCCACTTCGTCGTCTCGGATCAAGATGACTGGTTATTCCAAGGACAAGACGTCAAAGTTTCAATTGAACATGAAGAGATCGTCTTTTCACAAGCAAAGGAATAATCGAGAACTGAGGAGAGACCAAATCGGTCTCTCCTCTATTTTTTTGACTAGAATAATTGTAAGCGGACTCATGCTTCTGTACAATGGAGAATGTAAGCGATTTAAAGTAGAGATTAAAGGGGGAATAGAGATGATTCCGTACAAACACGAACCATTCACGGACTTCTCACAAGAAGCAAACAAGAAAGCGTTCGAAGAGGCACTTGCACTCGTCACGCAAGAACTCGGCAAAGATTATCCGCTCGTCATCGGTGGAAAACATGTGACGACGGAAGATAAAATCGTCTCCGTCAATCCGGCTAACAAAGAAGAGATCGTCGGACGTGTCTCGAAAGCGACACAGGAACATGCAGAAGAAGCGATGCAAGCAGCAGTCACAGCTTTCGAAACATGGAAATTCGTCAATCCGTCTGTACGTGCGGACGTCCTATTCAAAGCAGCGAACATCATCCGTAAGCGGAAACATGAGTTCTCTGCCTACCTCGTCAAAGAAGCAGGGAAACCTTGGAACGAAGCCGATGCCGATACAGCAGAAGCGATCGACTTCCTCGAGTACTATGCACGCCAGATGCTCGTCTTAAAAGACGGCAAAAAAGTCGAGAGTCGTCCAGGCGAATACAACCGTTACGATTACATTCCACTCGGTGTTGGTGTCATCATCTCACCATGGAACTTCCCACTCGCGATCATGGCTGGAACAGCTGTCGCAGCAATCGTGGCAGGGAACCCGATCCTCTTGAAACCCGCATCAACGACACCGGTCGTCGCGGCGAAATTCGTCGAAGTCATGGAGCAAGCAGGTCTTCCTGCGGGCGTCTTGAACTTCGTACCCGGTTCAGGAGCAGAAGTCGGTGACTACCTCGTCGATCATCCGAAAACACGTTTCATCAGCTTCACGGGATCACGTGATGTCGGTCTTCGTATCAACGAACGGGCATCGAAACTAAACGAAGGTCAAATCTGGCTCAAACGCGTCATCGCGGAAATGGGTGGAAAAGATACAATGGTCATCGATGAGTCGGCTGACCTCGATTACGCAGCGGACATGATCACGAAAGCGGCATTCGGCTTCTCGGGTCAAAAATGTTCAGCTTGTTCACGTGTCGTCGCACTCGACTCTGTCTATGACGAGTTGCTCGAAAAAGTCGTCGCGAACACGAACAAACTCAGCATCGGTAACCCGACAGACGTTTCAAACAATGTCGGACCGGTCATCGACGCGGCAGCGTTCAAGAAAATCACGTCGTACTTCGACGTCGCAAAAGAAGAAGGACGCATCGTCGCAGGTGGTACGGCAGACGATTCAACAGGATTCTTCGTCTCACCGACAGTCGTCGCGGACGTTCAACCAACGGATCGTTTGATGCAAGAAGAGATCTTCGGACCAGTCGTCGCCTTCACGAAAGCGAAGGATTTCAAAGAAGCGATCGATATCGCGAACAACACGGAATACGGTTTGACAGGTGCTGTCATCACGCAAGACCGGACGAACCAAGAGTACGCGCGTGCGAACTTCCACGTCGGTAACCTCTATTTCAACCGTGGTTGCACAGGCGCAATCGTTGGCTACCAACCATTTGGTGGATTCAACATGTCAGGTACGGATTCGAAAGCGGGCGGACCGGATTACTTGACTTTACATCTTCAAGCAAAAACAACTTCAGAAATGTTCTGAAATGGTGTTTAATAGATGAAACGGGTGTGCGACCTGCATGCCCGTTTTTCTTATATCACGGAAAAAGGGGGAGCAAGGATGAACGGAATGTGGTTTGCGATTTTGCTGTATCTCGGACTGATGGTCGCACTTGGCGTCATTGCGTATTATCGGACAAAGAACATGAATGACTACATGCTTGGGGGACGTACGATTGGTCCCGTCGTCACAGCGCTCTCTGCTGGAGCGAGTGACATGAGTGGCTGGTTGTTGATGGGATTACCGGGTGCGATGTATGCAACTGGTCTGTCCAGTGGATGGATTGTCGTTGGTTTATTGCTTGGTGCTTACGCCAACTGGTTACTCGTCGCGCCGCGTCTGCGTGCGTATACGGCACATGCAGGAGATGCGATCACGATTCCCGATTACTTTGAAAAACGATTCCACGATAAAAGTGGCGTCTTGCGTACGGTTTCAGCTGGAGTTATCTTAATATTCTTTATAATGTACGCATCAAGTGGTTTTGTCGCTGGTGGTCGTTTGTTCGAAGCCGTTTTTGGTCTCGAGTATACGACAGGTCTTTGGATTCTAGCGGGCGTCGTCATCGCCTATGTCTTCCTCGGTGGTTTCCTTGCCGTCAGTTGGACGGACGTCGTCCAAGGGATGATCATGGTCATTGCCCTGCTGATCGTACCAGGCGTTGCCCTCGCTTTCAGTGGCGGTATCAACGATACACTCGAGACGATCCGGTCGACGGACGGTTCGAAACTGGAACTCTTCAAAGGAACGACGACGATCGGTATCATCTCGCTCCTCGCCTGGGGACTCGGGTATTTCGGTCAACCGCATATCATCGTTCGTTTCATGGCGATCCGTAACTTACATGAGATGAAGTCAGCACGTCGCGTCGGAATGATCTGGATGACGTTCTCGATCGTTGGTGCGATGGTGACAGGTTTAATCGGTTATGCCTATTTCACACAACAAAGTGCTGGACTAAAAAATCCAGAGAATGTCTTCATTCAGTTATCACGAGATCTCTTCCCTGGGTTCATTACGGGACTGTTGCTAGCAGCATTACTTGCTGCGATCATGTCGACGATCTCGACACAGCTACTCGTCTCTTCGAGTGCGGCAACGAATGATTTCTATCAACGTTTCTTCAAGCGTGATGCTTCGGATCGTGAATTGATGGTCATGGGGCGCGTGATGGTCCTTGTCGTCGCTGCTCTAGCGATTCTCTTATCGTTCGGTGCACAGAAGTCGATCTTGACTCTCGTTGGTTATGCGTGGGCTGGTTTCGGTGCCGCGTTCGGACCAGTTGTGCTGTTCAGCTTGCTTTGGCGCCGGATGAACAAGACAGGAGCACTTGCTTCGATGATTACGGGATCTGTCGTCGTCATCGCCTGGATTCTCATTAACCAAAATGTTGATGGATTACCATTCTACATTTCTGAGATGTACGAGATGATTCCAGCTTTCATCGCTTCGACGATCGCGCTCGTCATCGGTAGTCTCGTGACGAAGGAACCGAGTCAAGCCATCTATGATGAATTTGATCAAGTGCAAGCACAGCTAAAAGGTGCAGAACCTGAGCGGAAGATTGTCTAACTAACAGAAGGGGTGTTTCCTGATTACAGGAGACCCCCCTTTTTTGTTCACTTCATACGTTGTTATTTACCATAAACATATTTGTTGCTCTTATGCAAAATAAGCGTATAATAAAAACCAAAAGTGAGGTGAACGAGATGGCGACACAGCCACTTACACAAGATTTACCCAAAAAACGGACATATCTTGGACCAGCGTTCGTCGCTGCCGTCGCGTATCTCGATCCGGGAAACTTCGCGACGAACATGACGGCAGGTGCCCAGTATGGCTACTTACTGCTCTGGGTCATCGTCGCCTCGAACTTGATGGCCGTCGTCATTCAGTTCCTATCAGCTAAGCTCGGAATCGTCAGCAATCTCAGTTTAGCGGAGGTGATCCGGGAAGAGTTATCGCCGGTCTTTCGCTTTTTCTACTGGGTCCAAGCGGAGCTCGTCGCGATGGCGACCGATCTCGCCGAGTTCGTCGGAGCCGCACTCGGATTTCATTTACTGTTTGCGATCGATTTACGGATGGCAGCATTACTGACGGCAGTTCTATCATTCGTCATCCTCGGATTTGAGCAGAAGGGACTTCGACATTTTGAAGCCGTCATCGCCGTTCTTGTTTTAATCATCGCAGCGGCTTTTGCGATTGAAGTCTTTGAAGTCCATCCGGTCTTCCGTGATCTATCAGCAGAACTAATGCCGGGATTCGAAGGCACATCGAGCATCGTCCTTGCTGCCGGCATGCTTGGTGCGACCGTTATGCCACACGCGATCTAT